>NZ_VFMN01000001.1:2747446-3052718 GCF_006715055.1 Lapillicoccus jejuensis
TCGGGGATGACGGTGTCGAGGAACAGGTCGTCGTCGGTCACCGCGAGGTCGCCGTCCTGCTCGCCGTACGACGGCGGCTCCTCGAGGTTGTTCGACGGCAGGTAGGACAGCAGCGCCTTGACGTAGTCGATCGCGTCCTGCTCGTCGCTGCCCATGTAGTGCGCGACCCCGGACTTCGTGTTGTGGGTCAGCGCGCCGCCGAGCTCCTCCATCGTCACGACCTCGCCGGTGACCGTCTTGATGACGTCGGGTCCGGTGATGAACATGTGCGACGTCTGGTCGACCATGACGGTGAAGTCGGTGATGGCCGGCGAGTAGACCGCCCCACCGGCGCACGGACCCATGACGATCGAGATCTGCGGGACGACGCCGGAGGCGTGCACGTTGCGCCGGAAGATCTCGGCGTACAGACCGAGCGCGACGACGCCCTCCTGGATCCGCGCGCCGCCCGAGTCGTTGAGCCCGATGACGGGGCAGCCGATCTTCATGGCGAAGTCCATGACCTTGCAGATCTTCTCGCCGAAGACCTCGCCGAGCGACCCGCCGAAGACGGTGAAGTCCTGCGCGAACACGGCCACCTGGCGGCCGTCGACCGTGCCGTAGCCGGTGACGACGCCGTCGCCGTACGGGCGGTTGCGCTCCTGGCCGAAGGCGTACGAGCGGTGCCGCGCGTACTTGTCCATCTCGATGAAGGTGCCCTCGTCGAGGAGCATCTCGATCCGCTCCCGCGCGGTCCTCTTGCCCCGCGCGTGCTGCTTCTCGACGGCGCGCTCGGAGCCCGCGTGGGCGACCTCGGCGACCCGCCGCTTGAGGTCCGCGAGCTTGCCGGCGGTCGTGGCCAGGTCGGGGGCCTCGGGGGCCTCGGGGGCCTGGTCGGGCGCGTCGTCGGAGAGCGTGTCGACCTGCGTCATGGCCGTGACTCTAGCCTTGGGTCTCGTGGCTGACCTGGTCGACGTCGACGCCCTGCGTGCGTCCTTCGTCACGCACCCCCCGACGACCGCCGGGGGGTCCGTGCGGTGGGTCGACGTGGAGCACCACGCGAGCCTGCCGTCGACGAACCGACGCGCCCTCGAGCTGGCCCGGCCCGGGCTCGTCGTCCTCGCCGACCACCAGAGCGCCGGCCGCGGCCGGCTCGACCGCGGCTGGGAGTCGCCGGTCGGCGCCTCGCTCCTGCTGTCGGCCACCGTGCCGGTCCCGGCGACGGGGACCGGCTGGCTCCCGCTGCTCGCCGGCCTCGCCGTGGCCCGCGCGGTCCGCGAGGTCGCCGGGGTGCGGGCCGTGCTCAAGTGGCCCAACGACGTCCTGCTGCCGGCCGACGAGGACCGCAAGGTGTGCGGGGTGCTCTGCGAGCTCGGGAGCGCCCCGGGCCGCGCGCCGGTCGTCGTCGTGGGGATCGGCGTCAACCTCACCCAGGGGAGCGACGCGCTGCCGGTGCCCACCGCCACGTCGCTCGCCCTCGCGGGCGCCGGGTCGGTCGACCCGACGGCGCTCGCCGGCGCGGTCCTGCGCCACCTCGCGGTGGCCGTCGACGCGCTCGTGGCGGGCGGCGACGCGGCCGCCGCGGCGCGGGCGTCGTACCGCGGCGCGTGCGACACCCTCGGGCGGGAGGTGCGCCTGCAGCGGACCGGCGCCCCCGACGTCGTCGGCACCGCCGTCGACCTCGACGACGACGGCCGGCTCGTCCTGGAGACGGCGGCGGGGGAGCGGGGCGCGTGGGCGGCCGGCGACGTCGTCCACGCCCGCCGCGAGCCGGTGGGGCCGTGACCGACGAGCCCCCGGGCAGCCGCTCCGGCCGCCGGCCGCGGCCCTCCGACGCCCTCGCGCCCGACCCGGACCCGGACGACATCGCCGCCGCGCTGCTCGGGCGCCCCCGCAGCCTCGGTCGCCGCGACGTCTCCGCCGGCGCCGAGGTCTCGCTGCTCAGCGCGCGCAAGCTGTGGCACGCGCTGGGCTTCCCCGTCGTCACCAACGACGACCCCGTCTTCACCGAGGCCGACGTCTACGCGCTGCGCAGCGTCGCCCGGATGGTGCGCGAGGGCGACATGGACGAGACGACCGTCCTCGCCCACACCCGCGCCTTCGCCCGCACCGCCGACCGGCTCGCCGCCTGGCAGGTGCAGCTCGTCGCCGAGTCCATCGCCGGCGACGACGAGGACCTCGACCCCGCCGACGCGGCCCTGGGCACCGGCCCGCTCGCCGTCCCCGACGTCGCGACGGCCAAGGCCGTCGCCGTCCGGCTGGTCGACCTCGTCGACGAGCTCGAGCCGCTGCTCGTCTACGCCTGGCGCCGCCACCTCACCGACGCCATCTCGCGCATGATCCAGGACGCCGAGCCCAGCGTCGACGAGCACGGGATGTGGCGGCACATCGGCTTCGCCGACCTGGTGAGCTTCACCTCGGTGGTCCGCCGGCTGTCCGAGCGGCAGCTCGCCGAGCTGGTCAAGCGGTTCGAGATCCTCACCTCCGACATCGTCACCGCGCACGGCGGGCGGATCATCAAGACCGTCGGCGACGAGATCCTCTTCTCCAACCGCGAGGCGGCCCCGGCCGCGGCCACCGCGCTCGACCTCGTCGACGCGATGACCGGCGACGAGGTGCTGCCCGAGGTGCGGGTGGGGATGGCCGCCGGCCCCGTCCTGTCCCGGCTCGGCGACATCTTCGGCACGACGGTCAACCGGGCGTCGCGGCTGACCGCCATCGCGCACCCGTCGGCCGTCGTCGTCGACAGCCGGATGGCCGCGGAGCTCGACAGCGTCTCCGGGTTCGCCCTGCGTCCCCTGCGCCGGCGGGCGCTGCGGGGGGTCGGGGAGGTCAAGCCGTACGTCCTGCTGCGCTCCAGCGTCGAGACGCGCACCCTCGGACCCGAGGCGGGTGGCGGGGCCCCCGGCGGGGCGACGTCCCCTTCGCCCCCGTCCGTCCCCTAGCATCGGCGGCATGACGCGCGTGCTGCTCGCCGAGGACGACCCGGCGATCTCCGAGCCGCTGGCCCGGGCGCTGCGCCGCGAGGGGTACGACGTCGACGTCCGTCCCGACGGGCGCGCCGCCCTCGAGGGGGCCCGCGAGAACCCCGACCTCGTCGTCCTCGACCTCGGCCTGCCCTTCGTCGACGGCCTCGAGGTGTGCCGCCGGATCCGCGCCGACGGGCGCACCGTCCCCGTCCTCATCCTCACGGCCCGCGCCGACGAGGTCGACACCGTCGTCGGGCTCGACGCCGGCGCCGACGACTACGTCACCAAGCCGTTCCGGCTCGCCGAGCTGCTCGCCCGGGTGCGGGCGCTGCTGCGCCGCAACCCCGCCGAGAGCGCGCCGGCCAGCGACCTGCTGCGGATCGACCCGGAGGGGCGCCGGGCCTGGTTCAAGGACGAGGAGCTGCACCTGACGGCCAAGGAGTTCGACCTGCTGCGGGTGCTCGTGCGCGAGCAGGGCAAGGTCGTCTCGCGCGAGCAGCTGATGCGCGAGATCTGGGAGACCGCCTGGTTCGGCTCGACCAAGACCCTCGACATGCACATCAGCGTCCTGCGCCGCAAGCTCGGTGACGACGCGGCGCAACCGCAGTACATCTCCACCGTGCGCGGCGTCGGCTTCCGGTTCGAGCGCCCCGAGGGCTGACGTGCGCCCGCTGCTCGTCCGCTCCGTCCTCGTGGGGGCGGGGCTCGCGGCGCTCGTCGTGGCCGTGCCCACCGCGGCCGCGCTGGTCTGGGCCCAGGGCCCGGGCCGCTCGCTCGTGTCCGGCTGGCTCGACCTCGGGCTGGTCGGGGTGTGGGGACCGGCCGCCCTGCTCGCCCTCGTCCTGCTCGCGCTGCTCGCCGCCTCCGTCGTCACCCAGCGGTGGGTCGCCGACGTCGTCCGACCGCTCGAGCGGCTCGCCGAGGCGGCGGAGCGGCTGGCCCAGGGCCGCACCGACCTCGATGCCGTCGACTCGGGCGTGCCCGAGATCGACCGCGTGTCCGCGGTGCTCGTGCGCAGCGCCCGCGACGGGCGCAAGTCGCTGGCCGCCGAGCGCGACTTCGCCTCGGACGCCTCGCACCAGCTGCGCACCCCGCTCACGGCCCTGCTCATGCGGCTCGAGGAGATCTCCGAGACCGACGACCCGGGCGTGGTCAAGGAGGAGGCGACGATCGCCATCGACCAGGTCGAGCGGCTGACCAAGGTCGTCGACGACCTGCTCATGCGCTCCCGGCGGGGGAACGACGCCCCGCGGCCCGAGGTCTCGCTCGACTCGGTCATCGCCGCGCTCCAGCGCGAGTGGCAGCCGGCCTTCGAGCAGGCGCGGCGCAGCGTGCGCGTCCACGGCGAGCGCGGCCTCGTCGTCAAGGCGACGCCGGTGGCCCTCAGCCAGGTGCTGAGCACGCTGCTGGAGAACTCGCTCGTCCACGGCCGCGGCACCGTCGACGTCCAGGCCCGGCGCAGCGGGCCGTCGGTCGTCATCGAGGTGAGCGACCAGGGCGACGGCGTGCCGGCCGCGATCGCCCCGCACATCTTCGAGCGGTCGGTCAGCAGCGGGAAGGGCAGCTCGACCGGACTCGGTCTGGCGCTGGCCCGCGACCTCGCCGAGTCCAACGGCGGCCGGCTCGACCTCGTCGCCACCCAGCCCGCCCGCTTCGCGCTCTTCCTCTCCGAGGCCGAGCAGCGCTGAGCGCCTCGCCCGGACGGCGTCGTTACGCTGTCCCGGTGCGGCGGCTGCGTGACTACCTCTTCGTGCGGCACCGCCGCAACTGGGTGCTCCTCACCCGTTTCGCGCTCGTCGGTCTGACCGGCGTCGTCGTCAACCTGCTCGTGCTCGTCGTCCTGCGACGGCTCGGCCCGCCGGTGGACGATGCGCTCGTGGCCCTGCCCCCCACCCGGTACAGCGTGCGGTGGTACCACCTGTACTCCACGCTCGCGTTCCTCGCGGCCAACCTCTGGAACTTCCAGCTCAACCGGTCGTGGACCTTCCGCAGCGCCCACCACCGTGGCTGGCGCCGGGAGTACGGCCCCTTCCTGCTCATCGGCTTCGCCGGGCAGCTGGTGGGGCTCGTCCTCCTCACGCTGCTCATGCACCCCGAGTCGCCGGTCCACCTCCCCACCCACGTCCTCGACGACTCGACCGGACTGCGCACCCGCCTCTACTGGGCCCAGCTCGTCGTCATCGTCGTCGTGACCCCGCTCTCCTTCGTGCTCAACAAGGTGTGGACCTTCGCCGCCGTCCGTGCCGCCGCGGGGGTGCCTCCGACACCACCGCGCGCGGGCGCGGGCCGCACCGGTCGATAGGCTGGCTGGCCGTGGCTGGACCTCAACGCGCACCCGGTGGTTTCCCCGTCGTCGGCGTCATCGGTGGCGGCCAGCTCGCCCGGATGATGCAGGGCCCCGCCGTCGAGCTCGGCGTCCAGCTGTCCGTGCTGGCCGAGGCGCCCGACGCCGCCGCGGCGCTCGTCATCCCCTCCGCGCCGGTGGGCGACCACCGCGACGTCGAGGCGGTGCGCGCCTTCGCGCGCACCTGCGACGTCGTCACCTTCGACCACGAGCACGTGCCGCCGGACGTCCTCGACGCGCTCGTCGCGGACGGCGTCGCGCTGCACCCGAGCCCGCAGGCGCTGCGCTTCGCCCAGGACAAGCTCGCCATGCGCGAGCGGCTCACCACCCTCGGGCTGCCCTGCCCCCGGTGGGCCGCGGCGCACGACGCGGACGCGGTCCGAGCGTTCGGTGACGAGGTCGGCTGGCCGGTCGTCGCCAAGACCCCGCGCGGCGGGTACGACGGCAAGGGCGTGCGGGTGGTCGACGGCCCGGACCGGGTCGACGAGCTGTCCGACTGGTTGCAGGAGGCCGGGCGCCCGGGCCCGCTCGAGGGCGGTGTGCTGCTCGAGGAGAAGGTCGCCTTCACCCGCGAGCTGGCCGTCCTCGTCGCGCGCAGCCCCAGCGGGCAGGCCGCGGCGTGGCCGGTCGTCGAGACCGTGCAGGTCGACGGCATCTGCACCGAGGTCCTCGCGCCCGCGCCGGGCCTCGACGGCGACCTCGCCGCCCGGGCCACCGAGACCGGGCTGCGGATCGCGGGCGAGCTCGGGGTCACCGGCGTCCTCGCCGTCGAGCTGTTCGAGGTGCCGGGCGCGCCGGGTGAGCAGGGGGGCGACGGGGCGTCGTACGTCGTCAACGAGCTGGCGATGCGGCCGCACAACAGCGGGCACTGGAGCATGGACGGCGCGGTGACCGGCCAGTTCGAGCAGCACGTGCGGGCGGTGCTCGACCTGCCGCTCGGCGACCCGTCGGCGCGCTCGGCGTGGACCGTCATGGCCAACGTCCTCGGCGGCGACCAGCCGGGCGACGAGGAGCTGTACCCCGCCTACCGCCACGTCATGGCCCGCGACCCCGGGGTCAAGGTGCACCTCTACGGCAAGGGCGTGCGGCCCGGCCGCAAGATCGGGCACGTCAACGTGTCCACCGCCGACGCGGACGGCCTCGCCGCCGCCCGCGAGCGGGCGACCCACGCCGCCCACTACCTGAGAGGGACCGTCCGTGAGTGACCCCCAGCCGCTCGTCGGCATCGTCATGGGCAGCGACAGCGACTGGCCCGTCATGGAGCAGGCCGCGCTCGCGCTCGACGAGCTCGGCGTGCCCTACGAGGCCGACGTCGTCTCGGCGCACCGGATGCCGCAGGAGATGCTCGCCTACGGCCAGCAGGCCGCCGAGCGCGGCCTGCGCGTCATCGTCGCCGGCGCCGGCGGCGCCGCGCACCTGCCCGGGATGCTCGCCGCGGTGACGCCGCTGCCGGTCATCGGTGTCCCCGTGCCGCTGAGGTACCTCGACGGGATGGACTCGCTGCTCTCCATCGTCCAGATGCCGGCCGGGGTGCCGGTCGCGACCGTCTCGGTCGGCGGGGCGCGGAACGCCGGCCTGCTCGCCGCCCGGATCCTCGGCGCGGGGGAGGGCGAGGACGCGAGACGCCTGCGCGAGGCGATGGTCGCCTTCCAGGCCGACCTGCGCGACCGGGCGCACGCCAAGGGCGCGGCGCTGCGCGAGCGGCGCACGGGTGCCGGGGGTCCGGCGCGCTCGTAGGGTGAGGGACGCGGCCCCCACCGGGCGCACCCCACACAGTGTGAGAGAAGGCGACACCCCTTGCGTTTCGGTCTCTTCATCCCCCAGGGCTGGCGGCACGACCTCGTCGGCATCGACCCGTCCCAGCACTGGGGCACCATGCTCGGTCTGGCCACCCGCGCCGACGAGAACCCCGACTGGGAGTCGATCTGGGTCTACGACCACTTCCACACCGTCCCGGTCCCCTCGCAGGAGGCGACGCACGAGGCGTGGTCGCTCATGGCGGCGTACGGCGCCGCGACCTCCCGGGTGCGCCTGGGCCAGATGTGCACCTGCATGGCGTACCGCAACCCCGCCTACCTGGCCAAGGTCGCCGCGACGATCGACGTCGTCAGCGGCGGCCGGGTCGAGATGGGCATCGGCGCGGGCTGGTACGAGCACGAGTGGCGCGCCTACGGCTACGGCTTCCCGAAGGCCGGTGACCGGCTCGGCGCGCTGCGCGACGGCGTCGAGATCTTCCGGCAGATGTGGACGCAGGGGAGCGCGACGCATGCGGGCAAGTACTACACGGTCGACGGCGCGATCTGCTCGCCGCGGCCGCTGCAGGGCACGTCGTCCCCGGGCTCGAGCGACAACGGCATCCCCATGTGGGTGGCCGGCGGCGGCGAGAAGGTGACGCTCAAGATCGCGGCGGAGTACGGCGACTACACGAACTTCGACGGCTCCCTCGAGGGGTTCGTGCACAAGAGCGAGGTCCTCGAGGGCCACTGCCGGGACCTCGGTCGCGACTTCGGCTCGATCGTGCGCTCGGCCAACTACAACGTCGTCATCGGCGAGACCGAGAAGGACGTGCAGGACCGGATCGACTGGACGCGCGACCACTACCTCAAGGCCGGCATCCCGCAGGACGTCGTCGACGGGCAGGTCGAGGGGCTGCGCACCGGCCCCGCCGTCGGCACCCCGGAGCAGATCGTCGAGTCGCTCACGGCGTTGCAGGACAAGGGGATGACCTACGCCATCACCTACTTCACCGAGGCGGCGTACGACACCTCCGGCATCGAGCTGTTCGAGCGCACCGTCGTCCCCGAGCTGCGCGGCTGACGTGGCGACGGGCACCCGGTCCTGGTCGATCGACGCCGTCCCGGACCAGACCGGGCGCACCGTCGTCGTCACCGGCGCCAACTCAGGCATCGGCCTGGAGGCCTCGAAGGTCCTCTCCGGCAGGGGCGCTCGCGTCGTCCTGGCCTGCCGCGACCCGCGGCGGGGCGAGGTGGCGCGCGAGCAGGTGGGGGGCGCGGCGGAGGTCCGCGCCCTCGACCTGGCCGACCTGGCGTCGGTCCGGGACTTCGCCGACGGGCTGGACGGCGAGGTCGACGTCCTCGTCCTCAACGCCGGGGTCATGGCGCCGCCCCTCTCGCGGACCGTCGACGGCTTCGAGAGCCAGCTCGGCACCAACGTCGTCGGCCACGCCGCGCTCACGGCGCGGCTGCTGCCGCAGGTGACCGACCGCGTGGTGTGGCTGAGCTCGATGATGCACCGGTTCGGCAGCATCGACCTGGCCGACCTCAACTGGGAGCACCGGCGCTACCGGCGGTGGAGCGCGTACGGGCAGAGCAAGCTCGCGGACCTCATGCTCGCCTACGAGCTGCAGCGGCGCCTCACGCTGGCCGGGTCGTCGGTGCGGTCGGTGGCCGCGCACCCGGGCTACTCCTCGACCAACCTCCAGCAGCACGCCGCCGGTCCGTTCGCCCGCCTCAACAAGGGCCTGCAGGACCTGGTGGCGCGCACGGGGATCGGCATCCAGAGCGCCGAGGCCGGAGCCTGGCCGACCCTCATGGCGGCCACCGACCCGGACCTGCCGGGCGGCTCGTACGTCGGCCCGGGGGGACCGGCCGAGATGACGGGCGCGCCGCGGGTGGTCGGCTCGACCGACGCCTCGCACGACGCGGCCGTCCAGAACGCCCTCTTCGACCAGGTCGAGGAGCTCGCCGGTGTGACCTTCGGCCTACCGCGCTGAGGCGCGCCGTACGCCGCCGTACCCGCAGGTAACATCTGGCGCTGTGAGCAGCGCAGCCGACTTCCCCCTCTTCACCCTCACCGAGGACCACCTGGCCATCCGCGAGGCCGTGCGCGCCGTCGCCGAGGACAAGATCGCGCCGTACGCCGCCGCGGTCGACGAGGAGGCGCGCTACCCGCAGGAGGCGCACGACGCGCTCGTCGCGAGCGACTTCTTCGCCCCGCACGTGCCGGAGGCGTACGGCGGCGTCGGTGCCGACGCGCTGGCCGTGTGCCTCGTCATCGAGGAGGTCGCGCGGGCCTGCGCGAGCAGCTCGCTCATCCCGGCGGTCAACAAGCTGGGGTCGCTGCCGGTGCAGCTGGCCGGCAGCGAGGACGTCAAGCAGCGCTACCTCACGCCGCTGGCCGAGGGGCGGACGACGTTCTCCTACGGGCTCTCCGAGCGGGAGGCGGGGTCCGACACCGCGTCGATGCGGACCAAGGCCGTGCGCGACGGCGACGACTGGGTGCTGACCGGGCAGAAGTCGTGGATCACGAACGCCGGGGTCTCCGAGTACTACACGGTGCTCGCCGTCACCGACCCCGACGGGCGGCGCGGGGCGAACGTCACCGCGTTCGTCGTCGAGAAGTCCGACGAGGGCTTCACCTTCGGCGAGAAGGAGCGCAAGCTCGGCATCAAGGGCAGCCCGACGCGCGAGCTGCACTTCGACAAGGTCCGGCTGCCGGGCGACCGGGTCGTCGGCGAGGTCGGCGACGGGCTGAGGATCGCGCTGCGCACCCTCGACCACACGCGGATCACCATCGGGGCCCAGGCCGTCGGCATCGCGCAGGGGGCGCTGGACCACGCGCTGGCCTACGTCAAGGAGCGGCAGCAGTTCGGCAAGCACATCTCCGAGTTCCAGGGCGTCCAGTTCATGCTCGCCGACATGGCGATGCAGCTCGAGGCCGCCCGGCAGATGGTCTACGTCGCCGCCGCCAAGAGCGAGCGCGAGGACCCGGACCTGACCTTCTTCGGGGCGGCGGCCAAGGCGTACGCGTCGGACGTCGCGATGTCGATCACCACCGACGCCGTCCAGCTGATGGGCGGCGCGGGCTACACCCGCGACTTCCCGGTCGAGCGGATGATGCGCGACGCGAAGATCACCCAGATCTACGAGGGCACCAACCAGGTGCAGCGGGTCGTCATGGCTCGTCAGCTCCTCAAGCGCTGAGGGTCGTCGCGGCCGTCAGCGGTACTCCGGATTCTCGTAGTCGAACCGGCACCCGGCGTCCCACTGCGAGCGCTGGTTGCCGTGGGCGGGGATGCCGCCGGCGTCCTTGAGCAGCCGGGCGAGGTGGATGAGGTTCCACGTCATGAAGGTCGTGTTGCGGTTGGTGAAGTCGTTCTCCGGGCCGCCCGAGCCCGGGTCGAGGTACGACGGCCCGGGGCCGGCCTCGCCGATCCACCCGGCGTCCGCCTGCGGCGGGATCGTGTAGCCGATGTGCTGCAGCGTGTAGAGGACGTTCATCGCGCAGTGCTTGATCCCGTCCTCGTTGCCGGTGATGAAGCAGCCCGCGACCCGGCCGTAGTAGAGGTACTGCCCGGCGTCGTTGAGCAGGTGCGAGCCGCCGTACAGCCGCTCGTGCACCCGCTTCATCACCGAGCTGTTGTCGCCCAGCCAGATCGGGCCGGCGAGGACGAGGATGTCGGCCGCGAGGACCTTCTCGAAAATCATCGGCCAGTCGTCGGTGGCGGCGCCGTGCTCGCGCATGTCCGGCCACACGCCGGTCGCGATGTCGTGGTCGACGGCGCGGACCACGTCGACCTGGATGCCGTGCTCGCGCATGATGTGCGCGCTGGCGTCGACCAGGCCCTGGGTGTTGCTCGTCTCGGGCGAGCGCTTGAGCGTGCAGTTGACGAAGAGCGCCGAGAGGTCGGAGTAGTCGGGCAAAGTGCCCGTCGTCGTAATCATCGATGTGCCTTCCTGGGAACGTCACCGTCGGCGCCCGGCCGCGCCAGGGTCAGCGTCCGACCCCGCGGCCAGGGCTGTCCAGTCCCACCCCGGGCCGTCATCGGGCCGTAAGGCGTCGTCGCCCCGGGCCGGCGCCGTGGGCTCCTACCGTGCAGAGGTGCCGAGTCGGACGCTGGCGCCCGCGTGGTCGCGCGGCGCGCACCGGGTGCTGCTGGGGGCCGTGCTGGTGGTCGGTGGCCTCGTGCCGCGGCTCGGGGGGCGCGCCGTCGACCTCGAGGTCTACCGCACGGCCGGCCGGGTCGTCGGGCGCGGGCTGCCGCTCTACGCGGCCGGGTACCCGTGGGGGTCGGGCGTGGGGCTGCCGTTCACCTACCCGCCCGTCGCCGCGCTCGTCCTGGGCCGGTCGGCGCTGCTGCCGTCCGCGCTCGCCACGGCGGTGGTGACGCTGGGCGGGGTGGCGGCGCTGCTGCTCACGCTGCGGCTCGCGACCGCGTCGATCGGCTTCACGTCCACGGGCGCTCCCCGGACGCGTCTGCTCGGGATCCTGGTCGTCGCCGCCGCGCTGGCCCTCGAGCCGGTGCGCTCCACGCTCTTCTTCGGGCAGGTCAACCTCCTGCTCATGGTCCTCGTCGTGGCCGACGTGCTGCCGGTCCGGACCCGGCACCCGCGCGGTCTCCTGCTGGGGCTGGCGGCGGCGGTCAAGCTGGTCCCGCTCGTCTTCCTCGTGCTGCTGCTGGTCCGTCGGGACCGCCGAGCGGCCGCCACGGCGCTGGGGGTGTTCGCCGTCGCCCAGGGCGTCGGCGCGGTGGTGCTGCCCCGCGACAGCGGTGACTACTGGCTGGGCGGGGTGGTGACGTCGGCGTCGCGGGTCGGGCCCCCGGCCACCG
The DNA here is from genome assembly GCF_006715055.1 of Lapillicoccus jejuensis. Classification (NCBI taxonomy): domain Bacteria; kingdom Bacillati; phylum Actinomycetota; class Actinomycetes; order Micrococcales; family Intrasporangiaceae; genus Lapillicoccus; species Lapillicoccus jejuensis. The sequence continues at coordinate 2,759,310 of NZ_VFMN01000001.1, forward strand.
CGGCCAACCAGTCGCTGACCGGGGTCCTCGCGCGGATGGCGCCGCAGGCGCCGGGGTGGGTGACGGCGGCGGTGGCCGCCGCGGTCCTCGGCCTGGTCGTCGCGGCCGTCGCCGAGCGGACCCGGCGCGGCGACGACCTCGGGGCGCTGCTGTGCACGGCGGCCGGTGGGCTCCTGCTCTCGCCCGTCTCGTGGACCCACCACTGGGTGTGGGTGGTGCCGGCCCTGCCGTGGGCGGTCGCCCGGGCCCGGGGTCTGCCGGCCCGGCTCGCCCTGACGGTCCCGTTCGCCCTGTTCCTCGTCGGACCGTCGTCCCTGCTGCCGTCCGGCGGCGGGCGCGAGCTGGGATGGACGTGGTGGCAGCACGTCGTCGGCGACGCCTACGTCGAGGTCGCGCTCGTCGTGCTCGTCGTCGCGGCGCTGCCGTCGCTGCGGCGGGCGGCGGCGTGGGTGGCGCGACGGCGCAGCAGGCCCGCCGCGAGCACGACGGCGGTCGCCGTGCACCACGCGCCGGTGACCAGCCCCGGCACGCCGAGCCCGAGGTAGGCGACCTCGCCGGCGACGGCGACCGCGAACCACTCGCCCCTCCCCGCGAGGACCGCGAGAGCCACGAGCGGGACGGCGTACCAGCCGTAGGTCGGCGTCGTGGCCAGCAGCAGGACGCCGTACGACGTCGCGCCGGCCGTCGCCACGGAGGCGGTCGTCACCGGCCGGCGGGAGGCCCCCCGGACGGCGAGGAGCGTCGCGGCGGCGATGACGACGGCGGTCGCCCACGGCACGGCGGCGGCGGGCAGCAGCAGCCGCAGCGTCGCGGAGCGACCGGCGGCGTCCTCCTCGAGGAGGTAGCCAGGGAGGTATCCCAGGACGAGGGTTCCTGCGACGGCGACGTGCGGGGCGTACGTCGCCGCGAGCGTCCCCACGGCGGCGAGCGGCGCCGACAGGCCCGGCCACCACCGGCGGCGCAGGACCGGCGACAGCCCGGCGACGACGAGCAGGGGGACGAGCTTGACCCCCGCGGCCAGACCGACGAGCACGCCCGGGAGCCACCGGCGCCCGCGCCCCGGCCCGGTCCCGGTGAGCGCCACCGCGGCGACGAGCAGGGCGCCGGCGAGGACGTCGACGTGCGCGCCGTTGCCGGTCTCCAGCAGGACGAGCGGGCACCAGGCCCACCACAGGGCGTGGCGGGGGTCGCGCCCGGCCCGGCGCAGCAGGGCGGCCAGGGCGACGGCGACCCCGACGGCGAGCAGGGCGGAGCCCACCTGCAGCCCGAGGGTGCCGGCCGACCACGGCGTCACCGCGGCGACGGCGGCGAACCAGGCCTCGGCGACCGGCGGGTAGACCGTGGGCACCCGGGGCCGGTTGATCCGGGTGCGCGCGTCGTCGCGGGCCCTCGCCGCGAGGTCCGCCCGGTCGGTCGGGACCGGCTCGGTGAGGTAGCCCGAGCGCTGCGCCGGGCCGATTCCCGGGAAGAGGACCGGGTCGCGCAGCCCGGCCAGCCGGTCGTCGAGCGGCGCGTACCGGTACGGCGAGACGCCCGCCAGCTGCACCCGCCCGTCCCACACGTACCGGTACGCGTCGCTGCTCGTCAGCGGCGGGTGCGCCAGCCCCGGCAGCTGCACCACCGCCGCGGCGAGGCCGACGACGACGAGGACGTGCCGGGGGGACGGTCCGCGCAGCACCCACCCGGTCAGGGCGAGCACGAGCACCCACAGCAGCAGGAGGAGCACGAGCGGTCGCGGCCCGCGGCCGTCGTCGACGAGGCCGGCGACCACCGCCCAGGCGGCGGTCACCACCGCCGCGGCGAGGGCGACCCGCAGGATGCGCACCCGCACACTCTGCCGCCGCTCGGCCGTCCACGCCCCCACCACCTGCCCGGCACCGACCGACGTCACCGACGCGTAAGGCCTCGCCGGCGCACGGCGCACCCGAAGGCTCCTAGCGTCGACGACGTGCCCCAGCCACCCCGCCCCGAGGACTTCCGCTCACCGCTGCACGGGCCGGGTCTGACCGCCCGCCTGGGGGTCTGGCTCGCCGCGGCCTTCCTCGTCTGCTTCGTCACCGGGGTCGTCAGCCACCTGCAGCAGGACCCCGTCGCGGGTCTCGTCCTGCCGACCGGCCCGGCGTGGGGCTACCGGGTGACGCAGGGTCTGCACGTCGTCACCGGGACCGCGAGCCTGCCGCTGCTGCTGGCCAAGATGTACGCCGCCTACCCGCGGCTCTTCGAGCGCCCGCTGCTCGGCGGCCCGCTGCGGGCGCTCGAGCGGCTCGCCACCGGCGTCCTCGTGGCCAGCGCGTTCTTCCTCCTGCTCAGCGGGCTGGTCAACGTCGCCCAGTGGTACGCCGTCCTCGGCTTCGGCTTCCGCCAGGCCCACTTCGCGCTCGCGTGGGTGGCGGTCGGGGCCATCGCGACCCACGTCGCGATCAAGCTGCCGGTCATCCGGGACGCGTTGACCGCGCCGCTGGAGGACCCGGCCGACCGGGCCCGGACGGGGCTGCGGTGAGCCCCGTGCACGGCCCGGCGGGTGACCGGCGCTGGTTCCTGCGCGGCGCGCTCGGCGTCGGCGCGGCGACCGCGCTGCTCACCGCGGGGAGCGCCGTACCGGCCCTGGAACGGGTGTCGCTGCTGCGGTCCCGCACCCCGAGCCGCAGCCCCCAGGGCGTCCCGGTCAACCGCACCCCGGCCCAGGCCGGCGTGACCGCGGTGGACGAGTCGCGGTGGCGACTGCGGGTCGTCGGTCCGGCCGGCACCCGCGAGGTCGGCGCCGCCGACCTGGCCGCGCTGCCGTCGCGCACCGTGGTCCTGCCGATCGCCTGCGTGGAGGGGTGGAGCGCGACGGCGACCTGGACCGGGGTCCGGGTCCGCGACCTCACCGCCCTCGTCGGCGCGACCGGGCAGGACCTCGTCGTGACCTCCACCGAGCGGTCGGGACCCAACCGGGTCAGCCGGCTCCCGGCCGCGTTCGCCGACCACGACGACACCCTCGTGGCGCTGCGCATCGACGGGGTCCGGCTGCCGCTCGAGCACGGCTTCCCCGCGCGGCTCATCGCCCCGAACCGCCCGGGCGTGCTGCAGACCAAGTGGCTCGCGTCGCTCGAGGTGGCGTCGTGACCGCCGGCCCGCTCCGACCTCGTGAGCTGCGGCCGGCGACGCGCGGGGAGCGCCGCGCCCGCGTCGCGCTCGTCGCGGTCGGGCTCGGGCTGGCCCTCGTCGGGGCCGTCGCCGCCGTCACCACCCTGCCGCCCGCTCAGTGGGTGCGGGTGGCGCTGTGGCTGGCGGCCGGGGTCGTGGTCCACGACGCCGTCGTGGCGCCGCTGGCCCTCGCGCTCGGGGTCGGGGTCCTGGGTCGGGTGCGCCGCCCCGCCGTACGGCGCCTCCTGCGCGCCGGGCTGCTCCTGGCCGCCACGGTCGTCGTCGTCGCCGTCCCGCTGCTCGCGACCGGCGGCCTGCGCTGACGGCGGGGCCCTCAGCCGACCGAGCGGAGCGCGACGAAGGACCGGTGCGCGACCCGCCACTCCTCGACGGGGACGAACCCGGCCCGGGTCGCCTCGCGCACCAGGCGCCGCGAGCCGACGACGGCCCACGGCACCGGTCGCGAGCGGCGACCGTGCGGCCCGACCAGCCGCAGCTCGGTGAGGGCGTCGGCCTCCTCGTCGAGGTCGACCTCGACGAGGGCGAGCGCTCCCGGGCGCAGCAGGGTGCGGCACCGGGCCAGCAGGGCGGCGGGGTCGCCGCCGATGCCGATGTTGCCGTCGGCGAGCAGCACCGTCCCCCAGCGGCCCTCGCCGGGCAGGGGACCGTGCACGTCGCGGCGCAGCGCCGAGGCGCCGCGCCCGAGCGTGGCGGCGACCGCGGCCGGTGACACGTCGACGCCGAGGACGGGCAGCCCCCGGCCGGCCAGGGCGCCGACGAAGCGCCCGGGACCGCACCCGACGTCGAGGACGGGGGGCTCGCACCGGGCGACGACCAGCTCGTCGGCGTCGCTCATCGCCTGCCAGGGGACCGCGTCGAGCGGGCGCCGGCTCCCGTCGGCGCCCAGCAGCTCGACGCTCGCGCCGGCGAGGGCCGCCTCGAAGAGCGTGCCGGGGTCCACGTCGCGCAGGAGCCGGCGGTGGACCCGGGCGAAGCGGGTGCCCGGCCCCTGCGCCGCCACCCGGGCGGCGTCCGCGGGGTCGTCGACGTCGAGCAGCGGCGGCAGCAGGTGCACCCGCAGCCCGAGCGAGCGCAGCCGGTCGAGCTGCCGGGCGCCGGTCGTGGGCGTGGACATCGGGACGCCGGCGAACGCGCCGGGGACCGGCCGGCGCAGCCCGACGGCCCAGTAGCCGCCGTCGGGGGAGGGACCGAGGACCGCGTCGGCGCCGTCCCAGTCGGACCGCAGCAGCTCGCGCGTCACCTGCGGGGTGTCCATCCCGACGAGCAGGGTGGGCCGCTGCGCCCGGGGCGCCAGGTCGCCGAGCAGGTCGGCGAAGACGTGCTCGAGCCGCTCGTCGAGCCCGTCGCCGCGCTGCGGCAGGACGGTGGCGTCCGGGGGCAGCCACCGCACCGGCGGCCCGTCCCAGGCGACGACGCGACGACGGGCCCCGACGCGGGCCGTCACGTCGAGGGTGTCGCGCAGCGCGGCGGTCGCCAGCACCGCGGCCTCGCCCGCGCTGAAGGTGGGGGTGAGCCGGGTCTTGACCCGGCCCGGGACCGGCGACTTGGCGAGCACGACCACCGTGTCCGGGGTCACGCGTCCAGCACCCGGCTCATGTCCCGCACGGCCCGGGCGGCACCGAGCGGGGTGCCGGTGACCTTCGAGCGCCCGACCCGCGGCCGGTAGGTCACGTCGACCTGCGCGACGCGCCAGCCCGCGTCGGCGGCCCGCACCACCGTCTCGAGCGGGTAGCCCGAGCGGCGGTCGACCACCCCCAGGTCGAGCAGGGCCCGGCGTCCGGCCAGCCGCATCGGCCCGACGTCGTCGAGCCGCAACCCGGTCCGCCGGCGCAGCCGCGAGGCGAGGACGCGGTTGGCCAGGCGCAGGTGCCACGGCCACGACCGCGGTACGGCGCGTCGCCGTCCCACCACGAGGTCCGCGCCCGCCCGGTGGGCCGTGAGCAGCCGCTCCAGCTCGCCGGGGTCGAGGCTGGCGTCGGCGTCCATGACGGCGACCAGGTCGGCGGTGGCCGCCTCGAGCCCGGCGTGGCACGCGGCGCCGTACCCCCGCACGGGGGCCGTGACGACGAGCGCCCCGAGGGCCTGCGCCACCTCCGCGGACCCGTCGCGCGAGCCGTTGTCGACGACGACGGGCCGGGCGAAGGCGGGCATCCGGCCCAGGACCCAGGGCAGCGCGTCGGCCTCGTCGAGGCAGGGCAGCACGACGTCGACGGTGCTCGCGGGGTCGGTCACCCCCGCGTCGGGGACGGGTCGGCTCGTGGGCATGGGGCGACGGTAGGCGGCGCCCTACGGCGTCGGCGGGGGCCGACGATGACGGGAGGCTTACGTCCGGCGGCCCGCACCGCCGAGGGGACCGGGCGCGGGGCGCGGGCGGCCTACGCTCGGGCGGGTGGTGGCCCGTGTGCTCGTCGTCGAGGACGACCCGACCGTGTCCGGCGTCCTCGTCGCGTACCTGCGCCGCGCCGGCTTCGACCCCGTCGTCGCGGCCGACGGCCCGACCGCGCTGCAGCAGTGGGGCCGCGTGCGCCCCGACGTCGTCGTCCTCGACGTCCTGCTGCCCGGGCTGTCCGGCCTGGAGGTGCTGCGGCGTCGTCGCGACGCCGACGACGACAGCGCGGTCATCGTCCTCAGCGCCCTCGGGGAGGAGGACGACCGGCTCCTCGGCCTCGACCTCGGAGCCGACGACTACGTCACCAAGCCCTACAGCCCGCGCGAGGTCGTCGGCCGGGTGCAGGCGCTGCTGCGCCGGAGCGAGCGGCTGGGGGAGCGGACGGGTGCCCGGCCCCTGCTGCCGCGCCGCCTCGTCAGCGACGGCCTGTGGCTGGACCTCGCCGCGCGGACCGCCGGGACCGGCGACGGCCCGGTCACCCTGACCCAGCGCGAGTTCGACCTGCTGGCCCACTTCATGGGCCACCCCGGCGAGGCGTTCTCCAAGGAGCAGCTGCTGCGCCGGGTGTGGGGCTGGGACTTCGGGGACGCCTCGACCGTCACGGTGCACGTGCGGCGGCTGCGCGAGAAGGTCGAGGACGACCCGTCGGACCCGCGGCGCGTCGTCACCGTGCGCGGCACCGGGTACCGGTTCGACGGGCAGGTCGCGGTCGATGGGTGACCTCGTCACGATCGGCGCGTCCACCGCCGTCGCCTGCGCCCTCGTGGCCGGCCTCGGCGGCCTCGCGCTGCGGGTGGTCCGGGCGCGCTCGCTCGTGCTGTCCGTCGTCGTCGCCGCCCTGACGCCCTTGGCCGCCGTGTCCGCCGCGGTCGTCGTCAACGTCCGGCTCATGTTCCTCTCGGCGCACGACTCGACCGCGGTGCAGCTGGCCCTCGGGCTCGCCGTCGTCATCGCCGTCGGGTTGGCCGTCGTCCTCGGTCGACGGGTCGCGACGAGCAGCCGGGAGCTGGCCAGTCAGGTGCGTGGGCTGGGGGACGGGGCGCCCCCGGGCGCGGCGGGGCTCCGTACGGGCCCCTCGGGGGCACCGGCCGAGCTGGCCGCGCTCGCCGCCGAGCTCGCCACCACGCGGGGGCGGCTGGAGGAGGCGCAGCGCCGGGCCCGTGCGCTCGACGAGAGCCGGCGGGAGCTCGTCGCGTTCATGTCGCACGACCTGCGGACCCCGATGGCCGGGCTGCGGGCGCTGGCCGAGGGCCTCGAGGACGGGGTGGTCGAGCGCGCGACGGGCCTGCGGCAGATCCGTCAGACCGTCGAGCGGATGAACGGGCTGGTCACCGACCTGTTCGAGGTGTCGCGGCTGCAGGCCGGGAGCGGGGGCCGGCCGCGCCCCCGGCGGCTGGTCAGCCTCGTCGAGCTGTGCCTGGACGTCGTCGGCGAGCTCGCCGCGCACGCCGAGCGTCGGCAGGTGGGTCTGCGGCTGAGGTCGGCGGGCGACGACGACCGGCTCGCCGTCCTCGGCGACGCGGAGGAGCTCACCCGGGCCCTGACCAACCTCGTCGGCAACGCCGTCCGGCACACCGGTGCCGGGGGCGAGGTCGTCGTCGAGGCCGTACGGCGTCCCGACGGCCGGGTCGCCGTCGCCGTCACCGACGGGTGCGGGGGGATCGCCGACGAGGACCTGGCCCGGGTCTTCGACCTCGGGTGGCGCGCCGACCCGGGCCGCAGCCCCGGGGACGCCGGGGCGGGGCTGGGGCTGGCCATCGCCCGAGGCGTCGCCGAGGCCCACGAGGGCTCCCTCGACGTCGTCAACGTCGACGGCGGCTGCCGGTTCGCGCTGGTGCTGCCGACGCGGACGAGCTGAGCGGGAGCGTCGTCGGGGACGCGTCAGCCCTCCCGTGCCGACGCCTCGGCGACGAGGTCGCGGACCCCCTCGGCCAGCGGGATCCCGGCCCGCCAGCCGAGGGTCGTGGCCGCCCGCTCGCTGGAGGCGGTGACGTGCCGGACGTCGCCGAGCCGGAACGCGCCGGTGACGACCGGCTCCGGGCCGCCGACCGCCTCGGCGAGGGTGCGGGCCAGCCCGCCGACCGTGCCGACCACGCCGGAACCGACGTTGAGCGCGGTGTGCGGGGCCAGGGTGGTCGCGGCGTCCGGCTCGAGGGCGCGCCCCACGGCCCGGGCGAAGGCCCGTCCGACGTCGGCGACGTGGACGAAGTCGCGGCGCTGCCGGCCGTCCTCGTGCACCCGGGGGGCCTCACCGCGGGCGAGCGCCGAGAGGAAGATGGCGGCCACGCCGGCGTACGGGGTGTCGCGGGGCATCCCCGGCCCGTAGACGTTGTGCAGCCGCAGGGACACCGCCCGGCCGCCCGTCTCGCGGGCCCACACCGCGGCGAGGTGCTCCTGCGCGACCTTGGTCGCGGCGTAGGTGTTGCGCGGGTCCAGGGGGGCGTCCTCGTCGACGAGGCCGGGCTCGAGGGGGTCGCCGCACCGCGGGCACGGCGGCTCGAACCGTCCCGCCTCGAGGTCCCCGGGGCGGCGCGGCCCGGGCGGGACGACGCCGTGCCGGGGGCAGGTGTAGCGGCCTTCCCCGTAGACCACCATCGAGCCGGCCTGGACGACGGCACGGACCCCCGCGTCGGCGGCGGCCCGGAGCACGACCGCCGTCCCGAGGTCGTTGCTGGACACGTAGTCGTCGATGTCGGACAGGTCCACCCCGAGGCCCACCTTGGCCGCGAGGTGGACGACGGCGTCGGACCCCCGCACGACCGGGACCAGCCGGTCCCGGTCGCGGACGTCGATGTGCCGCACCGGGATCCGCCGTCCGTCCAGGCGCCCTCGCGCGGCGGTGCCGCCGTCGCGGTGGACGTCCGGACGCAGCGAGTCCACCACCACGACGTCGTCCCCGCGCTCCGCCAGCGCGTCGAGGACGGCCGCCCCGACGAAGCCGGCCCCACCCGTCACCACGACCCGCGCCATGCCCGGGACAGTAGTGGGCCGGTCGCACCGCCGTGCGGACCTACCCTGGGCGGGCCGGTGGCCACGCGGGCGGGAGGAGGTCCGGTGCGCGATCCGTGGGAGGGCCGGGCGGCCGACGGCACGATCACGACGGGGGTGCGTGCCGACCGGGTCGCGCCGCCGTACCGCCCGGTGCTGAGCGCCGCCGTCGACGCGGTCCGGGCGCTCGACCCGTCGGCGACCCTCGCGGTCTACGGGTCGGTGGCGACCGGGCGGGCCCGCACCCCGACGTCCGACGTCGACCTGCTGACCGTCGGGCTGCCCGCCGCGGACGCCGCAGCCGTCGGGCGGGACCTGACCGGGCGCTTCGCGGACCGGTGCCGCGAGGTGGCGGTGGCGGCGCTCCCCCTGGCGCACCTGCTCGACGGGTCGGACGCGGCCTATGGCGACCAGGTGTTCCTGCGGCACTACGTGGTCGTGCTGTCGGGGCCCGACCCCGCCGACGGCTGGCCCGCCTTCCCCGCCGACGCGCGGGCCGCGCGCGGGTTCAACGGCGACATCGCCGTCCACGCGCGTCGCTGGCGTGAGCGGCTGGACGGCGAACCGGCCGCGGCGGCGGGGCGAGCGGTGGCGCGCAAGACGCTGCTGGCGGTGGCCGGGCTGGTCAGCGTCCACGACACGACCTGGACGACCGATCGGGCCACCGCCGCCCGGCGGTGGGCGCAGCTGCGCCCGGAGCAGGCGGCCGGGCTGATGCGGCTGCTCGCGTGGGGCGAGGGGGAGGCGGGGGCCTCGCGGACCGAGGTGGAGCGGGCGCTCGACGGGGTCGTCGACCACGTCGTCGACGCGTTCGCGCGCGAGGTCGGCCTGTGGCGGTGACCCCGCCCGTGGGCTACTCCTCCCCGTAGAGGTTCCAGCGCTGCGTCTCGTCCTCGAGGCGCTGCAGGCGGCGGCGTCCGGCGTCCCCCAGCCGGCCGAGCACGCCGGTCACGACCGCCTCGACGAGGCCGCAGAGCGGCACCAGGCTGTCGTACGGCGACACCGAGTCCACCCGGGTGGGCAGGACGACGTCGGCGTGGGCCGTGACCGGCGAGAGCCACGGGTCGGTGAAGAGCACCACGCCCGCGTCGTGGGCGCGGGCCACCTCGGCGAACCGGGCCGACGCCGGCTCGTAGCGGCGGTAGTCGAACAGGACGAGCACGTCGCGCCGGGTCAGGCCGGCGAGCGTCGCGGCGCGCCGTACGGGGTCGGACGGCAGGACGTCGACGTCGTCACGCAGCTGGGTCAGGTGCAGGGCGAAATACTCGGCGACGCAGCCGCTGAATCGGCCGCCGTGCAGCACCACCCGGCGGCGGTCGTCGGCCAGCCACGCGATGGCGGTCTCCAGGTCGCTGGCCGGCAGGGCCGCGAAGGTCGCGGCCAGGGCCTCGCGCTGCACCTCGGCGGTCCGCTCGGTGAGCAGGCGAGGCTCGCCGGCCACGGCCGCGGGGACGTCGCTCGTGCCGTACAGGGCGGCCGGGGATCCGGCGGCCAGCTCCTCGCGCACCTGCCGTTGGAAGGCCGGGTAACTAGCGAAGCCGAGCCGGGTGACCAGCCGCATCACCGTCGGCGCGCTGACGCCCGCCTGCGCCGCGACGGCGGCGGCCGTCTGGAGGGCGCTCGCCGGGAACTGCGCCAGCAGGACGCGACCGACCTTGCGCTCGGCCGGTGTCGCCTGCTCGAGACCGTCGCGCAGCAGCGTGGCGAGGGCGGTCACTCAGAGCACCTTCGAGAGGAAGGCGCGGGTGCGCTCGTGCTGCGGCCGGGTCAGCACCTCGTCCGGCGGGCCCTGCTCGACGACGACGCCGTCGTCCATGAAGACCACCCGGTCCGCGACCTCCCGGGCGAAGCCGATCTCGTGCGTGACGACGACCATCGTCATGCCGTCGCGGGCCAGGTCGCGCATGACGTCGAGGACGTCGCCGACGAGCTCCGGGTCGAGGGCCGAGGTGGGCTCGTCGAAGAGCATGAGCTCGGGGTGCATGGCCAGGGCCCGGGCGATGGCGACCCGCTGCTGCTGGCCGCCGGACAGCGCCGCCGGGTGCAGGTCGGCCTTGTCGGCGAGGCCGACCCGGGCCAGCAGCTCGTGGGCCTCGGCGACGACCTCGGGACGACGCCGGCGGTGCACCCGCAGCGGCGCCTCGACGACGTTCTCCAGCGCGGTCAGGTGCGGGAAGAGGTTGAAGCGCTGGAAGACCATGCCGATGCGCGCGCGCTGCGCGCTGGTCTCGCGGACGGTCAGCTCACGCAGGCGGTGACCGTCGCGTCGGTAGCCGACCAGCTCGCCGTCCACGGTGAGCCGACCGCCGTCGACGCGCTCGAGGTGGTTGATGCAGCGCAGGAAGGTCGACTTGCCGGAGCCGCTCGGCCCGAGCAGGCACAGCACCTGACCCCGCTCGACCTCGAGGTCGATGCCCTTGAGGACCTCGACGGGACCGAAGCTCTTGCGGACGCGCTCGGCTCGCACCATGGCGGTCATCGCCGCACCTCCGCCGGGACGGCCGGTCGCGGGAGGCGCCCGAGGAGGCGGGCGACGGCGCCGGGGGTCGCCACCGACGGGGAGGTCCCGCGCGAGAAGCGCTGCTCGAGCCAGCGCTGCGGCACCGAGAGCAGGGACGTCAGCGTGAGGTACCAGGTGCTCGCGACGACCAGGAGCGGGATCACCTCGAAGTTCTGCGAGTAGACGTCCTGGAGGTTGGTCAGCAGGTCGTGCCCGGAGATGACCGAGACGAGCGCGGTGCTCTTGAGCATGGTGATCGTCTCGTTGCCGAACGGCGGCACCACGACGCGCATCGCCTGCGGCAGCACGACGCGGCGCATGGTCGTGGCCGGGGACATCCCCAGGCTGTGGGCGGCCTCGGTCTGGCCGCGGTCGACACCGAGGATGCCGGCGCGCACGATCTCGGCCGCGTAGGCCATCTCGTTGAGCCCCAGCGCGAGCACCGCGGCGACCGACCCGGTGACGACCGAGCTCGTGGTCGCGCTGACGAGGGTGACGTCGGTGAAGGGGATCCCGAGCTCGAGCCGCGGGTAGAGCGCGCCGAGGTAGCCCCAGAAGATGATCTGCACGAGGAGGGGCGTGCCGCGGAACAACCAGACGAAGCCGGAGGCGAGCCCCGACAGGACGACGTTGTCCGACAGCCTCATGACGGCGACCAGCGTGCCGCCGACGACGCCCATGACCATGGCGACGACGGTGAGCCAGATCGTCGTCCACAGCCCCTCGAGGACGAGGGTGGTGAACAGGTAGCGGCCGACGACGTCCCAGCGCAGCTGGGGGTTCGTGGCGAGGGACCAGCAGACGCCGACGACGACCGCGGTGACGACGGCGGCCGCGACCCAGCGCCACGGATGGCGCAGCGGGACGACCTCCTCGGGCACGTCCTCGGTGAGGACGGCGGTGGGTGCGGGTGCGGTCATCAGCTCGTCCCTCCGTTGATCGTGGCCGTGCGGATACCGATCCCCTTCTCCCCGTAGGCGTCGAGGATGCGGCCGTAGGTGCCGTCGTCGATGAGCCGCTGCAGCGCCTGCCGGACGAGCGGCGCGAGACCCGGCAGCGCCTTGGACACGCCGATCCCGTTGGGTGTCGCGTCGGTCCCGGTCGGTGCGGCCGGGTCGTCGACGACCTCGAAGCGGGTCCCCCCGCCCGCGGTCCGGGCCACGTAGCCGGCGGCCGGCTTGTCCATGAAGTCGGCGTCCGCGGCGCCGCTGACGATGGCGAGCTGGGCGTCGGTGTCCTTCGGGTACTGCGCCAGGACGGGCTTCGGCCGACCCGCCGCGGTGCACGGGTCCTGGGCACCGGCGAGCATCGCCGCCTGCTTGCTCCCGCTCTGCACGGCGACCTTGCGGCCGCACAGGTCGAGCAGGGTGCGGATGCCGGCGGGGTTGCCGGCGGCCACGAGGATGCCGCTCCCGGAGGCGGAGTAGTCGACGAAGTCGAGCACCTTCTGGCGCTGGCGGGTGTCGGTCATGGCCGACATGACGACGTCGTACTTCCCGGCCTGGATGGCGGGCACGATGCCGTCGAACTTCTGCTCGCCGAAGACGAAGCGCACGCCGAGCACCCCGCCGATGGCCTGTCCCAGGTCGTAGTCGAGGCCCGTCATCCGCGTGCTGCCCGGGGAGGTGAACATCTCGAAGGGCGGGTACGGCACGTCGGTGGCGACGCGGACGACGCCCGCCGCCCGGATCTGCTCGGGCAGCCGGGCCCGCAGCGCGGGGTCGACGGTCGACGAGGCGGTCGCGACGGGTGCGGGTGAGCCCGAACCGGACGCCGTCGCCGGCGGCGTCGTCCCGAGGCCGAGCAGGCCGGCGAGGGCGATGCCGGCGACCGCGGCGAGCGCGGCGACCGGGGCGACCGCGCGCCGGGCGGTGGGACCGCGCCCGGGGGACGACGGGGGTGGCGGCGCTGCGGCCATGGCACTGCTCCTGGAGGTCGGGTGTTTGCAGTCTTACATCGACACCATCGAATGGTCCAGATGTAATTTCTCAAACATCACCGGGCGAGCACTCTGCCGAGGTGGGCCTCGCTCACCGGCCGGTGCAGCGTCCCTCCGCAGCCGGTGGCGGTCCGTCTCCCCCCCCGGCGGCGGACCTGCCGCCCGCCCACCTCCGAGCAGGCCTGGGGCGCGGTACGGCGCCCTGGTCGCGGGCGCTATGCCGTGCCCCACCCTGTGGGGCACGGCATAGTCCGCGCAGGTCAGGGGTGGTGTCAGGGGTTCTCGGGGCGCCACAGGGGGATCGCTGGTTCCTGCTAGCATCGTCGTATGGCGATGACATCGAGCGTGGCCGTACGGCGCCCCTCACCACCGCGGATCCCGTCGGAGGAGCCCTCCGCGATGGCGGCCGCCGCGGCGATGTTCCGCAGCCTGGGGGACCCCGTACGGCTGCTCATCGTGCAGCACCTGCTCTCCGGCGAGCACCGCGTCGTCGACCTCACCGCCCACCTCGGGCTCGCGCAGTCGACGGTCTCGGCCCACCTGGCCTGCCTGCGCGACTGCGGGCTCGTCACCGCCCGGGCCGAGGGCCGCTCGTCCTTCTACTCGCTCGTGCACCCCGAGCTCGTCGAGCTGCTCCGGGCGGCCGAGCGACTGCTCGCGGCGACGGGCGACGCGGTCGTGCTGTGCCCCACCGCGGACGGGGCGACGGGGGTGTCCCGATGAGCCACGAGGGCGCGCCCGCCGGGCACGGCCACGGCGGTGGGGGAGGCCACGACCACGGCGTGAGCCGCGACGCCGACCGGCGCTACCTCTCGCTCGCGCTGGCGCTGCTGGTGACCTACCTCGTCCTCGAGGTCGTCGTCGCCGTGCTGTCCGGGTCGCTCGCGCTGCTCTCCGACGCGGCGCACATGCTCACGGACGCCGCCGCCATCGCCCTGGCCCTCGTCGCGCTGACCCTCGCGGGCCGCCCGGCGCAGGGGCGGTGGACCTTCGGGCTGCAGCGCAGCGAGATCCTCTCCGGCCTGCTCAACGGCGTGACCCTGCTCGTGCTCGGGGCGGTGCTGGCCGTCGAGGCCGTCCGCCGCCTGCTCGACCCGCCGCCCGTCGCCGGCGGACCCGTGCTGGCCGTCGCGCTCGCCGGGGTCGTCGTCAACCTCGTCGCCGCCTGGCTCATCGCCAAGGCGAACCGGACCTCGCTCAACGTCGAGGGCGCCTACCGGCACATCGTCACCGACCTCTACGGGTTCATCGGGACCGCCGTCGCCGCCGTCGTCATCCTGCTCACCGGGTGGACCCGCGCCGACGCGATCGCCTCGCTCGTCGTTGTGGCCCTCATGCTGCACGCGGGGTGGGCGCTCGTGCGCCAGGCCGGGGAGATCCTCCTCGAGGCCGCGCCGGTGGGCACCGACCTCGACGGGATCCGGGCCCACCTGCTCGAGCTGGACCACGTCGTCGACGTCCACGACCTGCACGTGTGGACCGTCACCAGCTCGCTGCCGGCGCTGTCCGCGCACGTCGTCGTCGAGGACGGCTGCTACCGCGACGGCCACGCCCCGCAGCTGCTCGACCGGGCGCTCGAGTGCCTCGCGGGGCACTTCGACGTCGAGCACTCCACCCTGCAGCTCGAGCCGGCCGAGCACCTGGCGCACGAGGTGCTCGGCCGGCACTGACGCCGCCCGGCGTCCGCGCACCACGGTGGCGACGGGGGCCGGGACCGGTGGGCTACCGGCGGTAGAAGCGGAGCACGACGGCGAAGACCACCACGATGAGGGCGACGACCCCGAACGCCCGGAGCGGCCCGTGGTAGCCGCCGCCCGGCGCGCCCACGCCCCGCGCGGGCAGCCACGCCATGGACGGGGCGGTCGTGGTGGTGAGGAGGGCGAGCACCCACGCAGTGTGCCTCCGCGGCACCTTCCTCCGGTTTCCGCTCAGGTCACGGCGTTCGCTCCCGATGGAAGAGGAGCACGAGCGGAGCACGGAGGCGCTGCCGGCGACGGAAGGACGGATCGCGGATGAGGACCAGCTTCCGCGAGCGCGCCCGCAAGTCGCTGACCGTCGTCGTCACGCTGCTCCTCGTCGTGTCCGAGTTCGGCTTCCTGCACGCCGTCTACTCGCGGGGCCAGGGGGTCCGCGAGCAGGAGCGTGTCGTCGGTCGGCTCGTCAGCGCGGTGAGCGAGGTCGACGGTCCGCGGAGCGTGACGCTGGTGGACGAGGCCCTGCCCCGTCTCGCGTCCGCCGGCGTGGCCGCCGACGAGCTCGTCCCGCTGCGTGACGCCGTGACGTCGCTGCGCGCCGCCCCCACGGACGCGCAGCGGCTCACGGCGACGCGGTCCGCCGCCGCCCGCCTGGACCGGCTGCTGACCGATCGGTCGCGCACCATCGACGTGCAGGCCGACCTCATCTGGGTCGCGCTGCTCGTCGTCGTCTCGCTCGGCTGGACGGTCTGGTTCCGCCGCCTCGTCGGCCGGCACCGCGAGCTGCAGCGCCAGATCACCGAGCAGCAGGCCGCCGCCGCGGGGGAGCAGCGCCTGGCCGCGCTCGTGCACAACACCTCCGACCTCGTGACGGTGCTGCGCTCCGACACGACGGTCACCTACGCGACGGCGTCGGCGCAGGGCGTCGTCGGGCTCCGAGCCGAGGACCTCACCGGGCGGACCCTGCTGTCCATCGTCGCGCCCGAGGACGCGCCGCTGCTGGCCCGGCTGCTCGTGACGACCGCGCCGGACGACGACCACCCGGTGCGGCTGCGCCTGCGGCACGCCGACGGCCGCCTGCTCCACGTCGAGGGCAACCTCGTCAACCTGCTGGCCCACGAGGCGATCGAGGGCTACGTCCTCACGTTGCGCGACGTCACCGAGCGCGTCGAGCTGGAGGGCCAGATCAGCTACCAGGCCCTGCACGACCCGCTGACCGGGCTGTCCAACCGCCGCCTCTTCCACGACCGGCTCACCCACTCGCTGCAGCGCCGCCGCGCCACCGATGACGAGGTCGCCGTCGTCCTGTGCGACCTCGACGACTTCAAGGACGTCAACGAGAGCGCCGGGCACGACGCCGGTGACGAGGTCCTCGTCACCGTCGCCGAGCGGATCCGCGCCGTCGCCGGCGTCGGCGACACCGTCGCCCGGCTCGGCGGCGACGAGTTCGCCGTCCTCGTCGAGGGCGCCTCCGCCGACGAGGCCGCCGCGCTCGCCGAGCGCCTGGCCGACGCCATCGGCGAACCCATCGTCGTCGCGGGCCGCCAGGTCGTCGTCGGCGCGAGCGTGGGTCTCGCCGTCACCGGTGGTGCGTCGGCCGGGCGCCCCGAGCCCCGCCGGGCTCCGCGCCCCGACCCCCGCCCCGACGCCCGTACGGCGCCCCGTACCGACGCCGGCGAGCTCACCGCCGCCGACCTGCTGCGCAACGCGGACGTCGCGATGTACCTGGCCAAGGAGCGCGGCAAGGGCTGCGTCGCCCTCTACGAGCCGGCGCTGCACGAGCAGGCGCTGCAGGAGCTGCAGCTGCGCTCCGACCTCGCGCGGGCCCTCGAGGAGGACCAGCTCGTCGTGCACTTCCAGCCCACCATCGACCTCGCCACCGGTGTCGTCGCCGGCTTCGAGGCCCTCGTGCGCTGGCAGCACCCGACCCGTGGGCTGCTCGGCCCGGTCCACTTCATCCCGACCGCCGAGCGCACCGGCCTCATCGTGCCGCTGGGGCGCTGGGTGCTGCGCGAGGCCTGCCGGGCCGCCGCGACCTTCCAGACCCCGACCCGCCGGGTGACCATCTCGGTCAACGTCGCCGCGGCGCAGCTGACGAGCGAGGGGTTCGGCGACGAGGTCGTCGCGGCGCTGCGCGACAGCGGGCTGCCGCCGAGCTGCCTGCTGCTGGAGATCACCGAGAGCATGCTGCTCGGCGACCTCGAGCTCATCCGCTCGCGCCTCGAGGTGCTGCGCCGGCTCGACGTGCGGATCGCCATCGACGACTTCGGCACCGGCTTCAGCTCGCTGGCCTACCTGCGCCGGCTGCCCGTCGACGTCGTCAAGGTCGACAAGTCCTTCGTCGACCACGTCACCGACGACGACCACGACGCCTCGCTCACCCGCTCGATCATCGCGATGAGCCAGAGCCTCAACCTCGCGACGATCGCCGAGGGCGTCGAGCACCTCGGGCAGGCCGAGTGGCTGCGCGCCACCTCGTGCCGCTTCGGGCAGGGCTTCCTGTGGTCGCGCCCCGTGCCGCTCGACCAGGCGCGCGCGCTGCTCGCCGTCGCCGGCCCGCTGCGCCCGGCCGACGCCCGCGACGCGGTCGCCGTCGGCGCCGCCTGACAGTGATGATGGGTGCGGGCCCCCGCGCCGGGTCGTCCTGACTCGCCGCCTGACTGACTTGAGGTCTTCAACGGGATCTGTCGGTCGGTCCCGGCGCGGGGTCTCACGGCACTCATCGTCCGAGGGTTGTGACCTCATAGGAGCCTGTGCCAGCAGGCACCCATCACTGTCTTGTCCACTCGTTCGGATGGTGCATGCCGCCCACCCACCGTTCGAGAGTGAGAGAGGACGGCGATGACCACCATCGCACGCGGCACCACGACAAACCATCGGCGAGACCAGCAGGCGGATCCGGATCCGCAGCTGGACCAGCAGCGCGAGCCCGGTCAGGTGGTTGGTGGGGTGGACACCCACCTTGACACCCACACGGCGGCCGCGCTCGACCCGGTCGGGCGGCTGCTCGGGCATGCCACGTTCCCGGCCGACCCGGGCGGGTACGCGGCGCTGCTGGCGTGGCTGCGGTCGTTCGGGACGGTGGTGGTGGTTGGGGTCGAGGGCACCGGCGCGTACGGCGCCGGCCTAACCCGCCACCTGCGGGCCGAACAGGTGCAGCTGCTCGAGATCGACCGTCCCGACCGGCGGGCGCGCCGCAGCGCCGGCAAGTCCGACCCGCTCGACGCCGAAGCCGCGGCCCTGGCCGCGTTAGCGCGCACCCGCACCGGGGTCCCGAAGGTGCGCGACGGGCGGGTCGAGGCGCTGCGGAACCTGCGCGTGGCCCGGCGCAGCGCGATCGACCAGCGCGCGGACTGCCAGCGACGGATCAAGACCCTCATCGTGACCGCGGCCGAGCCGCTACGCGCGCGACTGCGGGGCCTGCCGACGCGGCAGCTGCTGGCAGCGTGCGCCGGGCTGCGCCCGGACCTGACCCGGGTCGGTGACCCCGAGCAGGCCACCAAGACTGCGCTGCGGGCCTTGGCCCGCCGCCACCACGCCCTCAGTGAGGAGATCACCGACCTCGACGCGGTCATCGACCCCCTCGTGGCCGCGATCAACCCCCAGCTCGTCGCGTTGAACGGCGTCGGCGCCGACGTGGCCGGTCAGCTGCTGGTCACCGCCGGAGAGAACAGCGACCGGGTCCACTCCGAAGCCGCGTTCGCGATGCTGTGCGGCGTCGCGCCGATCCCCGCCTCGTCCGGGCGGACCCACCGCCACCGCCTGAACCGGGGAGGGGACCGTCAGGCCAACGCCGCCCTGTACCGGGTCGTGCTGTGCCGGCTGAGATGGGACCCTCGCACCCAGGCCTACATGCACCGCCGAACCGAGCAAGGCCTGAGCAAGAAGGACATCATCCGCTGCCTCAAGCGCCTCATCGCCCGGGAGATCTACTACGTCCTCAACCCACGACTTCAGCCGTCGCCGGCCCTACAGACCATTTGACATCCATAGGAGCATCCCTCACCTCGCGGAGGCCGTGGCCCGCACGTCCGCACAGGGCAGCGGCAGCGTCCAGTACCCCTGGTCGGCCGGGGCGGCTAGCAGCCGCACCGTCGGCGGAGGGTCGACCGACCGGCAGGCCGCCACGAGCGCCGGCACCTGCGGCGGCAGCGCCGGGCCGGCGTCGCGCAGCGACGGCACGGCCCCCGACGTCGCCCACCCGAGGACGAGCGACCCGACGAGCGCGACGAGCGCGACCCGTCCGGCCCGCCGCCGGACCGGACCCTCCTCCGGGCCGTCGGCGAGGGCGTCGGCGAGGACGAGCAGGCCCAGGACGAGGAGGGAGGCGCTCACCGACGCGTACCGCGCCAGCGGCAGCCCGGCGAAGTCCGTCGCGCCCCACCGGCTCACGTCGGCTCCGGGCCGGCCGTTGAGGACCAGCGCCGCGGACCACGTCGCCACCGACCCCGGGACGCACGCGAGGACGAGGAGGCGTCGGCGGCCGCGGGTCCGCGTCGCCGCGAGGAGCAGCACGCCGAGGAGCAGCACGCCGGCCACGACGACGTACGCCGTCCGCTGCTCGCGCACGAGCCACGCCACGACCGAGGTGCGCGCCGACCAGGCCTCGGGCAGCGGCACCGCGAGGTAGCCCAGCGCGACCGACGCGGGGGAGGCGCCGTACGGCGTCGTGGTCCGCGGGCTGGTGAGCGTGGCGACCACCTGGGCGGCCGCGCCGACCACGGCCGCGGCGGCCACCGGCCACCGGCGCCGGTCGTGCCGCTCGTGCAGCAGCAGCGGCAGGAACAGCGCCGCCTGGATCTCGGTGAGGGTGACGAGCGCCGCGAGGGCCGCGCAGCCGAGCGCCGCAGGCCGCCCGCGGGGGCGGGCGAGGAAGAGGACGGGGGCGAGGACGAGCAGCACCGAGTGCAGGTTGGCGAGGTTGCCGAGCGTCTCGTGCGGCAGCGTCGGCAGCGCCGCCGCCGACAGGCCCATGACGACCCGCGCCGTCCGCCGGCGCACGAGCCCGCGGGTGAGGACGACGAGCGCCGCACCGACCAGCCCCGACACGAGGCAGCTCGCGGCCGTCACCGCCGCCGCGAGGTGGGGCAGGTCGGCGACGCGCAGCACGACCGCGGCGAGCAGCCGGGGGACGACGTGCAGGTAGCCGGCATAGGGCCGCAGCAGCGTGCTCGCCAGCCCGTCGCGCTGCTCCTCGTGCAGGAAGCGGGTCGCGTCCTCGGCCCACAGGGTGTCGCGGGCGACGGGGGACAGCCGCGCCCACGCGAGCATCGTCGTCGCGACGAGCACCGCTGCGGCCGTGAGGGACTCGGCCGCGGCGTCCGTCGGGGAGGGGCGCCGGGTCACCGGCCGGGGAGGGCTGCGCCGAGCGGGTCGGCGACGAGGCGGTCGAGGACGCCGTACGCCGCCCCGAGCGCGGCGGGGTGCGGCGTGTCCGGCGCGACCTCGACGAGCGGCGGGGACCACGCGGCGGACAGCACGCGCCGCGCGAGCGTCGCCTCGAGGGTCGGGCGCAGCAGCTCGCCGAGCTCGCGCAGGTGGCCGCCGAGCACGACGACCGGGACGTCGAGCAGGTTGACGACGGCGGCGAGGGCGACGCCGAGCCCGTGCGCGGCGCGCTCGACGGCCGCGTCGGCCTCCGGGTCGCCGGCACGGGCGCGCGCCGCGACGACGGCGGTGCCGGCGTGCTCGTCGAGGCCGGCGGCCCGGGCGAGCGCCCGCGCACCGGCGTACTGCTCGAGGCAGCCGGTGGAGCCGCAGGGGCAGTCGGGCCCGGAGGGGTCGACGGTCACGTGCCCCACCTCGCCGGCCCACCCGTGGCGCCCGCGCACCGGGCGCCCGTCGAGGACGACCGAGCCGCCGATCCCGGTCGAGCCGGACAGGTAGACCAGGTCGCGGTGCCGGCCCGGCCGGCCGGGGGCGAGCGAGCTGAGCGTCGCCGCGGCGAGGTCGGCCTCGTTGCCCGGCACCGGGGCCAGGGGCCCGGTCAGCGGGGCGACGAGGTCGCGCACCGGCAGGTCGGTCCAGCCGAGGTTGGGGGAGCGCAGGAGGACCCCGTCGGCGCCGACGATGCCCGGCAGTGCCAGGCCGGCGCCGACCACGCGGACCCCGGGCGCCTGCCGCAGCGCGCGGGTGGCCAGGCGGGACAGGCGCAGCAGGGTGGGCCGCGGCCGGGAGCCGCGCAGGTCGGCCTCGAGCACCTCCTGGGCCCGGACGGCGCCGCGCAGGTCGACGACGAGGGCGACGAGCCGGTCGACGTCGACCTGCAGGCCGAGGGCGGCCACGCCCGCTCCGGGGAGCAGGGGCGTCCCGGGCCGGCCCCGCCCGCGCGACGTCGGGGTCGTCTCGTCGAGCAGGCCGGCCGCGACGAGCTCGTCGGCCAGCCGCGAGGCGGTCGCGCGGGTCGTCCCCACCGCGGTGGCCAGGTCGGCGCGGCTGGGCGGGCTCGGGGCGGCGAGCGCGGCCCGCAGGACGCGGACGAGGGACCGGGTCCCGGCAGCCGGCACGGGGCGGTCCGTCACCCCTTGACCGTACCGTGCGCGACCTCTAGCGTCGTCTTTTGTTCTTTAGTGAAACAAAAGAGAGGTGGACGATGTCGACGATGACGCCGAGCCGTGAGGACCGTTTCTCCTTCGGGCTGTGGACGGTCGGGTGGACGGGCACCGACCCGTTCGGCGGACCGAGCCGCCCCTCCCTCGACCCGTGGGAGTACGCCGAGCGCCTGGCCGAGCTGGGCGCGTGGGGGATCACCTTCCACGACAACGACGTCTTCCCGCTCGACGCCGACGAGGCCACCGTGCGCGACCGGGTCGGGCGGCTGCGGGCGGCGGCCGACGCGGCCGGACTCGTCATCGAGATGGTGACGACCAACACCTTCAGCCACCCCGTCTTCAAGGACGGGGGGCTGACGAGCAACGACCGGTCGGTGCGCCGCTACGGGCTGCGCAAGGTGCTGCGCGCGGTCGACCTCGCGGCCGAGGTCGGTGCCTCGACCTTCGTCATGTGGGGCGGCCGGGAGGGCAGCGAGTACGACGGCAGCAAGGACCTGCACTCCGCGTTCGAGCGGTACAAGGAGGGGTTGGACACCGTCGCGTCGTACATCAAGGCGCAGGGCCACGACCTGCGGATCGCGTTGGAGCCCAAACCGAACGAGCCGCGCGGCGACATCTTCCTCCCCACCGTCGGGCACGCGCTGGCCATGATCGCCGAGCTCGAGCACGGCGACATCGTCGGGCTCAACCCCGAGACCGGCCACGAGCAGATGGCCAACCTCAACTACACCCACCAGCTCGCGCAGGCGCTGTGGAGCGGCAAGCTGTTCCACCTCGACCTCAACGGCCAGCGCGGCCTCAAGTACGACCAGGACCTCGTCTTCGGTCACGGGGACCTGCTGTCGGCGTTCTTCACCGTCGACCTGCTCGAGAACGGGTTCGCCGGCAACCCCGACGCCCCCCGCTACGACGGCCCGCGGCACTTCGACTACAAGCCCTCGCGCACCGAGCACCTGCCCGGGGTGTGGGAGTCGGCCAGGGCCTGCATGCAGACCTACCTGCTGCTGGCCGACAAGGCCCGCGCCTTCCGCGCCGATCCGCGGGTCACCGAGGCGATGGCGTACGCCGGCGTCGGCTCTCTGGCCGAGCCCACGCTCGCGCCGGGGGAGAGCCTGGCCGACTTCCTCGCCGCCGACGAGCACCACGACCCGGACGAGCTGGCGCAGCGCGACTTCGGCTTCGTCCGGCTCAACCAGCTGGCCGTCGAGCACCTCGTGGGCTGAGCCGCCGTCGGGGGTTTGCGCCTCCCCGGGGGCGGGCAACCATGTAGCAGCGCGCCCCCGCCGGAGCCCCTGGGCTCAAGCAGTCGGGCCCTCGGGCACCCACAGCGCGGCGGGGGCCGCCCACAGCGCGGCAGCACGACGAGGGGCCCGGACCAGCAGGTCCGGGCCCCTCGTCGTCCGGCGTCGGTCAGCGCCCGGTGGTCAGCACCATCCGGAAGCGCGCGTCGCCGGCCATCATGGCGTCGTACGCCTCCTGGGCCTGCTCGAGCGGCATGGTCTGCACCATCGGGCGGACGTGGGTGAGGACGCTGAAGCGCATGGCGTCCTCGGAGTCCTGCGCGGTGCCCGAGGCGTGGCCCTGGACCGCGGTCGAGCCGGGGATGAGCGCGAACGGCGGCACGGGCATCGGGTCGGCCGAGGCGCCGACGACGACCAGCTGGCCGCGGGGCTTGAGGCCGCCGAGGGTGGCCGCCATCGCCTCCGGGGCGGTGACGGTGGCGAGGACGACCTTGGCGCCGCCGAGCGACTGCAGCTCCTGCGCCACGTCGACCGCGGTCGAGTCGAGGTAGTGGTGCGCCCCGAGCTCGCGGGCCAGCTGCTCCTTGCCGGTACCGCGCGCGATGGCGACGGTCTCGAAGCCCATCTTCACGGCGTACTGCACGCCCAGGTGCCCGAGGCCGCCGACGCCGAGGATCGCCACGAGGTCACCGGGTCGGGCGACCGACTCGCGCAGCGCGTTGAAGGTCGTGATGCCGGCGCACAGCAGGGGAGCGGCGTCGACGTCGGACAGGTCGTCGGGGATGCGGGCCAGCGCCTCGGCGGGCGCGACCATGTACTCGGCGTACCCGCCGTCGTACGCGATGCCGGACACCTGCCCGTTGGCGCACGAGATGAAGTCGCCCCGGCGGCACGCCTCGCAGGTGAAGTCGCAGCCGCCGAACCAGCCCACCCCGACGCGGTCGCCGGCGGACCACCCCGTCACGCCGTCGCCGACGGCGTCGACGACCCCGGCGACCTCGTGGCCGGGGGCCCGCGGGAAGTCGTTGCCCATCGCCCCCTCGACGGTGAGCGAGTCGCTGTGGCACACCCCGCACGCGTGCACCTCGACGCGCACCTGACCCGGGCCCGGCTCGGGCACGGGGACCTGGACGATCTCGAACTTCGCTCCGGCGGAAGGGATCCGGGCCGTCGTCATCTGCTGCTGGTCGCTCATGGTCCTGACGCTAGGGCCGGGTGCCGGGTCTCGCAGCCATGGGGGGTGACGGGAGGCCGACCAGGCCATCTCATCGACATCAGAGAAAGGCCGGCACGTCGACGATCGCGCAGCTGCGCACCGCAGCGGGCTTGACCCAGCAGGAGCTCGGCGACCTGTCCGGTGTCGCCCGGTCCACCATCGCCGCGTACGAGTCCGGACGCCGGCACCCGTCGCCGCCGATGGTGGCGCGGTTGGCGGCGGCTGCGCGGATCCAGCGGGACGACCGCGACGTCGTCGAGGAGCACCCGGAGATCAGCTGGCGCGCCATGAAGGGCATGCGCGACGTCGTCGCCCACGAGCACGGGGCGATCGACCACGAGCTGCTGTGGAGGACGCTGAGCGCGGACGTCTCCCGGGAGGCCGAGCTCCTCCGCCTCCTCGCCGGCTAGGTTGCACTCAGTGCAACGTTGCACTTAGTGTTATGTGGTGACCACCGAGCTGCTGCGGGACCGGCGCGCCGAGCAGCGCACCCGCACCCGCGAGGCGATCCTCGTGGCGGCCCGCGACCTCGCGCTGGAGCGGGGCCCGCTCGGGACGTCGTACGGCGTCGACGAGCTCGCGGAGCGCGCCGACGTCTCCCGGCGCACGGTCTTCAACCACTTCGCCTCGCTCGACGAGGTCACCTCGACGCTGTGCGCCCGCACCCTCGACGGGGTCATCGACTCCTTCACCGACACGGCGCGGACGGCGCCGCTGGGCGACGGCACGATGGGCGGCGTCCTCGACGACGTCGCCGGGGCCCTGCGGGCCACCGACCTCGTCAGCGCCATCGGCACCATCCACGCGCTCGTCGGCGACGCCCCGTCCGACGACCCCCGCGACCAGCGCCCCGAGTGGCTGGTGCAGCACGGGTTCGCCCTCGCCTCCGAGCGGCTGCGCGCCGAGGTCGTGCGGCGCAACCCCGCGGCCGACCCGCTCGACGTCACCCTCCTGGTCGAGTCGCTCCTGTCCGGGGTGGCCGTCGTCGGCGAGCACTGGCTGCTCGAGACCGGCGGCGCCGACTCCGCCGCCACCCGGCGCCGGTGGTCCGCCCTGCTCGACAAGGTCATCGACACCGTCCGCCACGGCCACGTCCGCGCCACCGGCTGATCTCCTCCGCTCCTCCTCCGTTCCTCCACCCCGCCTGCAGCGCCGCAGGGTCCACCTCGTCACCTCGTTCACAGGAAGCCCCGACATGGCCTCTCTGCTCTACCGGCTCGGCCGGTTCGCCGCCCGGCGGGCGCTGCTCGTCGTCCTCGGCTGGGTCGTGCTCATCGCCCTCGCTGGCGTCGGGTACGGCGTCGGCCACGGCGCGCTGTCCGGCGCGATCACCATCCCCGGGACGGCGACCCAGAAGGTCGCCGACCAGCTGGCGAAGGACCTGCCGCAGCTGGCCGGCGGCGCGGGCACCCTCGTCGCGCACACCGACGACGGCCGGCCCTTCACCGACAGCCAGAAGCAGCAGGTCGCCGCGCTGCTGAAGAAGCTCGAGGCGGTGCCCGGCGTCCGCTCCGCCACCGACCCGTTCGCCACCGCCGCGAACGCGGACGCACAGCGCCAGAAGCTCGAGCAGGGCGCGGCGCAGCTCGCCGCCGGCCGCCAGCAGCTCGACGCGGCCAAGGCGCAGGCGCAGGCGCTGGGCAACCCGCCGGCGGTCCTGCAGCAGATCGCGACGCAGGAGCAGAAGCTCGACGACGCCGCGCAGCAGCTGCAGCAGGGCCAGGCGCTCGCCGGCCTCGCCGACGGGCTCGGCACCGTCTCGCGCGACGGCAGCGCCGCCCTCATCCCCGTCACGCTGCAGCAGAACGCCATGGCGGTGGCGCAGTCGACCAAGGACGAGCTGACCCGCATCGTGACGACCGCCGGCATCGGCGGGGTCACCGTCGACATCGGCAACGACCTGTCGCAGAGCGTCCCCAAGGTCGCCGGGCCCGGCGAGGTCATCGGCCTCGTCGTCGCCGCGATCGTCCTGCTCGTCATGCTCGGCACGCTGCTCGGCGCCGCGCTGCCGCTGGTCTCGGCGCTCGTCGGGGTCGGTGTCGGCGTGCTCGCCGCCCTGTCGCTCTCGGGGGCGGTCGACATGATCTCGGTGACCCCGGTGCTCGGGCTCATGCTCGGCCTCGCCGTCGGCATCGACTACTCGCTCTTCATCCTCAACCGCCACCGCCGTCAGCTGCGCACCGGCATGGACCTGCACGAGTCGATCGGCCTGGCCAACGGCACGTCGGGCAACGCGGTCGTCTTCGCCGGCTCGACGGTCCTCATCGCGCTGCTGGCCCTCAACGTCACCGGCATCCCCTTCCTCGGCCTCATGGGCACGGTCGCGGCGTTCTGCGTCCTCGTCGCGATCCTCGTCGCGACCACCCTCACCCCTGCCCTCATCTCGCTGCTGGGCCACCGGGTCCTGCGGCGGCGCGAGCGGGACGGGGTCGGGCGGCACGAGGCGGTCGCGGTCGACCGGCCGATGAGCACCCGGCGCGCGGTCCTGTCGACCGTCGTCGCCGCGGTGGCGCTCGTCGTCGTCGCGATCCCCGCGCTGTCGCTGCGGCTCGGCCTGCCCGACGGCTCGTCGGAGGCGGTCGGCTCCACCCAGTACGACGCCTACAAGACCATCGAGGCGAAGTTCGGGCCCGGCGTGGACGGGCCGCTGCTCGTCGTCGCGACCCTCGCGCAGCCCGCCTCGGACGGGACCCTGGTCGGCGACCAGCTCGCCGTGGGCCAGGCGGTCAAGCAGCTCGAGGGCGTCCAGGCCGTCGCGCCCATCGGGGCGTCATCGGACAGGACCGTGCTCGCCTTCCAGGTCGTGCCCACGCAGGGCCCGAACGGGGAGGTCACCGCCCAGCTCGTCCAGGACCTGCGCGACCTGCGGCCCACGGTCGGCGGGTCGACCGCGACGATCGGCGTCGCCGGCAACGCCAGCGGCAACATCGACGTGTCGGACAAGCTCGCCTCGGCGCTGCCCGTCTACCTCGCGCTCGTCGTCGGCCTCTCCTTCGTCATCATGATCCTCGTCTTCCGGTCGCTGCTCGTCCCGCTGATCGCGACGCTCGGCTTCGTCCTCTCGCTCTTCGGCGCGCTCGGCGGGATCGTGGCGATCTACCAGTGGGGCTGGCTGTCCACGGTCTTCGGCACCCACGACCCGGGCCCGATCCTCAGCTTCCTGCCGACGCTGGAGATCGGGATCCTCTTCGGCCTGGCCATGGACTACCAGCTGTTCCTCGTCTCGGGGATGCGCGAGGCGTGGGCGCACGGCGCCTCGCCCCGGGTCGCCGTACGGCAGGGGTTCCGCGCGGGCCGGACCGTCGTCACGGCGGCGGCGATCATCATGATCTCCGTCTTCTCGGGCTTCATCTTCAGCGACTCCTCGACGATCCGCCCGATCGGCTTCGGGCTCGCCTTCGGCGTCCTGCTCGACGCCTTCGTCGTGCGGATGCTGCTCGTGCCCGGCGTCATGCACCTGCTCGGCGGCGCCGCCTGGTGGCTGCCGCGCTGGCTGGACCGGATCCTGCCGGACGTCGACGTCGAGGGGGCCTCGCTCGAGCGCAGCCATCCGATGCCGGGCGGCGGCCACGGTGCGGCGGCGGACGCGCGCACGTCCGAGCCCGCGGGCTCACCCGCCTGAGCCGGGACGCCGTACGGCGCCGCCGAGGGGGCGGCCGGAAACCCGGTCGCCCGGTGTCGGTGCCCACGGATAGCGTGGCGGGGCCATGCAGGACTTCCCGCCCACCGTCCGGGCCTACCTCGACCACACCGACGACCCGCCCGAGACGCGGAGCGCGCCGGCCTTCCTGCGGTGGCTCGTGCGCCAGCAGCGGGGCCTGGTCGCGCTCGGGTTCGTCGTCGCGCTGGTGTGGATGGTGCCGCAGGCCCTCGGGCCCTGGGTCGTCGGCCACGCCATCGACGCCGGCATCGCCTCCGGCCACCCCGGCGGCGCCACTCGCTGGGTCGTGCTGCTCGCCGTCGTCACCGTGGTCGGGGCCGCGAGCGGGATCTGCTACCACACGATCATCGTGCGGCAGTGGCTCATCGCGCTCTACGGCACGACGTCGCTCGTCACCCGCAAGACCCTCCAGCTCGGGCACGTCTCGGCCCGCCGCACCCCGACGGGGGAGGTGCTGTCGGTCTCCGGCAGCGACGGCGACCAGTTCGGCGCGTTCCTCGAGGTCGCCTCGCGCGCGGTGAGCCAGCTGGTCGCCTACCTCGTCGTGGCGGGCATCGTCCTCGCGACCTCGGTCAAGCTGGGGCTGCTCGTCCTGCTCGCCGCGCCGCTGCTCGTCCTGCTCGGCGCACCGCTGCTGCGGCCGATGCAGCGCTGGCAGGGCGTCGAGCGGACCCGCTCCAGCGAGCTGACGTCGCAGGCCACCGACATCGTCGCCGGCCTGCGCATCCTGCGCGGCATCGGCGGGGAGGAGACCTTCGGCGACGGGTACGCCCGCCAGTCGCAGGGCGTGCGCGAGGCCGGCGTCCAGGCCGGCCGCTGGCAGGCCGGGGTCGAGGCGGTCGGCGTGCTGCTCTCCGGCTCGTTCGTCGTCGCCCTCATGTGGCTCGGCGTCCGCGAGGTCGTCGCCGGCGGGCTCAGCGTCGGGCAGCTGGTCAGCTTCCTCGGTTACGGGCTCTTCCTCATCCAGCCGATGCGCACCTTCGTCGAGTTCGCGCAGAAGTGGACCCGCACCCTCGTCTCGGCCCACAAGGCCGTCGTCGTCCTCGGCCAGCGACCGCCGTGGCAGGAGCCCGAGCACCCGCAGGCGCTCCCGCGGCTCGCCGAGATCGTCGACGAGTCCTCCGGC
This sequence comes from Lapillicoccus jejuensis, assembly GCF_006715055.1. NCBI lineage: Bacteria > Bacillati > Actinomycetota > Actinomycetes > Micrococcales > Intrasporangiaceae > Lapillicoccus > Lapillicoccus jejuensis. Next base: position 2,787,765 of record NZ_VFMN01000001.1, read on the forward strand.
GCCGTCGTGCGCCCCGGCCGGCTGACCATGGTCGTCAGCGCCGAGCCCGACGAGTCCGCCGCGCTCGCCGACCGGCTGGGGCGCTACCTCGCGCGTGACGACGACGCCCGCGTCGGCGAGGAGCTGCCCGAGGGCCTCAAGGGCCGGGCCGCCCGTGAGGAGCGCCGGCGCCGCGCCGTGGCGCGCGCCGAGCAGGTGCGCCGCGACGAGGAGCTGGCCCGGCGCCGCTGGGGTGTCACCGTCGGCGGGGTCGACCTGTCGCAGGTGCCCCTCGCCCAGGTGCGCGAGCGGATCCTCGTCAGCGACACCTCGCCCTACACCTTCGCCGGGACGCTGCGCCACGCGCTCGACCCGCACGACCGGCTCACCCGCGAGCAGGCCGAGGAGGCCCTCGTCACCGCCGCCGCCGAGGACGTCTTCGACGCCCTGCCCGGCGGCTGGCAGGGCGAGCTCGAGGAGCGCGGCCGCGGGCTGTCCGGCGGTCAGCGCCAGCGGCTCGTGCTCGCCCGGGCGCTCGCGCTCGACCCCGAGGTCCTCGTCCTCGTCGAGCCGACGTCGGCCGTCGACGCGCACACCGAGGCCCGGATCGCCCAGCGCCTCGGGACCCACCGCGCCGGCCGCACGACCGTCGTCATGACCGCCTCGCCGCTGCTGCTGCACCACGCCGACGAGGTGCTCCTGCTCGAGGGCGGCCGGGCCACCGCGCGCGGTCGGCACGCCGACCTCGTCGCGACCAGCGCCGCCTACCGCTCCGTCGTGACCCGCGGGGAGGACGCCGACCTGCCGCCCGCCGCCGACGGGGCGTCGTACGCCGACGCGGGGGCGCCCGACGGCCCCTCACCCCACCTGACCGACCGCCACCAGCCCGAGGGGGTGACCCGATGAGCACCTCGCTGCTGCCGCCCGACCTCGCCCTGGAGTCCGCGCGGACCTGGGCCGGGGAGGCGAGCGGGCCGGCCCTCCCGCCGGAGCTCGTGCCGCCGACCAGCGCCGGTGTCCCCGAGCGGCTGCGGGCGCTGCGTCGCCGCCACGCCCTGCGCGAGCAGCGGGCCCGCGACTTCGTCGCCGCGACGATGAACCCCGCGCGGGGGCTGCCGATCGCGCCCGCCTCCGCCGTGCTCGGCTTCATCGGCGGGCTGCTGCGCCGACGGCGGGTCGGCGTCGCGGTCGTCGTGGCCGGCAACGCCTTCGCCGCGCTGTGCGGTCTGCTCGTCCCGCGGCTGCTGGGCGGGCTCGTCGACACGACGGTCACCGGGGTCCGCGACGGCACCGGCGACGCCGTGCTCGCCACCGCGACCTCGACCGCGCTCGTCCTCGTCGCGCTCGTCCTCGGACAGGCCGCCCTGACCTTCGTCGGGTCCGCCGGAGCCGCCGTCCTGGGCCAGGGGATGCTCGCCGACGCCCGCGAGTACGTCGTGCGGGCGATCCTGCGGCTGCCGCTGTCCAAGGTCGAGAGCGCCTCGTCCGGCGACCTCGTCACCCGCGTCACCCGCGACGTCGGGGCGATGAGCGACAGCGTCCGGTGGGCGCTGCCGCAGTCGCTCGTCGCCGGGACGACGGTCGTGCTCACCCTCGTGGCGATGCTGGCCAACTCGCTCCTGCTGTCGCTGCCCTCGCTCGTGCTCATCGCCGTCGCGCTGGTGCAGATCGTGCGCTACCTGCGCCGGGCGCCGCGGGCCTACCTCACCGAGGGCGGCACCTACTCGCGGATCAACACCACGCTGACCGAGACCGTCGAGGGCGCCCGCACCGTCGAGGCGCTCGGCATCCAGCGCGCCCGGCTGCGCCGCGGTCAGGACGACCTGGCCGTCTCGGGGCAGGCCGAGCGCTACGGCATGACGCTGCGCAACCTCATGTTCGTCGTCATGGATCTGTCGTTCAGCCTCCCGCGCGTCCTCGTCCTCGTCGTCGGCGCGGTCGGCGTCGTCCAGGGGTGGGCGACGCTCGGCCAGGTGACGACGGCGATCCTCTACGTCGAGGCGCTGTGGGGTCCCTTCGACATGCTCGTGCACACCGTCGACCGGGTGCAGGTCGGCGTCGCCTCGACGACCCGCCTGCTCGGCATCGCGACCGTGCCGCCCGACCGCGAGGAGGGCGAGGAGCGCCCCGAGGGGTCGCGGCTGGTGGGGCAGGACCTGCGCTACGCCTACCGCGAGGGCCACGACGTCCTGCACGGCGTCGACGTCGACCTGCGCACCGGCGAGCGGCTGGCGATCGTCGGGCCGAGCGGGTCGGGCAAGTCGACGCTGGGCCGGCTGCTGTCCGGCATCCACGGCCCGCGCACCGGGTCGGTGACCGTCGGCGGGGTCGCGCTCACCTCGCTGCCGCTCGACGTGCTGCGCTCCGAGGTCGCCCTCGTCACCCAGGAGCACCACGTCTTCATCGGGACGCTGCGCGACAACGTCGGCCTGGCCCGGCCCGACGCGAGCGAGACCGAGGTCCGGCGCGCCCTCGAGGCGGTCGGGGCGGCCGCCTGGGTGGACGGCCTCGAGGCCGGTCTCGAGACCAAGGTCGGCTCCGGGGCGCTCGAGCTGACGCCCGCGCGGGCCCAGCAGGTGGCGCTGGCCCGGCTCGTCCTCGCCGACCCGCACACCATCGTCCTCGACGAGGCGACCTCGCTCATCGACCCCCGCACCGCCCGGACCCTCGAAGGGTCGCTGGGCGCGCTGCTCACCGGGCGCACCGTCGTGGCCATCGCGCACCGGCTGCACACCGCCCACGACGCGGACCGGATCGCCGTCGTCATCGACGGGCGGGTCGCCGAGCTCGGCAGCCACGACGAGCTCGTCGCCCGGGACGGCGAGTACGCCGCCCTATGGAGGGCCTGGACGTCCTGACCGCAGGCCGCTGGGCGTCCGGGCGTCCGGCCGTCCGGGTCGTCGACCCGGGCGACCGGACGGCTCACTCGTTGCTGGTCGTGCCCGACGGGGCGACGGTGAGCGGCTCGTCGTTCTTGATCATCGTGAAGAGGGCCTTGGCCTTCTCGGTGTCCCACTTGACGGCGATGCCCGCGTTGGAGGTCTGGTAGCTCTCGGTCGCGATCGGCACGACGAGCGAGAGGGTGTCGCCGCCGTCGACGCCGCGCAGCGCCTGGAGGATGGCGAGCACGTCGGTCGGGCCGGTGTCCTGGCCGACGTACAGGCCCTTGGCGGAGGCGTCGGCGAACGCCTTCTCCTTCCACGGCACGAGGACCGTCGAGGGGGTCAGTGCCTTGTGCATGATCGCCCCGAGGAACTGCCGCTGGCGGTCGGCGCGGCCGATGTCGCCGCGCGGGTCGGAGTGCCGGGCTCGGACGTAGCCGAGCGCGGTCGGCCCGCTGAGGGTCTGGCAGCCCTTCTTGAGGTCGATGGCGGCGTACTGGTCCTTCATGTCGAACGGGACGCAGACCTCGACGCCGCCGAGGCTGTCGACGACGCCGGCGAACCCGGCGAAGCCGATCTCGAGGTAGCCGTCGACGTGGATCCCGGTGTTCTGCTCGATCGTCGCCTCGAGCAGCTTGGGGCCGCCGAAGGCGAAGGAGGCGTTGATCTTGTTGCTCTTGTAGCCCGGGATCGGGACGTAGGAGTCACGCGGGAAGGAGATGAGCGCGGCCTTCCCGCCGCCGTCGGGGACGTGGACCATGATGATCGAGTCGGTCCGCTGGCCGATGTCGCCGCCCTGGGCGTTGAGCTGCTGCTGCTGGGCCTGGGTCAGGCCCTCGCGGCCGTCGGAGCCGACGAGCAGGTAGTTGCGGCCCGCGGTGTCCGTGGGGCGGTCGCCCGCGGGGGCGTCGGCGACGCGCTGGACGTGGTTCCACGCGTTCCACGGGATCCACGCCTCGACCGCGACGTAGGCGAGCAGGAGCAGGACGACGAGCGCGGTGCCGGTCCGCAGCAGCCGCCGGCGGCGCGTACGACGCCCCCCGGGCCGCCCGTCCCCGCCGCGCCCGCCCGGACCACCGGGGCCCGGACCGCCGGGACCGACCGGGCCGTCGGGGCGACGCTCGGGGGCGGGACCGCGCGAGCGGCGCGGGGCCGGGGCGGCGTACCCCTCGTCCTCGGGGAACAGGGTGCCGGCGGGTGCGCGCCGGGCCGCCCGCTGCGGGGAGCGGACCGCCGACCGCGCGCCCCCGCGGCCGGTGCGGCCGTCGCGGGCGTCGCGCGTGTCGACGGTGAAGGCGTCGCCGCCGGCGGGGGCGGCGCCGGCGGCCTGGCGGGTGTCGACCTCGAAGGGCTGGTCGTCCCAGACCTCGTCGTCGGGGGCCCACCGTCCGGTGGGCAGAGGGCGGGCCTCGTCGGGGGACCGGTCGCGGCTGCTCACGATGGTCGGCTCCTCTCGGGGAGATCCCGGCGGTGCACGCGGCGGGCGGGGCGGGTCGGGCGGACGTCACGCCGGGGGTGGACGAGCGTCCCGGCGAACCGCCATGGTGCCACGACCGCCTCGGAAGGTGCGGTGTCCCGGGCCCGCGTGCCGGGTGCGTCCTGCCGCTCGCCCGGCCGGCAGTAGGGTCGCCGACATGGACAAGGTCGTTCCCGACGCCGCCGCGGCCCTGCAGGGGCTGCGCGACGGCGACACCCTCTCCGTCGGCGGCTTCGGCCTGTGCGGCGTGCCCTCCGTGCTCATCCAGGGGGTCCTCGACTCGGGGGCCCGTGACCTGCAGGTCGTCTCCAACAACTGCGGGGTCGACGACTGGGGCCTGGGGGTCCTGCTGCGCGAGAAGCGGATCCGGCGGGTCATCGCGTCGTACGTGGGGGAGAACAAGGAGTTCGAGCGGCAGTACCTCTCGGGCGAGGTCGAGGTCGAGCTGTGCCCGCAGGGCACGCTGGCCGAGCGGCTGCGCGCCGGAGGCTCGGGCATCCCCGCCTTCTTCACCCCGACCGGCGCGGGCACGCAGGTCGCCGAGGGCGGGATGCCCTGGCGGTACGCCGCCGACGGCTCGGTCGCGCTCGCGTCGCCGCCGAAGGAGACCCGCGAGCTGGAGTGGTTCGGACGGACCCGCACCGTCGTCCTCGAGCACGCGATCGTCGCGGACCTCGGGCTCGTGCGGGCCTGGAAGGGCGACCGGCACGGCAACCTCGTCTTCCACGCCTCGGCCCGCAACTTCAACCCGCCGGCCGCCATGGCCGGACGGGTCACGCTGGCCGAGGTCGAGCACCTCGTCGAGCCGGGCGAGCTCGACCCCGACCAGGTGCACCTGCCCGGGATCTACGTCCAGCGCGTGCTCGCCCTGACTCCCGAGCAGGCGGCCGACAAGCGGATCGAGAAGCGCACCGTCACCCCCGACCCGGCCGCCGGGCCCGCCGACCGACAGGAGGCCTGAGCATGGCCCTCACCCGCCAGGAGATGGCCGCCCGCGCGGCCGCCGAGCTGCAGGACGGCGACTACGTCAACCTCGGGATCGGTCTGCCGACGCTCGTGCCCAACTACGTCCCCGACGACGTCGAGATCGTGTTGCAGTCCGAGAACGGGCTGCTCGGCGTCGGGGCCTACCCGCGCGACGACCAGGTCGACCCCGACCTCATCAACGCGGGCAAGGAGACGGTGACGCTGCGCCGCGGCGCCTCGATCTTCGACTCGGCCACGTCGTTCGGGATGATCCGCTCCGGCAAGGTCGACGCCGCGATCCTCGGCGCCATGCAGGTCTCCGCCACCGGCGACATCGCGAACTGGATGATTCCGGGGAAGATGGTGAAGGGGATGGGAGGGGCGATGGACCTCGTGCACGGCGCGAAGAAGGTCATCGTCCTCATGGAGCACGTCGCCCGCGACGGGTCGCACAAGATCGTCGACGAGTGCTCGCTGCCGCTGACCGGTCAGCGCGTCGTGCAGCGGATCATCACCGACCTCGCCGTCCTCGACGTCACCGCCGACGGGCTCGTCCTGCGCGAGCTCGCGCCCGGTGTCACCGAGGACGAGGTCCGCGAGCGGACCGGACCGGCGCTCACCGTCGACCTGGGCTGAGCACCCCTGCGGCGGAACGGCGCTCAGCCGCGGCGGGCGTCGACGGTGACCCGTTCCACCTGCGCGCGGGCCGACTGGTCGGCCGCACCGCCGCGCACGAGGACGACCGAGCCGCCGGCCGCCCACGCGGCGACGGCGTCGGCCAGCACGTCGGCCAGGTCCGTCCCGCGGAGCAGGACCCGGGGGGTCTCGCCCCACTCGGGGCGCGACCGCGCGACCTGCTCCGCGGTGAGCCGGGTCGCTCCCCGCACGAGGGCCTCGTCGTGGGGGCCGAGGTCGTCGAGGGGGGTCAGCAGGTCGCCGTACGTCGCCAGCTCGCGCGCCTCGTCCATCGCCCCCACGGGGGCGCCCGGGTGGGCCCGGGACAGCATCGGCAGCGACACGAGCACCGCGGGGCCGGGTGCCGCCGCGACGACGTCGACGTCGTCGGAGACGACCACGCCGTCGGCGGCCCCGGACGCCGCGACCGGGTCCCCGTCCGGCAGCTCCACGACCGCCCCGACGCTCCACGCGGCCAGCGCCCAGTAGACCGCCCGCCAGTGCGGCGGCAGGGCGAGCAGGACGGTGTCGCCCGCGCCCACGTCGAGCTCGTCCTGCAGGGCGTTGCCCGCCTTGGCCACCCAGTTGGCCAGCACCCGTGCGGATAGCTCGACCCGCTCGCCGCCGCCGGGGCCGTCGGTGTCGTCGTACGTCGTCAGGCGGGGCGCGGTGGCGTCGGCGCGCAGCAGCGCGGCCAGGACGGCGGCGGGGGTGGTGGGGCGGGCGGCGGTCGGCATCCCCGCAGGCTAGGACGGCGCGCCGGGGTCCGGCGGACGCGGGTGGCCGCGCGACGCCGGGGTTACGCTCGCCGCATGCGCGACACCGGTGGCGTGGACCCCCAGTCGGCCTTCCTCCGCGTGGTGCTCGTCGGCCCCTCGCACCCCGTGCGCGGGCTCGGCGCCCGGCACACCGCGCGGCTCGCGCCGGTGCTGCTCGACGCCGGCCACGACGTCACCCTGCTGACCTGGGGCGGGGAGAGCGCCTCGGCCCGCGACCGCATCACCGGCTGGTGGCGCACGAGCCGGCGGCTGCTCGCGGCGGACGCCGTCGTCGTCGTCCACGGCGGGGCCCGGACGGCACCCGCCACGGCCGCCCTGCTGCGCGGCCTGCGGCTGCGGGGCCGCACCCGGCCGGTCCCGCCGGTCGTCCTCGTCGCCGCCGAGCCGCTGCCGCGCCCGGGCCGGTGGGCCGTCGCCCGGGTCACCGGGTCGCTGGTGCGGCTCAGCGACGCGGTCCTCGTCCACGACGACGGCGGCGTCGTCACCGCCCGCGCCCTCGGGGCCGAGCGGGTCTCGGTGACGCCGTGGCCCGCCCTGCTCACCCTGGCCGTCGGCGCCCGGTCGGTCGCCCCGGTCCCCGTCCCGAGCGTCGGCGGCGCCGGCGTCGCGACCCGGGCCCCCGACCCCGTCGACCGGCCCACCGACCCCGCGGTCGGGGACGACGAGCCGGCGCTGCCCGGCGACTGGGCCCGGTACGTCGGCGCGATCGAGGCGCTCGTGGCCCCCCTCCCGTCCGCGATGGCGGGGCCGCCGCCCGGCGCGTCCGACGACGGGCCGGCCCCCGAGCGCGGGCCGCTCGATGCGACGGCCGCCCGCGCCCGGGCCCTGGTCGGGCGCTGGGCCGCCGCGAGAAGGGCCCGGCGCGCCCAGCAGGTGGTCCGCACGCTCGACGCGCGCGACCTGCCCGAGTGGCTGGCCCCGACCGACGTGCTGCTCGACGCCGACGTCGCCGACGACGCGCGGGCCCTGGCCCGCCGGCTCGGCCTGCCCCGCGCGGACCCCATCGCGACCTGGGCCGCTCTCGGCGCCCTCGCCGCCGTCGTGCGCCTGGTCGACGACGGGCGCCGGACCGCCGTGCTCGTCGACGAGGCCGGGGAGGGCTCGGCGTTCAGCCGGCTCGCCCGGGCCGTCGGCTACGCCCCGGTCGATTTCGGGCGGCCCGCGGGGGACGACGCGGGGGACGAGAGGGACGACGAGAGGGAGGACGACGTCGAGCTCGACCTCGACTCGCTCGACGTCCTCGCCCGGCTGCACCCGGACGGCTGCGACGCCGACGACGTCGACGAGACCGTGGGCCGCGCCGCCTGGGCGCTGCGGCACGGCGGGATCCTCGTCGTCACCGTGCCGCTCGCCGTCCCCGGCGTGCCGGGCGGGATGACCCGCGCCGACCTGCGCGGCGTCGTCGCGCGGGCGGGGGAGTCGGGCCTGGCCCTCGTGGGCGACCTCGACGGCCCGCTGGCCTTCCAGGTCGCGGCCGCCGCCCGCGGTGCCGCCGCCCACCCGCGCGCCGAGCGCGCCTACGGCCTGGCCCGCCTCACCTTCCGCCGGGGCTGACCCGGATCGGATCCGCGGCACTCGGCTCGGGTCACGACCCGAGCCGAGCCCGGCGAATCGGATTCGCGGGGCCTGTCGGTGGAGTGGGCGAGACTGGGCAGGTGGGCGGCAGCGGCACGACGACGGGTCTCGAGCGCCACTGGCGCAGCGAGCGGTCGGTGGCGCTCGGGCAGGTGCTGGCCACCTTCCGGCGCGGGCGCGGGGACCCGACGAGCGAGCTCGGGCCGACCGGGCTCGTGCGGGCGTTCCACGCGCCCACGGGGCCGGCGACCCTGGAGCTGCGCTCGCGGCCGGCGCTCGGGCAGGTCGAGGCCCGCGCCTGGGGCGACGGCGCCGAGTGGGCGCTCGAGACCCTGCCGCGGCTGCTCGGCGACGAGGACGACCCCAGCGGGTTCGTCGGGCACCACCCCCCCGTCGCCGACGCCTGGCGCCGGCACGCGCACTGGCGGGTGCCGCGCAGCGGTCTCGTCCTCGACGCCCTCGTCCCGGCGATCATCGAGCAGAAGGTCACCGGCCAGGAGGCCTTCGGCGGCTACCGGCGCCTCGTGCACCGGTTCGGCGCGCCCGCCCCCGGCCCGTACGCCGACCGCGGCCTGCGGGTGCCGCCGACCCCCCGGCAGTGGGCGGCCATCCCGTCGTGGGAGTGGCTCAAGGCCCAGGTCGACCCCAAGCGGTCGGCCACCATCGTGCGCGCGGTCTCCGTGGCGGGCCGGCTCGAGGCGGTCGCCGCGCTGCCGCCGGAGCAGGCGCGGGCCCGGCTGCGGGTCGTCCCCGGGATCGGCGTGTGGACGGCCGCCGAGGTCGCCCAGCGCGCGCTGGGGGACGCCGACGCGGTGAGCTTCGGCGACTACCACGTCGCGAAGAACATCGGCTGGGCCCTCACCGGCTCGGAGGTCGACGACGACGGCCTGGCCGAGCTCCTCGCGCCGTACGCCGGCCACCGCTACCGCGTGCAGCGGCTGCTCGAGCTGGCCGGCGCGTTCCGGCCGCGGCACGGGCCGCGGATGGCCCCGCGCACGCACCTGCCGCGCTGAGCGGCGCCCGTCGCGCTCGGGCGGTCAGCCGGCGGCGAGGCGGTCGCGGACCGCGACGACGACCCCGGCGGGGTCGCGGGACGTCAGCACGCCCTCGAGCCACTCGCCGTGCAGCGCCACGAGCAGCCGTCCGGTGACGAGCCCCAGCCCGACCGGGTCCTGGTCCGTCAGCACGACGCGGGCGACCGTGCCGCCCGGGCCACCGGCACCCGGTCCCACGTCGGCGCCGGCGTCGGGCGCCTCGAGGAGCGCGAGGGTGACCGCCCGGGCCAGCCGCGGCCCCACGGGCTCGGGTCCCGCCGCGGGCAGCCCGACGCGGCGGGCCGCCTCGCTTCCCGGGGCCGCGCCGAGCGCGGAGCGGACCGCCTCCGCCCGGCCCTGGCCGAACCAGTCCTGCGGGCCGGTCCGGACCAGCGCCCCTGCTCCCGGCGCGTCCTCGTCGGTCACGAGTTCCGGCTCGAGCCCGCGCAGCTGAGCAGCGGGGACCGCGGCCACCTTGCCCTTGACGAGGTCGGCCGCCGCCGCGAGCTCGTCGCCGACGGCCCGGGTGGTCACGGCCAGCGGCCGGCCGTCGGCGTCCACCCCACCGCGTAGGTCGTCGGCGACGAGGACGCCGGCGGCGCCGAGGGCGAAGTCGGTCTGCCCCACCCGCCAGGCGCGCCCGGCGGTGTCGCTCAGCACGACCCCGAGCCGGCGCAGCCCCGTCGCGGTGCGCAGGCCGGCGCGCAGGTCGCGAGCGACGGCGTCCGGGTCGTCCGGCAGGAGCAGCAGGTGGTCGACCCCGCCCGTGTTGGACGCGTCGACCCCCGCGGCGGCCATGACGGGCCCCGCGGCGGCCTTGACGACGCGGGTCACGCCGCGGCCGTCGTCGCCCGACGCCCGCTCGGCGACCACCCACGAGGTCTGCGCCGCGACGACGGACTCCTTGCGCGCCAGCCGGCCCGGCTCGTCGGCCGGGTCGAGGTCGTCGAGCCCGACCGCGAGCCCCAGAGCCTTGGAGGCGACCTTGCTCGAGACGACGAGCACGTCTCCCTCGGCCCACCCGGTGCCGGCCCGCTCGACCGCGGCCAGCAGCAGCGCGACGAGGTCGTCGCCGGCGGCCACCTCCGGCACGCCGGTCAGCGGGGTGAGCACGAGGGGGGTCACGACGGCGTACGGCGTCCTGTCGGTCGGGATGGGGTGGGGCTCAGGCGACGGGGCGACGGTCGGCCAGGCGCCGCCCGAGGTCGACGGCGGCGCCGGCGAGGTCGGCCGCCGCCTGCGGGCTGCTCATGAGCAGCGGGCGGCCCTCGACCGTGAGCCGGGAGGAGCCGGCCCCCCGCAGCGTCGTCCGCGCGGCGGACAGGTCGTCCTCGGCCACGAGCCAGCCGTCGAGGAAGTCGGCGTACAGCCCGGCGACCGCGCCGGCCGACGCGTCGACGCCGATGGCGGCGAGGCACGCGTCGGCGTACCCGCGCACGGGGGAGCCGGAGATGATCGGCGAGACGCCCACGACCGGCGCCCGCGAGCCGCGCAGCGCGTCGCGCACCCCGGGCACCCCGAGGACGATCCCGATCGAGACGACCGGGTTGCTCGGCGGCAGGACGACGAGGTCCGCCTCGCGGATCGCCTCGAGCACACCGGGGGCGGGCACCGCGCCCTCCATCCCGGCGACGACGAACTGCTGTGCCGGGACGGCGGCGTGCATCCGCACCCACCACTCCTGGAAGTGCACGGCCCGCCGACCCTGCTCGTCCTCGACGACGACGTGCGTCTCGACGGGTGTGTCGGTCATCGGCAGCAGCGTCACGCCGCGCTCCGGCAGCCCCCACCGCGCGGCCAGCCGGGCGGTGACCTGCGACAGCGTCTGCCCCTGACCCAGCCACAGCGAGCGCGCCACGTGGGTGCCGAGGTCGCGGTCGCCGAGACCGAACCACTGCGGCTGGACGCCGTACGCCGCCAGCTCCTCCTGCAGGTGGTGGCTCTCGCCGGCGCGGCCCCAGCCCTGGCCCTCGTCGACCCCGCCGCCGAGCGTGTAGAGCACGGAGTCGAGGTCGGGGGAGACCCGCAGCCCGAAGAGCGTGATGTCGTCCCCGGTGTTGCCGACGACGGTGACCTGCGACCCCGCGAGCTCGGGGGTGCGGTCGAGGTGGCCGAGCAGACCCCGGAGGAACCGGGCTCCGCCGACGCCTCCGGCCAGGGCGGTGATGCGCATGGGCCGAGTCTGTCAGCCGTGCCCGGGAGCGGCCCCGCGGGGCGGCCGGGGGCGTCCTGAGCCGCCCCTGAGCCGCCTCTGAGCCGCCCTTGAGACGGCGACGGGAGGGTGGGCGGCGTTATCAGACGGCCGAGGTCGTCGGCAAATATCAGACCTGCGCTTGACACGATGACAATGACACGCGTGTAATTCCCTGCATGTCCTTCGCGCATCGGGCCGAAGCCGGACGAAGTGGGCGGCCCGGGGACGACGCGTGGACACCGGTGCAGGCAGACAACGGGTCGAGGAGGAAGCCGTGCACGAGCTGACGTTGGTGGCTCTCAACCAGGAGCCGGAGGAGGAGATCGGCTGGCAGGAGCGCTCGCTCTGCGCCCAGACCGATCCCGAGGCGTTCTTCCCCGAGAAGGGCGGCTCGACCCGCGAGGCCAAGAAGGTCTGCGTGGGGTGCGAGGTCCGGGCCGAGTGCCTCGAGTACGCCCTGGCGAACGACGAGCGCTTCGGCATCTGGGGCGGGCTGTCCGAGCGCGAGCGCCGCAAGCTGAAGAAGCGGGCGGTCTGAGCGCCCCGGCGCTCCCCTCCGCCACGGACCCGTGACGACGACCGCCCCGCCGCCCGTCACCGCCGCGACCCCGCCCCCGGCCCCCTCGGCCGAGCCGTGGGTCGTGGCGGTGCTCGTGCTGCCCGCCGACGTGCCCGGCCGCGGCGAGCGCGGCGCCGCGACCGACCCGGCGGCGGTGGACGACGTCCTCGACGACACCGTCCGCGCGCTCGCCGACCAGACCCGCCCGGTCGACGAGCTGCTCGTCGTCCCCACCGCCTCGGCCCCGCCCGGGGTGGTCGCGCGCGTGCAGGCCCACCCCGGCCTGCGCCGGGCGGTGGAGCTCGTCCGCGTCCTGCCCGCCGGTCCGGCCGGGGAGAGCGGGCTGGAGGCGCTCGCCCGGGCCACCGGCCCCTCCTGCGACACGCCGGCCGAGACCTCGGACGACCCGCAGGCCGCCCCCGACCCGCAGCCCGAGCCGGGGCCCGGCCCCGGGCCACGCCCGGGCGCCCGCCGCTGGCTGTGGCTGCTGCGGCCCGGCGTCGCCCCCGCCCCCGACGCCCTCGAGCGGCTGCTCGGCACCGTCCGCGCGTCCCGCACGGTCGGTCTCGTGGGCCCCAAGCTCGTCGCGTGGGAGGACCCCCGGCTGCTCGTCGAGCTCGGGCAGCAGGTCACCCGGGCCGGACGACGCCTCGACGCCCCGGCCCTCGGCGAGCCCGACCAGGGCCAGTACGACGACCGCGGCGACGTCCTCGCCGTCGCGCTCGAGGGGGCGCTCGTCGCCGCCGACGTCGTCGCCGACGTCGGTGGGGTCGACCCCGACCTCGGCACGGCCGGCGCCGGGCTCGACCTCGGCTGGCGCGCCCAGCTCGCCGGTCACCGGGTCGTCGTGGCCCCCGCCGCGCGCACCCGCGTGGCCCTGCCCGGCCCGGTCCCCGCGCTCGGCGGCACCGCCGGGGTCCCCGCGGTCGGGCAGACGCCGGCCCCCCGCCCGTACGCCGACCCCCTCGACCCGCTCGACCCGGACCCGGGGTCGCCGCCCCACGCCGACCCGGGGACGGGCGCCGACCACGCCGCCGGTCGAGGCGCCGACGCGGACCCCGACCTCGCGGGCGAGCCCGAGGGCGGCTCGGCCGCCACCCCCCGCTGGCTCGTCGCGCACCGCGCCGCCGGCCGGCGCGCCGCGCGTCGCGTCGCGCTGACCCGCTGCGCCTGGTGGATCGCCCCGGTCCTCGCGGTCTGGGTCGCGGTGAGCGGCCTCGCCTCCGCGCTCGCCCTGCTCGTCCTCAAGCGGCCGCTGCACGCGTGGGTCGAGCTCGGCGACCTCGGTGCGCTGGCCCACCCGGTCGCCGGGGCCCGCGCCCGCTGGCGCGGCCGGCACACCCGGCGCGTGCGCCGGGCCGACCTCGCGCCCGTCTTCGTCGGCTCGCGCGCCGCGCTCGGGCACACCTGGGACAAGGTGCAGGAGGCGGTCACCCTCGAGCGGCCGTGGTTCCTGCGCGGCGGCCGCCCGGCGGCGACGAGCGCCGAGACCGGCCCGGTCGCGGAGGAGGCCGAGGACCTCACCGTCACCGCGGCGTCGCTGCCGCAGCGCGTCCTCACCCACCCGGGCACCGTCGTCGCGGTCCTCGCCGCGGCGGTGTCGCTGCTCACCGTCCGCCGGCTCCTCGGGGCCGGGCTGCTCGACGCCGAGGGCTCGGGCCTGTCCGGCGGCGAGCTGACGCCGGTCTCGACGACCGCCACCGGCCTGTGGCACCTGTGGCGCGACGGCTGGCACGGCGCCGGGCTCGGCACCGCCGCCGACGCCGGCCCGGGGGTCGGGCTGCTCGCCGGGCTGACCTGGCTGGCCCAGTGGCTGCCCGGGGTGGACCAGGGGCGCTCACCGGCCTCGGTCACCATCGCGTGGCTGCTCGTCGCCTCGCTGCCGCTGTCGGCCGTGTCCGCCTACCTCGCCGGGCGCGTCGTCACGAGGCGGGCCGGGCTGCGCGCCCTCGTCGCGCTGGCCTGGGCCGCGAGCCCGGTGCTGGCCCAGTCGCTCACCCAGGGGCGCCTCTTCGCCGCGCTCGCCCACGTCCTGCTGCCGCTCGTGCTCGCCGGCCTGCTCGGGGCCGCCTCGACCCGCACGACGTGGACCGCCGTCTTCGCCACCTGCCTCGGCGCCGCCGCGCTCAGCGCGTTCGTCCCCGTCGACCTCGTCGTCGTCGTGGCCGTCGGCCTGGGGCTGGCCCTCGTCGGGCGCGGCCTCACCGCTCGCCTGCGCGGGCTGGTGCTCGCCGTGGTGCCGCTCGCCCTGCTCGGACCCTGGGCGCTGCGCCTCGCGCAGGACCCGCGGCTGCTGCTCAGCGCACCCGGTCTCCTCGACCTCGGGACCGCCCCCGAGGCGGACCCGTGGCTCGTGGCCCTCGGCCGGGTCGCCGGCGGGGTCGGCCTCGTCCACGCCCTGCTGCTGGCCCCGGTGGGCCTGCTCGCGCTCGTGGGGCTCGCGCGCTCCCCGCGCGGGCGCGGTGCGGCCCTCACCGCGCTGGGCGTCCTCGCCGTCCTCGGCACCGCGGCCGCCCTCGCCGCCCCCCGGGTCGTCGTCGGCCCGGCCCTCGGCGACGACGGCGCACCGGTCCCCGCCACCCCGTGGGCGGGCCCCGGGGCCGACCTGCTCCTCGTCGCGCTGCTCGGCGCCGTCCTCGTCGGCTGGCGCGGCCTGCCCCTGCGGCCGCGCGGCTCGTGGCGCGAGGGGCGCCGGCTGCTCGGGCTGGTCGCCGTCACCGTGACGGCCGCGGGCGTCCTCGCCACGATGGCCCTGCAGGTGCGCGACGGGGTCGGCGACGAGCTCGTCGCGGGCTCCGACGCCCGCCCCGCCGTCGCCGTCGACCAGGCCCGCGGGCCCGCCGCGTCGCGGCTGCTCGTCCTCGACCGCGACACCGCCGGCTCGGGGGTGTCCTGGCAGCTGGTGGGCGACGAGCCCGGCAGCCCCCAGCGCGGGCTGGTCACGCCGCTGGCCACCGACCCCGGCGTCGGCGACCTCGTCGGCGCCGTCGCCTCGGGCACCCTCGACTCCTCGTCCGGCGCCGGCCTCGGCGACCGGCTCGCCGACCTCGGGGTCGGCTTCGTCAGCCTGGGCGGCGACTCCGGCCTCACCCTCACCCGCAGCCTCGACGCGGCCGCCGGCCTGGCCCGGCTCGGCAGCGGCGACGGCCGCACCCTGTGGCGGGTGCTGCCGCGCACCTCCGCCGACCGGGCCGCCGGCGCCCCGCTGGCGCCGTCCCGGGTCCGCGTCGACGACGCCTCCGGCCGGCCGCTGCAGGCGCTCCCGGTGACCGGACCGCACGGCGCGGTCGACGTGGACCTGCCCGCCGGGGCGAGCGGACGCCGGCTCGTCCTCGCGGAGTCGCCCGACTGGACCGCCCACGCGACGGTCACCGTCGACGGGCGGCGGCTCGCCGCGCAGCCCGGCTCGGGGACGCCGTCGTACGTGCTCCCCGCGGACGGCGGGCGCCTCGTCGTCGACCTCCCGCCGACCACGGAGGGCTGGTTCCTCGCGCAGCTGGCCCTGCTGGCCGTCGTGCTGTTCCTCGCCGTGCCCTTCGGCACCCGACGCAGCCGGAGGCTGTCGTGAGCCACCGCTTGACCGGACCCGTGCGGGCCGTCCTCCTCGCCGCCGCCACCGCCGGTCTCGTCGTCGGGGCCGCCCGCGTCCCCGGTGTCGTCCAGGTCGCGCCGCCCGCGGGCACCGCCGCCGCGGCGGCCGCCGCCTCCGCCGCCCCGGCGGGGGCCGCGGGCTCCGCCGCGGGGGCGCTGCGCCCCGTCACCTCCGCCACCCTCGTCTGCGCCGGCCCCGAGACCGAGGGGCTGTCCGCCGTCCCCGCCGACGGCGGGGCGACCACCGTCCTCGCCGCCGCCGCCCCGGCGCGCGCCCTCGGCGGGGTGCGGCCGACCGGGAGCGCCGGCACCCTGCGCCTGCGCACGCCGTCGACGACGGCCGCCACGGCCACCGCGCGGGGCAGCCTGCTGCGCACGACGGTCACCGGCGCGACCCCCGTCGAGGTCGTCGCCGGCGGCGCGCTCGCCCCGGGCGTGGCCGCCGTCCAGACCTGGCTGCGCACCGACTCCGACGCCCGCGGGCTCTCCGCGGCGCCCTGCCAGGCCGCCCGGGCCGAGTCGTGGCTCGTCGCCGGCGGCGGGCAGAGCACCCGCCGGGAGCGCCTCGTCCTGGTCAACCCCGGCGCCAACCCCGTCACCGCGGACGTCGAGGTGCTCGGCGCCGCCGGCGTCCTCGCGACCTCCGGTGGCCAGGACGTCGCCGTCCCCCCGCACGGGCGCACCTCGCTGCTGCTCGACGCGCTCGTCGGGGGCGAGGAGTCCCCGGTGGTGCACGTCACCGCGTCCGGCGGCGTCCTCGGCGCCGTCCTCGCCGACAGCTGGGTCGACGGCGCGGTGCCGCGCGGCGGCGACGACGCCGTCCCGTCGGCCGCCCCCAGCACCCAGCAGGTCATCCCGGCCGCGTCGTTCGCGGGGCCGGCGCACCTGCGGATCGCCGTCCCCGGCGACGCCGAGGCGGTCGTTCAGGCGCGCGTGCTCGCCGCCGACGGCCCGCACCCGCTGCCGGTCAGCCCGGTCGTGCGGGTCAAGGGCCACCACGTCCTCGACATCGACCTCGGCTCGCTCCCGTCGGCCACCGACGCCGTCGAGCTGCGCTCGGACCACCCGGTCGTCGCGGGCCTCATGCTCGAGCGGCGCGGCGCGGCCGCCGGCGACCCGTCGGACCTCGCCTGGGTCACCTCGACCGACCCCGTCACCTCGACGGCGGGGGTCCCGCTGTCGGCCGAGCTCGACGGCGTGCTCACGCTCGTCGCCACCGGCGGTCCGGCGCGGGCCACGGTGACCACGGTCGACGCGGCCGGCGCCGCGCGGTCGAGCACGGTCGACGTGCCGGTCGACAGCACCGTCGCCGTCGGGGTCCGCGGGCCCGGCTCGGTGTGGGTCACCCGGGTCTCCGGCACGCTGCGCGCCGGGGTGGCGCTGCGGGTCCAGGACGACCGGGCCCGCAAGGGCCAGGGCCCGCTCTTCACCGCCTTCGGGCTGCCGCCCGCCGCCGTGACGACGACGCAGGTGCCGGTCCGCCGGGTCGGCTGACCCCGCGGGGGGCGCGGTCAGTCCTCCTCGTCACCCAGCTCGGGGTCGAGCTCCTCGGGGCGCACCCCGAGCAGGCCGGCCAGCTGCTCGGTGACGACCTCGGCGACGAGCGCCGCCAGCTCGCGCTGTCCCTGCACGCGGGTCTCGACGGGTCGGCGGTAGACGACCACGCGGGCCGCCTCCGAGCCGGTGGCGGGGAACAGCCGCCCGAGGGGGACCTCCGCGTGCTCCCACGGCGCCGGGTCGGAGGGCGGGACGTCCTCGACCGCGAGCTCCACCGGCGGGAACGGGCCGCTCCAGCGGTCCTCGACCCGGCCGGCGGCGTCGAGGACGAGGTCGTCGAAGCGCTCGGCCCGTGAGGCCATCGCCGGAACGGGGGGCCAGGCCATCGGTCCGCGCACCCCGCGACCGCGCCGGTCGCGGCGGCTGCGCCGCGGTCCGCCGCTCGCCGTCGCCCCCGTGCTGCCCACCGGCCCAGCGTACGGCGTGCCCTCGGCGTCCCGGCCCGCGCGACGCCGTACAGTCCCTCGGGTGGGTGTGACGCGGCAGTGCAGCAGGACGGGGTGCGGTAGCCCCGCGGTGGCGACGCTGACCTACGTCTACCGGGACTCGACCGCCGTCCTCGGCCCGCTGGCGACGTACGCCGAGCCGCACACCTACGACCTGTGCGACGTGCACGCCGAGCGCCTCACCGCCCCGCGCGGGTGGGACGTCGTCCGGCTGTCCGGCGACTACACGCCGCCCCCGCCGAGCACCGACGACCTGCTGGCCCTCGCCGACGCGGTCCGCGAGGCGGGCCGCCCGCGCCGGTCGGCGACCGGCGGGACGTCCGGGACCGGCGCCGGGCCCGCCGCGACGGCGGCCGCCGCCGGCGGCTCCGCCGAGGACCGCTCCGGCGCGGTCGAGGTGCACCGCCGCGGCCACCTGCGGGTGCTGCGCGACGCCCCCTGAGCGGCCCCCGAGCAGTCCCTGAGCGGTCCCCGAGCAGCCCCCGGAGGAGGGCCCCGCACGGCCCTCGGTCGGACGCGTTGTCCGACGTCGATAGGGTCGAGCGCGTGAGCGAGCGCCGGCTGTCCGACTTCATCAAGGCCTACGACGTGCGCGGCGTGGTCCCCGACCAGCTCGACGAGGACGTCGCCCGGGCCATCGGCGCCGCCTTCGCGCAGGTCGTCGCGACCCCGGAGGGGGCGACCGGCGTCGTCGTCGGCCACGACATGCGCCCGAGCTCGCCGGCCCTCAGCCGGGCCTTCGCCGAGGGCGTGGCCGCCCACGGCCTCGACGTCACCCTCATCGGCCTGTGCTCGACCGACGGCCTCTACTACGCCAGCGGCGCCCTCGGGCTGCCCGGGGCGATGTTCACCGCCAGCCACAACCCCGCCCAGTACAACGGGATCAAGCTCTGCCGGGCCGGGGCCCGGCCCGTCGGGCAGGACTCGGGCCTCGGCGAGATCCGCGACCTCGCGCAGTGGTCGCTCGACCGCGGCGACCAGGTGGGCCGCGAGGGCACGGACCGGGTCGGCGAGATCTCCGAGCGCGACCTGCTCGCCGACTACGCCGCCTTCCTGCGCGGCCTCGTCGACCTCTCGACGGTCCGCCCGCTCAAGGTCGTCGTCGACGCCGGCAACGGCATGGGCGGGCACACCGTCCCCGCCGTCCTCGGCACCGGCGCGGGCCTGCCCGAGCTGCCGCTGGACGTCGTCCCGCTCTACTTCGAGCTCGACGGCACCTTCCCCAACCACGAGGCCAACCCGCTCGAGCCGGAGAACCTGCGCGACCTGCAGAAGGCCGTCGTCGAGTACGGCGCCGACCTCGGCCTGGCCTTCGACGGCGACGCCGACCGCTGCTTCGTCGTCGACGAGCGCGGCGAGCCGGTCAGCCCCAGCGCCATCACCGGCCTCGTCGCCGAGCGCGAGATCGCCCGCGCCGTCGCCGACGGCACCCCCGCGGGCGACCTCGCCGTCGTGCACAACGTCATCTCCTCGGCCGCCGTCGCCGAGGTCATCCGCGAGAACGGCGCCCGCCCGGTCCGCACCCGCGTCGGGCACTCCTTCATCAAGGCCGAGATGGCCCGCGAGGGCGCGATCTTCGGCGGCGAGCACTCCGCGCACTACTACTTCCGCGACTTCTGGTTCGCCGACACCGGGATGCTCGCCGCGCTGCACGTCCTCGCCGCCCTCGGCGGCCAGGACGAGCCGCTGTCGCGGCTGACGGCGTCGTACGACCGCTACGCCGCCTCGGGCGAGATCAACTCGACCGTCACCGACCAGGCCGCCGCCACGCAGCGGGTGCGCGACTGGGCGGGGGAGCAGGGCGACGTCACGTACGACGAGCTCGACGGCCTGACCATCCACCACGCCGCCACCTCGGGCGCGCAGGGTGACTCGCCGCTGTGGTGGCTCAACGTCCGCGCGTCGAACACGGAGCCGCTGCTGCGGCTCAACGTCGAGGCCGCCGACCGTGGCACGATGGAGGCCGTCCGCGACGCGGTCCTCTCGGTCGTCCGAGCGGGCTGACCTCCCCGCACGACCCCTCCGCACGACCTCGAGGCAAGGACACCATGAGCACGTCTTCCACCGACTGGCCCCGCTCGATCCTGCGCTGCCCCGCCTGCCGGTCCGAGCTCGTCGACGCCGAGGGCCCCACCGGCCCGGAGCTGGTCTGCACCGACGGGTCCTGCGCCCGGGCCTACCGGGTCGACGACGGCGTCCCGGTGCTGCTCGTCCACGAGGCCCGTCGCCCCCAGGGCTGAGACGGGGGCCGCCGCCGTGCCGCACTTCGACGACTCGCTGGTCGACGACGAGGAGGCCGTCGCGCGGCTCGACTCGCGCGGGACGCTGCGGGCGCTGGCCACCGCGGGCGCCCAGGTGCGCCAGGCCGTCCGCCTGTCCGAGGAGGCCGGCGTGGCCCGGGTCGGCGGCGGCGAGCGGCCCCGGTCGGTCGTCGTCGCGGCGACCGGCGGGTCGGCGGTCGTCGCCGACGTCCTCGAGCTGCTCGCCGAGCCCGGGTCGCCGGTGCCGGTGGCCGTGCGGCGCAACGTGCCGCTGCCCGGCTGGGTCGGCTCGCTCGACCTCGTCGTCGCCGTGTCGCAGTCGGGGCGGGCCCCCGGCCCGCTCGCGCTCGCCGCCGAGGCGGCCCGCCGCGGGGCGTCGCTGCTCACCGTCGGCGCGCCCGACTCGCCGCTCGCCGACGTCGCCGCCCGGGCCCGCGGGGTGCACGTGCCGACCCCGCCCGGTCCCGCGTCGTCGCGGACCGCCCTGTGGGCGCTGCTGACCCCCGTCGTCCTCGCCGCCGACGCCCTCGGGCTCGTCGCGGCCCGCCCGGCCGTGCTGGTCTCCGTCGCCGACCGGCTCGACGCCCAGGCCGAGCTGTTCCGCCCGGGCAGCGACACCTTCGTCAACCCTGCCAAGAGCCTGGCGCTCGAGCTGGCCGACGGGGTCCCGGTCGTCCTCGGCGACGGCGCCCTCACCGGCGTGGCCGCCGCCCGGGCGGCCTCGATGCTGGCCCGCACGGCCCGGGTGCCGGCCACCTGGGGCCAGCTGCCGGACGCGGCCTCGCAGGTCGTCGCCTGCTTCGACGGCCCCTACAGCGACGCGGGGATCTCGCGCGGCGCGGGCCTGGGCGACCTGCGGGTGGACGACATCTTCGCCGACCCCTTCCTCGACGGCCCGCCCATGCCCCGGCTGCGCCTGCTCATGCTGCGCGACACCGCCGCCGAGGAGCGCGGCGGTCCCGACGGCGAGCAGGCGCAGGGCCGCCGGGTCGCCGACGCCGTCGTCCGGCTGGCCGCCGACGCCGGCGTCCGGGTCAGCCAGCACGACACCGAGGCGGGCCACGCCCTCGAGCGGCTGGCCGGCCACGTCGCGCTCGTCGACTTCGCGGCGACGTACCTCTCGCTCGGGCTCGGGACCGACCCCGGCCTGTCACCGCACGTCGCCGACCTGCGCGACCTCACGGGGGAGTGACCGGGAGCGGCGCGTAGCGTCGGGGTCATGCGCATCCCCACCTCCCTCGTCACCGCCGCCTCGCTCGTCGGCGGCTGGCAGGCCGCCCGGCGGACCGGGGTCCGACCGCTCGGCGGTGTCGTCCTCGCCGCCGGCGGCGCCGTCGCAGCCCGCGAGTGGTCGCGGCGCACGACGCCCGCGACGACGGCCGCCCTCGTCGCGACCTACCTGGGCGCCTTCGGCCTCAGCCACCCGCTGGCCAAGCGGATCGGGGCGTGGCCGTCGGTGCTCGTCGTCGCGGCGGTCACCGCCGGGGCGTCGTACGTCGTCGCCGACCGGCGCCCCTGAGCGCGGAGCCCTCAGGCGGGCCGGGACAGCGCGAGCGCGCGGGCGCCCGGCAGGCGCAGCAGGTCCGCGGCCGGCAGCAGCAGCTTGCTCGAGCGCAGCCCGCTGCCGACGACGACGTCGCCGGCCGCCACGACGGCCTCGTCGACGAGCACGGGCCAGCCCTCGGGCAGCCCGACCGGGGTGATCCCGCCGAACTCCATGCCGGTCAGCCCGACCGCGTCGTCGTGGGCGGCGAAGGAGCACTTGCGCGCGTCGAGCTCGGTGCGCACGACCCCGTTGACGTCGGCGCGCGTCGTGGCGAGCACGAGCACGGCGGCGTACGTCGTCGCCCCGCCGCGGCGGCCCGCGACGACGACGCAGTTGGCGCTCGCCCCGGGCGCGACGTCGTAGGCCGCGCAGAAGGCGGCCGTGTCGGCGAGGCCCGCGTCGATGCGCGCGACCCGCGCCCGCGGCACGAGGGCGGCCGCCGACGCGACCGGTGCGGCGACGAGGTCGAGGTGGTCGGCGAGCGGGAGCCAGTCGAGGGTGCCGGCGGCGGAGGGCATGCGGGAACGCTAGCCGCGCACCCCCCGGCCCGCGATCAGGGGTGGCGCAGCAGGCGGTAGCCGTCCGCGACCGCGACGACCCGCCAGCCGGACCGGTCGACGAGGGCGTCGGCGAGGGGCGAGTCGACCGGGAGCACGGCCGCCGTCGCGCCGTACGACGCGAACGCGTCCTGCCAGCCGGGCTGGGTGAAGGCGGCCCGCTGGTAGCGGTCGAGGTAGTCCTGGTTGAACAGCTCGGTGCGGCCGTCGACGACGAGCGAGAGGTCGGGGTGGGCCCAGTCGAGCCAGCCGCCGACGTCGTACCAGTCGTAGACGACGGTCCCCGCGGGCAGCGCGTCGAGGGCGGCGTCGAGCCCGGTCGGGACCCGGGCCGCCCGGTCGCTCGCGGTGAGCAGGGACGCCACGAGGACGACCAGCGCGGTCCCGGCGAGCAGAGCCCCCTCGACCCGCGGGAGGCGGCGGGGGGCGGGCGGGTCAGCGGGCCCGCGCAGGGCCTCGGTGACGAGCGGAGCCAGGAGGACCGCCCCGACGGCGACCGTGCGCAGCGCCAGCAGGCACGCGAGCAGGGCCGCCAGCCACAGGCCGACGCGCACCCACGACCACGAGCGCCGACGGCGCGCCCACACCACCGCGACGGCGGCCAGGGCGAGGACGGGGACCGCCACCGTCGGGGTCCGCAGCGACGGCGCCG
Organism: Lapillicoccus jejuensis; assembly: GCF_006715055.1. Classification (NCBI taxonomy): domain Bacteria; kingdom Bacillati; phylum Actinomycetota; class Actinomycetes; order Micrococcales; family Intrasporangiaceae; genus Lapillicoccus; species Lapillicoccus jejuensis. The sequence goes on from NZ_VFMN01000001.1 coordinate 2,810,495, forward strand.
CCCACTCGGTCACGTACTGCGCCGTGTCGCCGACCCCCATCGCGGCGGTCAGCGTGCGGTAGCCGACCGGGGTCAGCAGCCCGGCCAGACCGGCGAGCACGGGGACGAGGAGCAGCGGTCGCGCGGACCGCGGGTCGCGACCGGCCGCGCGCTCGTCGAGCAGGACGCCGACGGCGAGGACCGCGCCGACGAGGGGACCGAGGACCCAGAACCCGTGGCAGCACGCCCAGACCCAGGTGAGCCCGACGAGCCACCAGCGCGGTCGGCGGTCGTCGGCGCTCGCCAGCCACGCGCGCACGGTGACGGCGAGCAGCGCGAAGCTGACCAGCTGCGGTCGGGGACCGAGGCTCGGGGCGAGGCCGACGACGGCCACCGTCGTCCCGATGAGCGCCTGCAGCAGCGTGCCCCGCGAGCGGCACAGGGCGAGCACGGCCGCGACGACGAGGACGAGGCCGACCTGGCGCAGGACGACGACCCCGGCCAGGCCGTCCACCCGGGCCGCGAGGGCGAGCAGCACCTCGGGGGCCCACTCGTGCAGCACCCACGGCCGGGTGTTGAACGCGCTCCAGTCGTCCGCGGGCAGGAAGGACCAGGTGCGCAGCAGCTGCTCGCCGGCACGCAGGTGCCAGAACGTGTCCGGGTCGCCGACGGGGCCGTGGACGGCCCAGACGACCAGGGCCGGGACGGCGACGAGCAGGAGCCGCGGCACGACGGTGTCGAGCAGGCGACCGCGTCGGTCGCTCGACCCGGGCGACCCGGCACCGTCGGCAGTGCCCCGGGTCGGCGGGGTGCCGGTCGCGGGTCGCGCGGCCGGGTGGGTGAGGGTCATCGGGGGGCCTCCTTCGACCTCGGGGCCACCCAGGGGGTTCCCAGGGAGCCACTACGCTTCGGCCCATGTCGACCGAGGGTGGGACCAGGGCCATCTACGCCGCGCTCGCGGCCAACCTCGGGATCGCGGTGACGAAGTTCGCCGCGTTCCTCCTCACCGGCAGCAGCTCGATGCTCGCCGAGTCCATCCACTCGGTCGCCGACTCCGGCAACCAGCTGCTGCTCCTGCTCGGCGGGCGCCGGGCGCGGCGGGAGGCCACGCCGCAGCACCCGTTCGGCTACGGCCGCGAGCGCTACTTCTGGGCCTTCGTCGTCTCGATCGTGCTGTTCAGCGTCGGCGGGCTCTTCGCGCTCTACGAGGCGTACCACAAGTGGGAGCACCCCGAGGGGATCAGCGACTGGGTGTGGGTGCCGTTCGTCGTCCTCGTCGTGAGCATCGGCCTCGAGGGCAACTCGTTCCGCACCGCGGTCCAGGAGTCCAACCCGCAGCGCGGGTCGCGCTCCTGGCCGCAGTTCGTCCGCAGCGCCAAGGCCCCCGAGCTGCCGGTCATCCTCCTCGAGGACCTCGCCGCGCTGCTCGGGCTCGTCTTCGCGCTCGTCGGCGTGACGCTGACCGTGGTCACCGGCGACGGGCGCTGGGACGCCGTCGGCACCGGGCTCATCGGCCTGCTGCTCGTCGCGGTCGCCGCCGTGCTCGCGGTCGAGATGAAGTCGCTGCTGCTCGGGGAGGCGGCCTCCCGGGAGAACGTCGCGGCCATCGAGGCCGCCGTCGCCGGGACCGACGGCGTCGACCGGCTCATCCACATGCGCACGCTGCACGTCGGCCCGGAGGAGCTCGTCGTGGCCGCGAAGGTCGCCGTCACCGCCAGCGACAGCGCCGAGCTCGTCGCGTCGACGATCAACCGCGCCGAGCTGCACGCGCGCCAGGCCGTCCCCGGCCTGACCCTGCTGATGTACCTCGAGCCGGACATCGACCACGGGGACGACGAGCCGCGGCCCGCGTGGGACCCCGAGACGCCGCCCGCCCAGGTCCCGCCGCCGGCCGGACCGGCCTAGGTCCCCCCGGCCGGGACGCGGCCTCATGCGCCCGGCTCCGTCGCCGGCTCCGTCGCCGGCTCCGTCGTCGTGCGCTGGGTGACCCCGACGCGGACGGCCGGGTCGGCCACGACGGCCCGCACGACCTGCAGGCGCCCGGTGACCCGGTGCCCGTCGGGGCCCGTGGCGTCGGGGCCGGTGACCCGGACCGGGACGTGGGTGACCCCGCCGGTCGCCGTCACCCTCGCCCGCAGCAGGACCGACCCACCCGTCGCCCCGGTGGGGGCCGAGCCCGGCAGGTCGACGGTGCGCGGGCGCGCGTCGACCCCGGTGAAGCGCAGGACGAGCGTGACCTCCTGGGGCCGGCCGGTGAGGTTGCCGACGACGAGGTCGGTCCCGTCGTCGACCCACTGGTAGCGCTCGCCGCCGCGGCCGGACGTCGCGGACGCGCCGTCGGTCAGGTCGACGACGACGGGGTGCAGCACGGCGTCCCGGCGGGCGGCGAGGGCGCGGGCGCCGTCGCGGGCCAGCAGGGCGTCGTACCGGCTGCGGAGGGGGAAGGCGGTGAGCCGGCCGTCGTCGCTCGTGGCGAGGGGGCCGCCGAGGAGCGTGCGGAGCGCGCTGGTGGGGTCGTCGGCGCCGTAGCCGGCGTGGTCGACCTGGACGGCGCAGAACCCGGCGGCCGCGAGGTCGTCGACGAGGGAGGGGAGGTCGCCCTGGGGGAGGGCGAGCTGCCAGTCGGCCGCCGCCGTCCCGCGCATCGCGCCGTAGCTCCAGCGCAGCGACCGCCCGGTGAGGGTGGGCCGCAGCGGGTCGTAGTCGCCCATCCGCTGCAGGGGACCGTTCTCCGGGTAGCGCATCACCGGCGCCTCGAAGACGGCGCAGCCGGCGGGCAGCGCCGCCTCGAGCCGGTCGGTGTACGACGTCAGCGTGGCCAGGGCCGCCCGCTGGGCGGCCCAGTCGGGCGCCAGGGCGGGGTTGGTCTGGTCCGCGACGCCGACGGCCAGCACGACGGCGCAGGCCACAGCGCCGACGAGGCGACGGCGCCGCAGGAGCGCGGTGAGGCCGAGACCGACGGCGAGCAGCCCCAGCAGCGCGACGAGCAGGGACAGCCGCGACCAGGTGCGCAGCTGCGGGGTGACGAGGAGGGCGACGAGGGAGCCCAGCCCCCCGCGGACGTAGAAGGCGAGCGCGGCCGGCAGCAGGAGGCCGAGCACGGTGACGAGCGGGGCGGCCCGGCGACCGGTCCGGCCGACGGCGGCCCGGGCCAGCAGCACGAGCAGCCCGACGCAGCCGAGCAGCGCGACGACGCCGATGGCCGACGACTCCGACGTGGCCGGCAGGCCGAGCTCCTGGTAGCGGGTGGTCAGCGCGGCGAGCGCGGCGTCGCGGTGGCCGGACCACGGCAGCACGAGGTCGGTCAGCTTGCCGGCGAACTGCTCGCTGTCGCCGACGGTGCGCTCGGCGAGGCCGCCGGTCACCGTCTGCCCGCGGGTGGTCCAGCGGCTGCGCAGCAGCGAGCCGCCGGTCGTGGCGAGCAGCAGCGCGAGGGGGACGGCGGCCCGCAGCAGCGGGCCGAGCCCGGGCCGGCGCAGCCGGCGCACGACGAGCGCGACGAGCAGCAGCAGCGCGGTGAAGGCGGCGTAGTAGACCCCGGTCAGACCGACGGTGACGACGAGCAGCAGCGAGCGGGCGTCCCACCACTGCGCGGCGCGCCGCAGCCGCGGGGTGGGGCGGCGCGGGCTCCGCAGCACCGGGCCGCCGCGGGCGGTCGTGACGACGAGCCACATCCCGAGCGGCACGGCCCAGTAGGCCGCGAGGAAGAGGTGCGCGAAGCGGGTCTGGTGCGCGGGGACGACGGAGAACAGCACGCCCACGACGACCGCCGCCGCCGGGTGCGCCCCCAGCCGCCGCGCCAGCCAGTGCGCGGTGAGGGCGCTCGCCGGGAAGCCGAGGACGAAGTAGAGCGCGGCGACCGTGGTCGGCGAGCCCGACAGCAGCCCGAGCAGGCGCACGAGGACGAGGTGCAGGTCGTCGGCGGTGGCGAAGAAGCCCGCGACCTGTCCGTAGGGCGCCCCGACGTGCGGGTCCAGGCCCCACGCGCCACCGTCGAGCACGGCGCGGACCTGCGACTGGTAGACCAGCGCGTCACCGGAGAGGTCGACCGGGGTGCCCGGGCGCCAGTCCCACAGCCGCAGGGTCGTCGCCGTGACGGCGCAGGAGAGCAGCAGCGTGGCCAGCGGAGCGCCCGCGGCGTGGGTGACCCGCCGCGCCCGCGCGCCGTACCGGGCCCGGCGTCCGTCCGACGCGGCCGCGGCGGCGCCGGTGGCGGCCGGACGCGGCGGCGCCCCCGGGACGACCGGGCGCGCGCGCAGCACGGTCGACGGGGAGCTGGACGCCACGACCGCTCCATCGGCCCCGCGGGGGGTGCGGATGAGGGGAAACGGCGGCGGACCCTGCCGCCCGTCGCGGGCCGGTGACCTGCGGGAACTATGCCGTGCCCCACGGGGTGGGGCACGGCACAGTGCACGGGCGGGGCCTCTGCCCGCCTCGGTCTACGCCGGCAACGGCCGGTGGGCGGTCTCGCGCAGGGCGACCGCGTAGACGACGAGCGAGACGAGGCAGAGCGCGCTGAGGTACCAGGGGAAGAGGGTGCCGTGCCCGGCGTCCTTGAGGGCCGTGCCGACGTACGGCGCCGTGCCGCCGAAAAGCGCGACGGACAGCGAGTACGGGAAGCCGATGCCGCTCGCGCGGACCCGGGCCGGGAAGACCTCGGCGTTCACCGCGGCGGCGATCGAGGTGTACATGGCGAGGAAGACCATCCCCGTGCCCTGGACGAGCAGCAGCCGCCCGGCCCCGTCGTCGAGCAGCGCCAGCCCGGGGACGGTGAGCAGGACGAACGCGGCGGCGAAGGTCAGCAGCAGCGGCCTGCGCCCGACCCGGTCGGACAGCATCCCCATGAGCGGGTTGAGGACCATGAAGAACACCAGCGCGACGGTGCCGACCCACAGCGCCGTCCCCTTGGGCACGCCGGCGTACGTGTTGGCGTAGGTCGGCAGGTAGGTCGTCCACGTGTAGTAGGCGATCGTCCCGGCCACGGTGATCCCGACGATGAGCAGGGACTGGCGCGGGTGGTGGCGCAGCGCGTCGAGCAGCCCGGGGCGTCGCACGCGCCCTGAGCGCAGGTCGTCGGCGTCGGCGAGGGTCTCGCGGGCGCCGCGGCGGATGAGCAGGCCGACGAGGCTGAGCAGCGCGCCGACCGCGAAGGGGACCCGCCAGCCCCACGACGACATGGCGTCGTCGGACAGCGTGGACGCGAGCACCGCGGCGAGGCCGGAGGCGAGCAGCTGCCCGATCGTCGTCGAGACGTACTGGAAGCTGGAGAAGAACCCGCGCCGGTGCGGGGGCGCCGACTCGACGAGAAAGGTCGTCGACGCCGCGAACTCCCCGCCGACCGACAGCCCCTGGACGAGCCGGGCGACGACGAGCAGGACGGGGGACAGGACCCCCACCTGCGCGTACGTCGGCAGCACCGCGACGAGCAGCGACCCCGCACCCATGAGCAGGATGGTCAGCGTGAGGGCGGCCTTGCGCCCCAGCCGGTCGGCGACCGCCCCCATGAGCAGCCCGCCGACCGGGCGCATGAAGAACCCGACCGCGAAGACGGCGAACGCGTCGAGCAGCGAGGTCAGGCCGCCCTCGCCCTTCGGGAAGACCTGGGTCGCGAAGTACGTCGCGAGGAACGAGTAGGCGTACCAGTCGTACCACTCGACGAGGTTGCCGACGCTCGCCGCGGCGAGCTGGCGGGGCGAGGACAGGCGTTCCGGGCTGACCGTGGTGGGGGCGCTCACCGTCTCCACACAACCACAGCCGCCCCACAGCCGCTCGGCGGTGGGCGCGGCGGGGGGTCGGCGACGCCGTACGGGCTCCGGTAAACTGGGGGCAGCCGGCGTGGGTGATGCCCCGCGAGCACGACGCGCCCAGATGGGCTACGCCGGGTCCGACACCTTCGATCACACTGGAAGTGGGTTCCCCATGTCCTTCGACTTCAAGGTGGCCGACCTGAGCCTCGCCGAGGCCGGCCGTCACCAGCTCCGTCTGGCCGAGCACGAGATGCCGGGCCTCATGGCCCTGCGCGAGGAGTACGGCGACTCGCAGCCCCTCAAGGGCGCACGGATCGCCGGCTCGCTGCACATGACCGTGCAGACCGCCGTGCTCATCGAGACGCTCACCGCGCTCGGTGCCGAGGTCCGCTGGGCCTCCTGCAACATCTACTCCACCCAGGACGAGGCCGCCGCGGCCGTCGTCGTCGGCCCGCAGGGCACCCCCGAGGACCCGCAGGGCGTCCCGGTCTTCGCCTGGAAGGGCGAGACGCTCGAGGAGTACTGGTGGTGCACCGACCAGATCCTCACCTGGCCCGGCGCCGAGGGCCCGAACATGATCCTCGACGACGGCGGCGATGCCACGATGCTCGTCCACAAGGGGCGCGAGTGGGAGACCGCCGGCCAGGTGCCGCCGGTCACCGAGGAGGACTCCGAGGAGTTCGGCGTCTTCAAGGAGCTCGTGCGCCGCACGGTCGCCGAGGACGCCACCAAGTGGACGCGCATCTCCGAGGGCATCAAGGGCGTCACCGAGGAGACCACCACGGGCGTCCACCGCCTCTACCAGCTGGCCGAGGCCGGCGAGCTGCTCTTCCCGGCCATCAACGTCAACGACGCGGTGACCAAGAGCAAGTTCGACAACACCTACGGCTGCCGCCACAGCCTCATCGACGGGCTCAACCGCGCCACCGACGTCCTCATCGGCGGCAAGGTCGCGGTCGTCTGCGGCTACGGCGACGTCGGCAAGGGCTGCGCGGAGTCGCTGCGCGGCCAGGGCGCCCGCGTCATCGTCACCGAGATCGACCCGATCTGCGCGCTGCAGGCCGCGATGGAGGGCTTCCAGGTCGCGCGCCTCGAGGACGTCGTCGGCTCCGCCGACATCTTCGTCACGACGACCGGCTGCTACGACGTCATCACCGCGGACCACATGGCCGCGATGAAGAACAAGGCCATCGTCGCCAACATCGGCCACTTCGACAACGAGATCGACATGGCGGGCCTGGCCCGCACGGCCGGCATCACCAAGACGCAGATCAAGCCGCAGGTCCACGAGTGGACCTACAGCGACGGCCACTCGATCATCGTCCTGTCCGAGGGTCGCCTGATGAACCTGGGCAACGCCACCGGGCACCCGAGCTTCGTCATGAGCAACTCGTTCTCGAACCAGACGATCGCGCAGATCGAGCTGTTCACGAAGACCTCGGAGTACGACAAGCAGGTCTACGTGCTGCCCAAGCACCTCGACGAGAAGGTCGCCCGCCTGCACCTCGAGGCCCTGGGTGTCCGGCTCACCGAGCTGACCAAGGGCCAGGCGGAGTACCTCGGCGTCGACGTCGCCGGGCCGTACAAGCCGGACCACTACCGCTACTGAGTCGCTCGGCCCACCCGGGCCGTCGGCGAGGAGCCCGTACGACGCGTGCCGTCCACCCCGTGGGGTGGGCGGCACGCTCGCGTGTCCGGCCAGGACGGGGTGGCCGAACGGTCGATGCGACCTATTCGCCCCTTAGGTACGTTTTGGGTCAGCCTTTCCCCCGTCGTGAGGTCACCTCCCCGTGTCCGCTTCCCTGCTCCCGGCGCCGGTCGCTGCCTCGACCGACCCCCGTGACGTCCCCGCCCCCTCGAGCCCCCTGCACCCCCCGCGCGCCGCGCGGCGGCGCCTCGCCCTGCCGTCGCTGCGCCCGACCCTCGTGGCCCACGTGACCTGGTGGATGGTCGCGGCGACGCTCCTGCTCCTGCACCTGCTCGACGCGCGCGGCGCGGAGGGCTTCGGCGTCGACCTCGACGTCTACCTGCGGGGCGGGTCGGCGATCCGGCACGGCGAGGACCTGTACGCCGTCACGGTGCACGGGCTGCTCTTCACCTACCCGCCCTTCGCCGCGACGGCGTACGCCGTCGTCGCGGGGCTGCCCGCCGGGCTGCTCACCGGTCTCTCCCTCGGGGTGAGCCTGGTCGCCCTGGCCGTCGTCGTCGCCGTCGTCGGGCACCGGCTGGCGCTGCCCGCGACCACGGTCGCGAGCATCGGGGCCGGGCTGGCGGTCAGCGAGCCCGTCTTCCGCACGCTGCTGCTCGGCCAGGTCAACGCGGTCCTGCTGCTCCTCGTCGTCCTCGACCTGCTCGTGCTGCCGCGCGGGCGCCAGGGCCTGCTCGTCGGCCTCGCCGCCGGCGTCAAGCTCGTCCCGGGCGTCTTCGTCCTGTGGTTCCTGCTGAGGCGCGACCGCCGCGGCGCCCTGCTCAGCGGTGCGGGGTTCGTCGCGACGCTCGTCGTCGGGGCTCTGGCCGACCCGGCGGGATCGCGCTGGTACTGGGGCGGCGGTGCCCTCTCGCTGGGCAAGTTCGGCCGCTCCTCCGTCTTCGCCGTCGACAACCAGTCCCTGTCGGCCCTCGTGGACCGCCTGCGCCACGACCCCGGCCTGCCGGCCTCGGTCACCGTCGTCAGCGCGGTGCTGCTCGTCGCGGTCGCCGCGCTCGTGGCCCGGGCGGCGCTCGCCGCCGGCGACGAGGTGGGGGCGCTCCTCGCCCTCGCCCTCGGCGGGCTGCTCGCCTCGCCCGTTTCGTGGACCCACCACTGGGTCTGGTTCGGCCCGGTCGCCCTGTGGCTCGCGGCCCGCCGCCGCCGCTGGGCGGGCGTCACCCTGGGGGCCCTCGGCGTCCTCGTGCTCGTCGGCCCGATGTGGCTGCTCCCGAGCGGCCCGTGGTCGCCCCTGGGTCACGACCTCGCGCAGGGGGTCGTCGGCGGCTGCTACGCCGTCGCCGGCCTGGCGCTGCTCGTCGCGCTGGGGCTGGTGTCCCGGCGCGCGGTGCCCCGCGCACGCGGAGCGGCGCCCTCCCAGGGGGTGGAGGACGCCGCATCGCCAGTCTCGCACATCCGCGCCCCGCGGTCGGGGCGGACGGGGATCCTGCTGCGCGCGCGCCGGGGTCGGCGTGACGGCGGGGTCGCCGCCGTGGAGGCGGCGATCGTCCTGCCGATCCTCTTCGTCGTGCTCTTCGGGATCATCGAGTTCGGCTTCGTCTTCCGCGACGACATCAGCATCACGACGGCCATCCGGTCGGGGACCCGCTACGCCGCCATCGGCAAGACCGGCGACCCCACCTTCCCCGCCGGCGCCGTCACCCAGGTCGCCAACGGCCTCACCGGCGTCGACATGTCGGGCTTCCAGTCCATGTGGGTGTACGACGCCTCGACGTCGACCACCCCGCCGTCGGCCTGCGGCACCTCGACCTGCCTGTCCTACCCGTGGGACAACACGACCCGCACCTTCGGGACGCCGACCGGCAGCTGGAACCCCTGCGCGGCGGCGACGACGACGGGGGGCCGGGTGGCCCTCTACATCGCCGTCAAGCACACCGCCTTCACCGGGCTGGTCCCGGCGTCGCCGACGATCAGCGACAAGGCCGTCTTCGCCTTCGAGCCCGGCGCGTGCTCGTGACCCGGCGCGCCGTGCCCGCCCGGCGCTCCGTGCGGAGCTCCGTACGGCGGCTGCTCGCCTCGCGCCGGCGTCGCGACCGCGGCGTCGTCGCCGTGACGACGGCGATCCTGCTCACCGTCCTCGTCGGCTGCTGCGGCGCGGTCGTCGACGTGGGGCGGTGGTACCTCACCCAGCAGCAGGCCCAGCGGGCCGCCGACGCGGCCGCGTCCGGCGGGGTCGTCTCGCTGCCCGGCGACCCGACGGCGGCGTACGCGACGGCGGCGGCGCTCGCGAGCAGCAACGGGTTCCCCAGCGCTGGGGGCACGACGGTGACGAGCCAGGCCGTCGGCCCTGGCGGCAACCGGCTCAGCGTCACCGTGCGGACCTCGGTGAACAACTTCTTCCTCCCGCTCTTCGGCATCGGGAGGACCAACATCGCGACCACCGCCACGGCGGACTACGTCAAGCCCGTCCAGATGGGCAGCCCCTGCAACGAGTTCGGGAACGACCCCTCGGGCTCGGCCGTGCGCAGCAGCAACTGCAACGCCACCGGCCAGTTCTGGGCCAACATCGGCAGCCCGGCGGGCACCAAGGTGTCCGGTGACGCCTTCACCGACAACTCGTGCAGCAGCTCGACCTCGGACGGCTGCCCGGGCAACGTCAACACCGACTTCAACAGCTCCGGCTACTACTTCACGCTCACCCTCACCAAGCCGGTGACCGACCTGCGCGTCGAGGCCTTCGACCCGGCCTTCGTCGCCGTCGGCGACACCTGCACGCTCAACGGGATCAACGCGAACAACGACACCAAGGCCTCGCCCCCCGCCAGCGGCACGATCTACGCCTCGGGGTCCAGCAACCCCGCCTGCACGGGCGACGTGTCGTTCAACGGGGTGCCGGTCACGACCCAGTACACGCTGCGGCAGGCGACCTCCACGACGGTGGCCCTCGACCCGAGCACCTACGCCCCGATGGCCAACTGCTCGACGACCTTCCCGGGCTACAACGGCGACCTCAGCGGCATCCAGGACCCGGCCTGGGGCAACGGGGACAAGGTCAAGTCCGCGGTCAGGGCGGAGTTCCGGCAGTGGGTCCCCCTGTGCCAGCCGCTCGGGACCACCCCTGCGGGCACGTACTACCTGCAGGTGCAGACCTCCGGGGTCGGCGCGGACAACGCCGGCGGTCACAACCGGTTCTCGCTGCGCGCGTACTCCGGCACCGACACGTCGGCGCAGGACGGCATCAGCATCTCGGTCAGCCAGCGGATGGCCATCTACGCCAACATCCCGGCATCGAAGACGACCTTCTACCTGGCCCGGGTGCCCGCGGCCTCGGCGGGACGGACCCTGAGCATCGCGCTGTTCGACATCGGCGACAGCACGGGGCCCGGCGTCGTGAGCATCCTCGACCCCACGGGTGGCTCACCCAAGGGGTGCACGGGCACCGGCCCGGTCAGCGGGAAGCTGCCCTCGTGCGCGGTCACCTCCAGCAGCTCCTTCAACGGGCGCTGGGAACGCATCTCCGTCCCCATCCCGGCGACGTACACGTGCGACGACACCGACCCGCTGGCCTGCTGGTACCGGCTCAGCTACGACTACGGCACGGGCAACCAGCCGAGCGACACCACGTCGTGGACCGCCTCGGTCGGCGGCAGCCCCGTCCGGCTCATCCAGTAGCGCCCCTCCTCCCGCCTGCGCGCGTCGGCGCCCCGGCGCCGGGGGAGCGGGCGCGGGTGTGTGAGAATCCACGCACGGTTCCGCTCGAGGGGAGGCATGTCGCGGTGATGTCCCGGTGAAGGGTCGCGTGCTCGTCGTCGACGACGACCTGGCGCTCGCGGAGATGCTGAGCATCGTCCTCAAGCAGGAGGGTCTCGACGTCACGCACGTCGCCGACGGCTCGTCGGCGATGGCCGCCTTCCGCGAGTCCCGTCCCGACCTCGTCCTGCTCGACGTCATGCTGCCGGGGATCGACGGCATGGAGGTCTGCCGCCGGATCCGCGCCGAGTCCGGCGTGCCGATCGTCATGCTCACCGCGCGCACCGACACGGTCGACGTCGTCGTCGGGCTCGAGTCGGGCGCCGACGACTACGTCGTCAAGCCGTTCAAGCCGCAGGAGCTCATCGCCCGGCTGCGGGCCCGGCTGCGCCGCGGCGACGAGCCGGAGCCCGAGCGCCTCGACATCGGCGACCTCACCATCGACGTCGCCGGGCACTCCGTACGACGCGCCGGCCGGCCGCTCTCGCTCACGCCCCTCGAGTTCGACCTGCTCGTCGCGCTCGCCCGCAAGCCCTGGCAGGTCTTCACCCGCGAGGTCCTCCTCGAGCAGGTCTGGGGCTACCGCCACGCGGGCGACACCCGGCTGGTCAACGTCCACGTGCAACGGCTGCGCAGCAAGATCGAGCACGACCCGGAGCACCCCGAGATCGTCGTGACGGTGCGCGGGGTCGGCTACAAGGCCGGTCCCGCCTAGCGGGTCGCCGTGGCCGAGCCCGCCGCCCCGCCGGTGACCCGACGCGCCCTGCTCCTGGCCGCGCGGCTGGGCCGCACCCTCCTGCGCGGCGCCCGCCGGCTGCGGCGCACCTGGCGGCGCAGCATGCTCGTGCGCACCGTCACGGTGACGATGGTGCTCGGGCTGGCCGTGCTCTCCGTCGTCGGCAGCTTCCTCTACCAGCGGGTCGCCGACGGCCTCGTCGAGGAGCGCCGCAACGGGGCGACCGCCGAGGTCATCCAGCTGGCCCGCCGGGTCGAGGCGACCTTCGCCACGACCGACCAGACGACGAGCGACGGCCTGCTCACCGTGGCCCAGACGGCCATCCAGAGCATCGCCGGCACCGAGCAGTCGCGGTTCACGATCCTGGCCCGGGACGCGCGCAACACCAACCGCGACATCATCCTGCAGCCGGTCGTGTCCGGCGACGTCGGCCTGTCGTCGGTGCCGGCCGACCTGCGCGACCGCGTCGCCCGCACCCCCGGGATCCAGCAGACGCAGATCATCAGCGTCGAGCTGCCCGGGGACAGCCGGGCCACCCCGGCCTGGGTGATCGCCCAGCAGGTCGACACCGGCCCCACCGGTCTCGGGCCCTACGACCTCTACGTCATCTACCCGATGGCCCGCGAGCAGAACACCCTCGACCTCGTCGGGCGCACCTTCGTCGTCGGCGGCATCGTCCTGATGTTCCTCATCGGCGGGGTCGCCTACGTCGTCACGCGGCTCGTCGTCGCGCCCGTACGACGCGCCGCGGCGGTCGCCGAGCGGCTCGCCTCCGGCGAGCTCGACGAGCGGATGCGGGCCCGCGGCGAGGACGACATCGCCATCCTCGCCCAGTCGTTCAACGAGATGGCCGCCAACATCCAGCAGCAGATCGACCAGCTCGAGAGCCTGTCGCGCTTCCAGCAGCGGTTCGTCTCCGACGTCTCGCACGAGCTGCGCACGCCCCTGACGACCATCCGGATGGCCGGCGACCTCATCCACGACTCCCGGGCCGACTTCGACCCGGCGGTGGCCCGCTCCTCGGAGCTGCTGCACGCCGAGCTCGACCGCTTCGAGGCGCTGCTGACCGACCTGCTCGAGATCAGCCGGTTCGACGCCGGGGCCGCCGTCCTCGACCTCGACCCGACCGACCTGCGCGCGGTCGTCGCCCGGGTCGTCGACTCGTCGGCGAGCCTGGCCGAGCGGCGCGGCAGCCCGGTCGAGGTCGACCAGCCCGACGACCCGTGCCTGGCCGAGGTCGACGCCCGCCGGATCGAGCGGGTGCTGCGCAACCTCGTCGTCAACGCCCTCGAGCACGGCGAGAGCCGCCCGGTCGAGATCCGCATCGCCCAGGACGAGCACGCCGTCGCCGTCGCCGTCCGCGACCACGGCATCGGGCTGCGCCCGGGGGAGGCCGCCATGGTCTTCAACCGCTTCTGGCGCGCCGACCCGGCCCGCGCCCGCACGACGGGCGGCACCGGGCTCGGTCTGGCCATCTCGCTCGAGGACGCCCGGTTGCACGCCGGCTGGCTCCAGGCCTGGGGGGCCCCGGGGGAGGGGTCCTGCTTCCGGCTCACCCTGCCGCGCCGGGCCGGGGCGGTGCTGACCGGCTCCCCGCTGCCGCTCAACCCGCAGGTCCCGCCGCGCGCGCCGCGACGTCGTACCCCCGAGGCCGACGGGTCCGGGGACGGGACCGAGCAGCCGACGGTGCGGCTGCGAGCCGTCTCGCGGGGCCGGCCGTGAACCCGCGGCGCCGCGGCGGCCGGGTCCTGGTCCTCGCGCTCCTCGCGGCCCTGCTGCTCGGCGGCTGCGGCGGGCTGCCCGGCAGCTCCCCCGTCGCCGCCGGGCTGCGCGCCGACACCAAGGTCGACCAGCGCGCCCGGGTCGTCGTCAGCGGCCCGATCAAGGGGGCTCCGCAGACGATCATCGCCCGCGACTTCATCCGCGCCGGCGCCGCCTTCCAGGACACCGACGCCAACCAGCAGGTGGTCGGTCGCACCTTCCTCGCCCCGGACTCGGTGGACCGGTGGAAGCCGACGTCCGCCATCACGGTGTACGACGCCCCGACCAGCCTGACCATCGACCAGCTGCCGTCCGACCAGGTCCGGGTCAGCGTGGCCGCCGTGGCGACCATCGACGCCGCCGGCCGGTACGCCGAGCTGCCCCCCGGCACGACCCGCTCGCTCGTGCTGTCCATGGTCCGGGTCGACGGCGAGTGGCGGATCGAGCTGCCCGCGGCGGGCTTCGGGCTGTGGCTCAACACCGACGACCTCGAGCAGGTCATGGGGCACTACGAGCTGCACTACGTCGTCGCGGGCACCCAGCGGCTGGTCTCCGACGTGCGGTGGTTCCCCAGCGGGTCCGGACTGGCGACCGCGCTGACCCGTGCCCAGCTCGGGCCGGTCCCGGGCTACCTCTCGGGGGTCGCGACCACCGCCTTCCCGGCGAGCGCCCAGCTGGCGGTCGACGCGGTCGACGTCGACCCGCAGGGCAAGGCCACCGTCGTGCTCGCCGACGACCCCGCCGTCGTCGAGCCGGGGCGGCGGCGGGCCCTGTGGGCGCAGCTCGTCGCCACCCTGCTGCAGCCCGGCACCACCGTGATCTCGGTCGCCCTCGAGGTGCAGGGGGTCGGGCCGATCCCCGTCCCCAACGTCGCCGACGAGGTCGCGCAGCTCGACGTGCTCGGCTTCACGACCGAGCCGTCGCTGGCCCTCACCGTCGGCGCCGCGCGCCGCGGCACCGAGGTGACGCTGGTCAACCCGCAGGACGTCGCCGAGGGGGGTGTCGTCCCGGCGGGCCGGCCGCTGCAGGGGGCCCCGGGCCCGACCCGGGTCTCGTCCGCGTACACCGGCCTCGCGCTCTCGCCCGACGGCACCGACCTGGCCGCCGTCGCGCAGGGCCGCGCGGAGCTCGTGCGCTGGCGCGCCGGGGTCCCGCTCACCGCCCCCCCGCTGGGCACGGACCTCACCGACCCGGCCTACGACACCGCCGGACGCCTGTGGGTCGCCGGCTCCGCCCAGGGGCGGACCACCGTGTGGACGCTCACCGGTACCGCCGCCACCCCCGGCGTCGCGACGCCCGTGAGCGCCGGCTGGCTGACGGGACGCCGGGTCCTGTCGCTGCGGATCTCGCCCGACGCCACCCGCGCCGCCGTCGTCAGCACCGCCGCCGACGGCTCCGGCAGCCGCCTCGACGTCAGCGGCGTCCGGAGGGACGGCAGCGGCGTCCCGCTGTCCCTCGCGGCGCCGTACCAGCAGGGGCAGCCGCTCGTCGACCTGCGCACGGCGACCTGGGTGGGGCCGCTCGAGCTGGTGGCGCTCGCCCGGGACCGCGCGGGCGGCCAGCTGCGGCCGTTCGACGTCTCGCTCGGGGCCGGGGTGGGGCTGCGCCGCGTCGCCCGGCTCACCCTGGACCAGCAGCTCGTCCCGCCGGTGCCGGACGCCGTCTCGGTGCAGACCCGCGACGTCGACTCTCCGGCCGCCGCGCTCGTCGTCCTCACCGGCGAGGCGACGTACCTGCGGCTCGGCGGGCGCTGGGAGCTCGCGGCCGGGGTGCGCGACCTCGTCGTCGGGGGGCTCTAGGGACCGTCGGCCCTCAGCGCGCCGGGGCCGCCCGCAGCAGCACGACCGGACCGGAGCGGGCGACGACCCGCCAGCCCAGCCGCTCCTGCAGCGCGGCGAGCAGCGGCGCCTCGTCGGTGAGCAGCGCGGCCTGGGCCCCGCTGCCCGCGACGACCTCGCGCCAGCCCGGCTCGGCCCGCAGCGCCGCCAGCAGCCGGCCGGACGGCACGTCGGCGACCGTCGCGGCAGCCCCCGCGCGCACCCGCGGGCCGAGCCGCGGGTCGGCGAGCACGGGGGTGCCGGGGGGTAGGGCCGTGAGGGCCGGACCCAGCCGGGCGACGGGGTCCTGCGCGGCGGCCGAGGCCGACGTCACCCACGCCGGGACGGCGGCGAGCAGCAGCGCCACGCCCACGACGAGGGCGCCCGGCGCGGCGGACGCGGCCGTCGTCGACGGCGACCGGCCGCCGAGCGCGGTGGCGACGACGACGGCGGCCACGAGCCCGGCCGCCGGGGAGGTGCCGGCCGGCCCGAGGGCGAGCAGGAGGGCCAGCCCGGCGAGGACCGGCGTCGACCGGTCCGGGGTCCGACCCGAGCGCAGCCACGAGCCGATGACGAGGACGAGCGGGACGACGACGAGCAGGACCAGCGGGTCGGTGACCGGTCGCGGGCCGGTGCCGCCCGGCACCGGGCCGGACCACAGCGCGCCGCCCCAGGTCGAGAGGGTCGCCGCACCGTCGCGCGCCCGCAGGAGCAGCGCCCCCGCGGCCACGACCCCGACCAGCAGCGCGCCACCGGTCGCGGCGAGGACCCGGCGCGCCCCGTCCGGCCGGCCGTCGGCCCGCTCGCCGAGGGCGACGGCGAGGCCCAGCACCGGCGCCAGCACCCAGCCCGGGTCGAGGAGGGCCCACAGGGCGACGAGCAGCACGGCGGCCCCGGCCGCGCGCGCTCCGGGCGACCCGGGGTCGCGCGCCGCCCGGCGCCACAGGACGAGGGTCCAGGCGGCGAGGACGAGGCCGAGCAGGCGGGTCCCGGTCGGGACGGCGGCGCACCCGACGAGGGCGACCGCCAGGGCGACCACCCGCCGCAGCGGGTCGGCCGACCCGGCGGTCGCGCGCAGGACGGCGAGCGCGACGAGGGCGACGGCCACCGCGTGGACCAGCCCGAGGGCCCCCGCCCCCGCGCGGGCGACGAGCGCCAGGGGGGCGAGGGAGGTCGACCCGGCTACCGCGACCCACGTCTCCGGCCCGACGGCGGGCAGACCGGCGAGCGCGGCGACGACCAGCACCGCGACGACGGTGACCAGCCGCGGCGACGGTCCCGGGGGGCGGGTCGGGGGTGCCGCGGGGGTCGCGGTCACCGCGCGCCCCGGGCCAGGAGGAGGTAGCCGTCGGCCTCGCGGTCGACCCGCCAGTGCCGCACGTCGAGCAGGGCACCGGCGACCGGCGCGTCGCGGGGCAGGAGGGCGTACGACGCCCCGGAGGAGTCGACGAGCGCCTCCCAGCCCGGCCGGGCCTGGTACGTCGCGACGAAGCGCTGCAGGTGGTCGGCGGAGAACGACTCGGCGCGCAGGTCGACGACGGGCCGCACCTGCGGGGCGGTCCACAGCAGCCAGCCGCTGACGTCGGTCTGGGCCAGGACGACCGTGCCGGCGGGCAGCGCGGCGACGGGGGCGGCCAGCCCCGCCGGGACCACGCGGGGGACGGCCGCGACCACCCGCGCCACGGGCAGGGCGACCAGGGCGGCGACGGTCGCGGCGACGAGCGCCCCGGCGAGGGGGAGGGCGCTCGGGCGCGGGCCGCCGGCCCCGGCGGTCCCCGACGGGGCGAGCAGGTGGTCCGCGAGCACGGGCAGCGCGACGAGCAGCCCGGGGGCGGCGGTGCGGACGGCCGAGACCGCGAGCAGCAGACCGACGGCGAGCAGCAGCAGCTCGCTGCGCCGCAGCCGCCGACCCCGGCGCAGGGCGACGACGGCCAGCGCGGCCACCAGGACGAGCAGGGTGGCCACCGCCGGGTCGGCGAGGGTGCCCGGCTGCCACTCGACGACGAACCGCCGCCCGTTCCCCCCGACGGCGAAGGGGGTGAGGAGCAGGGCCGGGCCGAGGGGCGTGGCGAGGGTGACGAGACCCTGGAGCAGCAGGACGGGGGCCAGGTGCCGGACCCGGGCGCGGCCGTCCCCGACGGTCCCCCCGCCGGTCCCCCCGTCGAGCAGGACGCCGGCGAGGACCGCGGCGGCGGCGACGAGGCCGACCGTCCACAGGCCGTGGGTGGCGGCGAACACCCAGGCCAGCGGCACGAGCCACCAGCGGCGGCGACCGTCCTCGCCGCTGCGGGTCCACCCGTGCACCTGCAGGGCGAGCAGCACGAGACCGAGGGTCTGCGGGCGCTCGGTCATCGCCGGCACGACGAGCAGCGTGCCGACCAGCCCGCCGAGCAGGGCGCGGCGCGGGGCGACCCGGTGCCGCAGGGTCGCCAGCAGGACGACGAGCAGGGCGAGGACGGCGACGACGCGCATCCACGCCACGGCCGGGACCCCGAGGACGCGGACGAGCTCGTACCCGACCACCGAGGGCAGCCACTGGGTGGGGGAGTAGGCGCGGTCGGCCGACGGGGTGAGCGGGTCGGGCAGGCCGAAGCGGCCACCGCCGGCCAGCAGCTCGCCCACCCGCAGGTGCAGCCAGGGGCTGGGGTCGGAGACCGGCCGCAGGACGAGCAGGGCCACCGCGGTCGCGCCGGCGACGCCGGCGGCCAGTCGGGCGGCCGGGGGACGCCACACCCGGGCCGGCCACCGCATGACCGGATCGTCCCGGTTCGGACGAGGGGACGCAACCTCGCGCGGCGCAATGAGCCGATCGGACGAGGCCAGGGTCGTACGGCCGCCGGCAGGGTTGATGCTTTGACCGATTTTGCCGTCTTGGTCCGTTAAGTGAGAATCGTGACTGGCCGCCCGCTTCCTCTCCGACCGCGGGTCCACCTCCACCCCACCACCACTTGCGAAGAAGGAACCTCCCATGCTCAAGGCTCTCGTCCGCGCCCAGCAGGCCGCCGCCCGTCTCCAGACCCGTGAGCGCGGCGCCACCGCCGTCGAGTACGGCCTGATGATCGCGCTCATCGCCGCCGTCATCGTCGGTGTCGTGTTCGCCCTCGGCGGCAACCTCAACAACATCTTCAACACCGTCAACACCAAGGTCTGACGCGGACCCACCGGCCGGCCCGAGCCGGCCGGTGGACCCGCGGCGACGGGCCGGCCCAGGCCGGGAGGTCGCCGGTCCCGTCGCCCGCCAGGTCGGCCCCTCCGTGGGCCGACCTGCGCCGTACGTCCTCCTGCCGCTCGTCCTGCCGTCCACCCTCCCGCCCCCTCTCCCCCAGGCGGTCCCTGTCCCATGAAGGCTCGCGTCCTCGCCCTCGTCGTCGCCGCCCTGCTCGCCATCTGCGGCGTCGGCGCCGTCGTGCTCTACGCCCAAGGCGCCGCGCAGCGCGCCCTGGCCGAGAGCCAGCCCGTCGCCGTCTACGTCACCGACAAGCTCGTGCCCGCGGGCACCACCCTCGGCGACGCCGTCAGCAAGGGCCTCCTGCAGCGCACCTCGGTCCCGCGCACCTCCGCGCCGGCCGGTGCGCTCGCCGAGGTCTCCACGACCAACCGCGCCCTCGTCGCCGTCAACGACATCCAGCCGGGCGAGTTCGTCCTCTCGGCGCGCTTCACGACCACCGCCGTCGGCGAGCAGGCGATCTCCGTCCCGCAGGGCCAGGTCGCCGTCGCCGCGCAGCTGAGCGACCCCGCCAAGGTGGGCTCGTTCGTGCGGCCCGGCTCGCGGATCGTCGTCTTCGACACCTACGCCGCGCCCGCCACGACCGGCGGCGCCGGCGCCAACCCCACCCAGGGCACCAGCACCGGCGGCGGTCAGTCCACCAAGGTGCTGCTGCCGGACGCCCTCGTCATCGCCGTCGGCTCCACCTCCCTGACCCCGGCGGAGGACGGCGCCGCCGCCCCCTCCTCGGGCGCCGACACCGTCCTGGTCACGCTCGCCCTCTCCCCGGACGACGCGGCCCGGCTGGTCCACGCCATCCAGACCGGCAAGCTGTACGCCGGCCTGCGCGGCACGAACGTCGACATCCCCGCCAGCACCGTCGTCTCCGACGGCTCCCTCTTCTCCAAGTAGGCCTGCCATGACCGTTCTGTGGGACACCGACCCCGAAGCCGCCGACCGCTACGCGGTCGCGCTCGGCGAGCACCTCGTGGTGGCCGAGTCCGCCTCCGCCGTCCAGCGGCTGCTCGACGCCGAGCCGCACCTGCTCGTCGTCGCCGGCCCGCACGTGCCGCTCGACGCCGCGTGCCAGCTCGCCTCGGCGCTGCGGCTGACCCGCCCCGCCCTCGGGGTGGTGCTGACCCGCACGCGGGTCGACGTCGCCGTGCTCCAGCAGGCGGTCACCGCCGGGGTGCGCGCCGTCGTCGCCGCCGACGACCTGCCGTCCGTCGCCGACGCCTGCCGCAAGAGCCGCGAGCTGTCCGACCAGCTGGCCGGCATCGCCTCCGGCACCGGTCCGGCCGCCATGGGCCGCGTCGTCACCGTCTTCTCCGCCAAGGGCGGCGTGGGCAAGACGACCTTCTCGACCAACATCGGCGTCCACCTGGCGACGATGGGCTACCGCACCCTCGTGCTCGACCTCGACCTCGGCTTCGGCGACGTCGCCATCAGCCTCCAGCTCGTGCCGCGCCAGACCCTCGAGGACGTCGTCGGCATGGCCGGCAGCCTCGACGAGCCGGCGCTGGCCCAGGTCGTCACGACCCACCCGACCGGTCTCGACGTCCTGTGCGCGCCGCTCACCCCGGGCGGCGCCGACCGGGTGCCCGGCGAGGTGGTCAGCGAGGTGCTGCGCGTCGCGCGGCGCAGCTACGACTTCGTCATCGTCGACACGCCCCCGGCCTTCACCGACCACGTGCTGGCGTCCTTCGACTCCAGCGACGCGGCCGTCCTCATCGCCACGCTCGACATCCCCGCGATCAAGAACCTGCGGCTGACCCTCGACACCCTCGACCTGCTCGGCATGCCCCGCGAGCGGCGCACGGTCGTGCTCAACCGCTCGGACTCCAAGGTGGGCCTGCGCACCTCCGACGTGGCCGCGACCATCAAGCAGGACATCGCCGTCATGGTCCCGGGCAGCGTCGACGTCCCCGCCTCGGTCAACAAGGGCGTGCCGATCCTCCTCGAGGACCCGCGCCACCCGGTCAGCGTCGCGCTGCGCACGCTCACCGAGCGCTACGTGCTCGCGCCCTTCCGCACCGACGCGCGGCCCGGCCCGCGCCAGGCCGAGCCCGCTCCCGAGCGCAGCCACGGCCGTCGGCTGCTCAGCTGGGGGAGCCGAGGGTGAGCCTGGCCGAGCGGCTCGACGCGATCCGCCGGGCCCAGTCCGAGCCCGCGGCGGGCCCGGAGCCCGCGCCCGAGCCGGCCGCGGCCCCCGCCCCGGCACCGGCGCCGGCCAAGCCGGCCGCCACCGGGCCGACCGCCAGCGAGACGCTGCGCTCGGCCCTGCAGGCCAACCCCGTCGCCCACGAGCCGAGCTCGCTCTCGGCCCTGCGACCGCCGCTGCCGGGCCGCGGACCGGACCCGTTCGGCGCGGTCAAGGAGAGCGTCCACGAAGCCCTCCTCGTCCAGCTCGGGCCCACGCTCTACGACCCGCGCCTGGAGCAGGCCGAGCTCGAGAGCCGCGTCCGGCGCACCCTGCAGACCGTGCTGGAGAAGGAGCAGACGCCGCTCACCGCCTCCGAGCGGTCGCGGATCGCCCAGGAGGTCTCGGACGAGATCCTCGGGCACGGGCCGCTGGAGACGCTGCTGCGCGACCCCGACATCTCCGAGATCATGGTCAACGGCGCCGACTGCATCTACGTCGAGCGCGCCGGCCGCCTGGTCCTCAGCGACCGCCGCTTCGTCGACGAGGCCCACCTGCGGCGGGTCATCGACCGGATCGTCGCCCGGGTCGGGCGCCGGGTCGACGAGGGCAGCCCGCTCGTCGACGCCCGCCTGCCCGACGGCTCGCGCGTCAACGCGGTCGTCTCGCCGATCGCGCTCGACGGCTCGATGCTCACCATCCGCAAGTTCGCGACCGACCCCTTCACCGACGCCGACCTCGTCGCCTTCGGCACCTTCACGCCCGAGGTGCGCGACTTCCTCGCCGCCTGCGTCCTCGGCCGGCGCAACATCGTCATCTCCGGCGGCACCGGCTCGGGCAAGACGACGCTGCTCAACGTCATCTCCAGCTTCATCCCCGACGACGAGCGCATCGTCACCATCGAGGACGCCGCGGAGCTGCAGCTGCGCCAGCACCACGTGCTGCGCCTGGAGTCCCGCCCGGCGAACATCGAGGGCCGCGGCCAGATCAGCATCCGCGAGCTCGTCAAGAACTCGCTGCGCATGCGGCCCGACCGCATCGTCGTCGGCGAGGTCCGCGACGGCGCGGCGCTCGACATGCTCCAGGCGATGAACACCGGTCACGACGGGTCGCTCACCACGGTGCACGCCAACACGCCGCGCGACAGCCTCTCGCGCCTGGAGACCATGGTCCTCATGGCCGGCATCGACCTGCCGGTCCGTGCCATCCGCGACCAGGTCGCGGGGGCGCTCGACCTCGTCATCCAGCAGGCCCGCCTCAAGGACGGCACCCGCAAGATCACCGCGATCAGCGAGGTGGTCGGCATCGAGGGCGACGTCATCACCCTGCAGGACCTGTTCACCTTCGACTACAGCGCGGGCCGCGACGAGAACGGCCGGTTCCTCGGCCGGCTCAAGCCGACCGGGCTGCGACCGTCCTTCGCGCAGGACCTCGCCGACCTCGGCATCGTCCTGCCCACCACGCTGTTCTCGCGCGGCCGGGTGCCGGCGTGACGTCGTACCCGCCCCTGCTGCTGGTCGGCGCGGGCGCGCTCTTCGTCGGCGTCTTCGTCTTCGTCGTCGCCCTCGCCGCCCCGACCCTGCGTCGACGCGGCGCCACCCGGGCCATGGCCATCGAGCAGTACATCGGCCTGGCCCAGCGCCAGGACGAGCCCGACGGCCGCGTCGGCGGCCTCGCCGAGGAGATCGTCGCCTTCGGCGAGCGGGTCATGCGCGACCGGGACTCGACCCCCCGGCTCGTCGCCCGGCTGCAGCAGGCCGACCTGCCGCTGCGGCCGGGGGAGTGGTGGGTGCTGCGCGTCGTCGCGGTCGTCGTCGGCGTGGCGGCCGGCCTCGTCCTGCTCGGCGAGCGCGCCCGCCTGCTCGGGCTGCTGCTCGGCCTGCTCGTCGGGCTGCTCGGTCCGGCCCTCGTGCTGCGCGTCCTCGTCCGGCGCCGGGTCAAGGCCTTCGAGCGGCTGCTGCCCGAGGTGCTCATGCTCGTCGCCTCCTCGCTGTCCACCGGGTTCTCGCTGCTCCAGGCCCTCGACGGGGTGGCCCGCGACGCGGCCGAGCCCGCGGCCAAGGAGTTCGGCCGGGCCCTGGCCGAGACCCGCCTCGGCACCGACGTCGAGGTCAGCCTCCAGTCGATGGCCAAGCGCATGGAGAGCCGCAACATGGAGTGGACGGCCATGGCCATCCAGATCCAGCGCACCGTCGGTGGCAACCTCGCCGAGACCCTGCGCACGACGGCGGCCACGCTGCGCGAGCGCGAGATGCTCAAGCGGCAGGTCATCGCCCTCTCGGCCGAGGGCAAGATGTCGGCGTACATCCTCGTCGGCCTGCCCTTCGGCATCTTCCTCTTCCTGCTGCGGGCCAACTACGACTACGTCGCGCTGCTGTGGACCCGCCCCCTCGGCCTGCTCATGCTCGCCGTCGGTGCCGTCTCGCTCGGCATCGGCATCGCGTGGATGCGCTCCATCACCAACCTCAAGGTGTGACCCGTGACCTCCGTGCTGCTGCTCACCCTCGGGGCCCTGCTCATCGCCGCCGGCTTCGCCGTCACCTGGTACGCCACCGGCGGTGAGGCCGTCGGCACCGCCCGCAGCCTGCTGCTCATCGAGCAGACCACACCGGGCTCGCGGGAGGTCGCGCGCAGCGAGCTCCCGGCCCGGGACCGGCTGCTGCTGCCGATCCTCGACGCGCTGCAGTCGATGGCGCGACGGCTCACCCGCGGCGGGGCGACCGCCAAGCTCACCCGGCGCCTCGACCTCGCCGGGAACCCGCAGGGCTGGACCGCGGACCGGGTGCTGGGCGCCAAGGGCCTGGGTCTGCTCCTGCTCGCCGGGGTCGGGCTGCTCGTCGGCGGGGCCACGCTGCGCGGGGTGCTCTACGCCGGTGCCGGTGGCGTCGTCGGGTTCCTGCTGCCCAACCTGCTGCTGTACAACCAGGGCCTCAAGCGCCAGGACGCCCTGGCGATGAGCCTGGCCGAGGCGCTCGACATGCTCACCGTCTGCGTCGAGGCCGGCCTCGGCTTCGACGCCGCCCTCATGCAGGTCGCGCGCGCGGCCGACGGCCCCATCGCCGGCGAGTTCGGCCGCGTCCTCGCCGAGATCCAGATCGGCCGGGGTCGCGCCGCGGCGTTCTCCTCGCTGCGCGAGCGCTCGACCGTCCCGGAGCTGCACTCGTTCATCTCGGCCATCGTCCAGTCCGACCGGCTCGGCCTGCCCGTCGGCGACGTCCTGCGCGAGCAGTCGCACGAGATGCGGCTCGCCCGTCGTCAGCGGGCCGAGGCGTCGGCGCAGAAGCTGCCGGTCAAGATCCTCTTCCCCATGCTGCTGTTCATCTTCCCGGCCCTCTTCATCGTCGTCATCGGGCCCGGTGCGATCCGGATGATCGACGCCTTCAGCGGCGTCGGCTGAGACCCGGCCCCCCACGACACGACACGACACGACGCCCGTACGGAGCTCCGTACGGGCGTCGTCGTGCGCGGGGTGGGACGGGGTCAGGACTTGATGAGCCCCGACCGGATCGCCGCCATGACCGCGCTCGCGCGGTTGTTGGCGCCGAGCTTGTCGTAGAGCTTGGCGATGTGGGTCTTGACCGTCGACTCGCTCATGTAGAGCTGCTTGGCGACCGCCGCCACCGAGTCGCCCGCGGCCAGCCGCTGGAGCACCTCGGTCTCGCGGACGGTGAGGCGCGGGGTGTCGGGGTTGTCGCGGCGGCGCACGGCGGCGGCCAGCCCGGCCGCGGTGAACGAGTCGGGGGCGGTGGCCGCGTGCTTGACCGCCGAGATGACCTCGTCGGCGGAGCCGCTCTTGAGCACGAGGGCCGAGGCCCCGGCATCGAGGGCCTCGAGCAGGGTGTGGTCGTCGTCGTGCATCGTCAGGACGACGATGCCGAGCCGGGGACGCTGCTCGCGGGCCTGGCGCACGAGGTCCAGGCCCGAGCCGTCGCCGAGCGAGACGTCGACGACGAGCACGTCGACGGGCGTGGAGCGCACCAGGGTCATGCCCTCGGACAGGCTCGAGCCCTCGGCGACGACGTCGATCGTGCCGTCCGAGGTGAGCAGGAAGTTGATGCCCTGCCGGACGAGCTCGTGGTCGTCGACGAGCATGACGCGCAGTCGCGCGGAGGCGACGGCCTGGCGGTCGGTGGGGGAGGCGCTCATCATGACGGCTGGGGGACCTTTTCGTTGACGTGGACGGGGGAGGTGTGGGTCTGCGGGGTCCGGAAGACGGCGACGAGGTCGAGGCCGTCGGTGGTGTCGACGGTGACCGTGCCGCCGGCCGCGGTGACCTGGTGGTCGGTGCAGCGTGCGGGGGAGAAGGTCGTCTTCCCGTTGTGGCGCATCCGCAGCGTGGCGTCCGGGGCGACGACGGTGAGGTCGACGTCGACCCCCGTCGCGCCGCCGTCCTTGACGTCGGCGAGGACGTCGAGGAAGAGCTGGTAGAGCGCGGTCTCGACCCGGGCCGGCAGGCGGAAACCGGACTCGTCGAGCCGCAGGCCGACGACGACCTCGGTGGTCGTGCCGAAGGACTGCAGGCGGGAGGTCATCGTCGCCCCGAGGCCGCGCTCGGGGCGGACCGAGACCCGCAGGTCGGAGATGTGCGAGCGCAGGTCGCCGAGGATCCGGCGCAGCTGCCCGCGGGCCTCCGTGAGCATCTCGCCGGCCTTCTCGGGATCGCTGCCCTGGGGGCCGTCGAGGGTGCGGGCGACGAGGTCGAGGCGGAAGCCGAGGGCGACGAGCTCCTGGGCGATGCCGTCGTGCATCTCGCGGGCCAGGCGCTCGCGCTCCTCGAAGCCGGCGCGCTCGCGCAGCGCGGCGAACGACAGAGCGACGCCGATGACCGGGCCGAGCCGCGCCGCCGTGGCCTCGAGCGGCTCGCGGTCCCACGGTGACGACGGTGCGGTGGTCATGACGTCCTGGACGACGACCCCGAGCGCGGAGCCGTCGCTGGCGCGCAGCGGGACGGCGCGGACCTCGCGGTGCTCGCTGGGGTCGTAGACGGTGGCGGGACGACCGCTGCGCCAGGCCTGCCCGACCGCGCCCGGGTCGACCAGGGGGTCGCCCCACGGCACGCGGTCGACCCCGCGCAGGGCGAGCGGCACCGGGTGGTCCTCGGCGCCGCCGATGAGGACGCCGGAGCGGGCCAGCGGGCCGGGGCGGCCGAGGGCGTCGAGCAGCAGCTCGGCCGCGGTGGCCGGGTCGAGGCCGCCCTCGAGGTCGCTCGTCAGCGCGTCGAGCCGGCTGAGCAGGATGGCCGCCTCCTCGGCGGCGGGGTTCGCCGTCGCGCTCTGCTGGGCCTCGCTGGCCACCCGGTTGGTGCGGTGCACCCAGACCGCGCCCGCCGCCGTGACCGCGGCGATGAGGGTCCAGCGCACGTCGAGACCGACGTCGAGCAGGGTGAGCGAGGGCCGCGTCCGGCGGACGGCGAGGCCGGCGAGCACCCAGACCAGGGCGGTGCCGATCACCTCGACCCGGGCGAGGGCGGACGCGGCGCGGGACAGCGGCAGGACGACGAGGGGGAGCGCGGACGGGCCGGCGAGCAGGCCGAGGCCGGCGGCGAGCCCACCGGCGAGGCTCAGGGCGAGCATCGCCTGGCGCCGACGGCCGTCGAGGGCCCCGGGCTCGAGGTCGCGCTGCACGCGTCCGGCGACGACGTCGATGACCAGGACGGCCGCGACCCAGGGCAGCACGGAGACGCCGTCCGTGCCGATCCCCGACACGACGACGACCATGAGGGCCACGAGCCAGCGGTACTGCGTGCCGACGGAGACCCCAGCCAGTCGCTTCGTCCCGATCACTCCTTTCGTCCGATCCGCACCGCGACGCGGTGCGGAGTCGATTGTGTCGTGTTTTGGCGTCATCGGCCCCCCGAACGGCCGAAGCCGCGCCGTCCGTTCGCCGAGCGGTCCCGCGTCGGCGGCCCGTCGGGCTCGGTCGGCGGCCCGTGAGCGCCGGTCGACCGGTCGTCCCCAGCCCGGACGGCGGGCGCCCGTCGTCCACAGGCCGGGCCGCCCGCCGGCCGGTGGCCCGGCCCGGGCCGCACGCTGGGGGGATGAGCCGTTCGTCCGTCGACGGGTCGGGTCCGCGTCCCCTGCTGGGCGCGCTCGCCGCGCTCGACCTCGTCCTGCCCCACCGGTGCGGGGGCTGCGGCGCGGTGCCCCCGCCCGGGCGCCCGCTGTGCCGCGGCTGCGCGGTGCGGCTGCGCGCGCTCGTGCACACGCCGCGGCTGGTCGGCCCGCACCCCCGGCCGACCGGTCTGCCGCCGGTGCACGCCACGGCGCCGTACGCCGGCGTGGTCGCGGCGCTGCTGCGCGCCTGGAAGGACGACGGCCGGCGCGACCTCACCGGGCTGCTCGCGGCCCTGCTGCGACCGGCCCTGGCGGTCGCCCGACCGCCCGGCGCCCTGCTCGTCCCGGTGCCCACCTCCCCGGCGGCCCGGCGGCGGCGGGGCGACGCCCCGCTGCTCGACCTGCTCGGGCGGGCCGCCGGCGCGGAGCCCGGGCCGGTGGACGCGCTGCGGGTCACCCGGCGGGTGGCCGACCAGTCCGCGCTGGGTCGGCGGGACCGGGCGGCCAACCTCGACCACGCGCTGGCGGCCCGATCGCCGGACCTGCTGGCGGGCCGACCGGTGGTGCTCGTCGACGACGTCCTCACGACGGGGGCGACGCTGGCGGAGGCGGCCCGCGCCGTCCGGGCGGCCGGTGGCCACCCGGTCGCCGCGGCGGTCCTCGCCGCGACGCGGCGCCACCGGGTGCCGGACGGGGAGGAGGCGGACCCCTGACGGCGGGGGTCCGACACCGCGACGAGGGCCCGGGAACCCTGGCGGGGTGCGGCTCGCTGGACGGGGTGAGCGAGCCGTCCCGGCCGGGTCGACCACTCTGCGCCAGCCGTCCACGAGGCGCGTGGGTGGTCCCGGCCCCGGTGGCGGAGGGCCGCCCCCGGCAGCCCTTCCGCCGCAGGCGAGGGAGGGCTACGGTCGCTGGAACAGTCCGGTTCGTCCGGGTCGGCGCCGCCGGTCCGGCGGGTCCAGGTCGGAGGTGGTGCCCGGGTCGACAGGGCCTGACCCGCCGCGCCGAGTTCCGACCAGCAAGGAGGACTGTATGGACATCGTCGTCACCGGGCGCCACGCCCAGGTCACGGACCGGTTCCGAGAGCATCTCGAGGAGAAGCTCGCGAAGGTGCCCCAGCTCTTGCCCAAGGTCTCGAGGGTCGACGTCGTCGTCACCCACGAGCAGACGAAGAACGACTCGGAGTGCGTGGAGATCACCTGCCACGCCAAGGGTCCGATGATCCGGGCGGAGGCGTGCCACACCGACAAGTACGCCGCCCTCGACACCGCGCTCGACAAGCTCTACGAGCGGCTGCGCCGCGCCGGTGACCGGCGCCGCGTCTCCCGCGGCCGCCGCGCCCCCGAGTCCGTCGGCCGGGCGACCGGCCGCCTGGCCGCGCCGGGCCCGGAGTCCGACCTCGCCCTGCTCGACGAGACCCCCGTCGACGGTCAGGACGCCCGTTTCGCCGACACCCCGATCGAGGTGCGCGAGAAGGTGCACGCGAGCACGCCGATGACCCTCGAGGAGGCGCTCGCCCGCATGGAGCTCGTCGGCCACGACTTCTTCCTCTTCCACGACTCCGAGACCGACCGCCCGAGCGTCGTCTACCGACGGCGGGGCTGGTCCTACGGCGTCATCCACCTCGAGGTCGCCGAGGACGGCGCCGCGCACGGCGTCGCCGACGCGGTCCTCGCCGGCAGCCGCCCAGCCTGACCCGGGCCGCCCGCCCGGGACCGGGGTCGACCCCCGGTTCCGGGCGCGGGCGCGCCCGAGCGGCGTCGGGGCGCCGTACGGGGTCCGTGGCATGATGCCGCGCATGGGGCCAGTGACGAGTACGGGCGGGCGCGGCGGGTCCGCCCCGTCCGAGCGGGCGACCGCGACCTCCGAGCCGGACCTCACGGTGCCCGGCACCGACTCCATCCGGGTGCTCGTCGCCGACGACCACGTCCTGTTCCGGCGCGGCCTGGAGATGGTGCTGCAGCAGGAGGGCGACATCGACGTCGTCGGCGAGGCGAGCGATGGCGCGGAGGCCATCCAGCGCGCCGAGCAGCTGCTGCCCGACGTCATCCTCATGGACGTGCGGATGCCGCGCACGACGGGCATCGAGGCCTGCCTGGCGATCAAGGAGCGGGTGCCCTCGAGCCGGATCGTCATGCTCACCATCTCCGACGAGGAGAGCGACCTCTTCGAGGCGGTGCGCGCCGGCGCCAACGGCTACCTGCTCAAGGACGTGCCGGGCGAGGAGATCGCCGCCGGGATCCGCGCCGTCCACCACGGGCAGTCGCTCATCTCCCCGTCGATGGCCTCCAAGCTGCTGGCCGAGTTCGCGCTCATCAGCCGCCGCGACGCGGACACGCCGAACCCGCACGCGCCCAAGCTCACCGACCGCGAGGTCGAGGTGCTGCGGCTCGTCGCGCACGGCAAGGCCAACCGCGAGATCGGCACCGAGCTGTTCATCTCGGAGAACACCGTGAAGAACCACGTGCGCAACATCCTCGAGAAGCTGCAGCTGCACACGCGGATGGAGGCGGCGATGTACGCCGTCCGGCAGAACATCATCGACCCGCACCAGCGCTGACCCGCCCGTGGCCGGTCCCGCCTCGCCGCGCCGCCTGACCCTCGGCCAGGCCCGGCGCGCGGCGCTCGCCGCCCAGGGGCTGGCCCGCCCGCGCCCCGCTCCCTGGAGCGCGACGACCCGCGACGTGCAGCGGGTCGTCGACACCGTCGGCGTGGTCCAGATCGACAGCGTCAACGTCCTCGTCCGCAGCCAGTACCTGCCGTTCTTCTCCCGCCTCGGCCCGTACGACGCCGCGCTGGTCGACCGGGCGCGCGACCGCGCCCCCCGTCGGCTGGTCGAGTACTGGGCCCACGAGGCCAGCCTCGTGCCCCCCGCGACGTGGCCGCTGCTGCGCTTCCGGATGGACCGGGCCGCCGAGGACGCGTGGGGCGGCATGGTGCGGGTGGCGCGGGAGCACCCGCACCTCGTCGAGGCGGTCCTCACCGAGGTGGAGGAGCGCGGCCCGCTCACCTCGCGGCAGGTCGAGGCGGCGCTGGCGCACGAGCAGCCCCGCGCCACCGGGCACTGGGGCTGGAACTGGTCGCTGGTCAAGCAGGCGCTCGAGCACCTCTTCTGGGCCGGGCGCATCTCCTCGGCGGGTCGCACCCCTCAGTTCGAGCGCCGGTACGCCGCGCTGCGGCTCGTCGCCCCGCCGGCGGTGCGCGACGCCTGGACCGACCCGGACCGCCGGCCCGACCCCGCGCAGGCCGCGGTCGAGATGGTCCGGATCGCGGCGCGGGCGCACGGGGTGGCCAGCGAGCTGTGCCTGCGCGACTACTTCCGGCTGCGCTCGACCCAGGTGCGCCCCGCGATCGAGCGGCTGGTCGCCGACGGTGAGCTCGAGCCCGTCGAGGTGGTCGGGTGGCGGCGCCCGGCGTGGCGGCACGTCGACGCGCGCCTGCCGCGCCGGGTCGAGGGCCGGGCGCTGCTCAGCCCGTTCGACTCCGCGGTCTGGCAGCGCGACCGGGTCGAGGAGCTCTTCGGCTTCCGCTACCGGATCGGCATCTACACGCCGGCGGCGCAGCGCGAGCACGGCTACTACGTGCTGCCGTTCCTGCACGGCGAGCGGTTCGTCGCCCGCTGCGACCTCAAGGCCGACCGGGCCGCGGGGGTGCTGCGGGTCCGGCAGGTCACGTGGGAGCCCGGAGCCGGGCCGCAGGACCGGGTGGCGCTGGAGCAGGAGCTGGAGGCGATGGCCGACTGGCTCGCGCTGCCCGGCGGACCCCGGCCCGACGAGCAGCCGTGACCGGCCGGCCCGTGCGGCCCGGCCGGCGCGCCGTCGACGACGCCGCGCTCGAGCCCGTGGTCGCGGTGGTCCCCCTGCACCGCCCCGACGCGGACGTCGTCGCGCACGTCCGCTCGCTCGCGGCCCAGGTCGCCGGGCGGGTCGTCGTCGTGGACGACACCGGGCCGCTGACGGACCCCGACGACCACCCCGACGACCACCCCGACGACCACGAGGCGGTGCTCGCCGACCTCGTGGCGCTCGCGCCCCTCGGGGTCGTCGTCGAGCGGCACGGCGCCAACCGGGGGATCGCGGCCGCGCTCGGCACCGGGGTGGCGAGCGCGCGGCGGCGCTGGCCCGGCGCCCGTGCCGTCCTCACCGTGGACCAGGACTCGGGCCTGGCCGCCGACCACGTCGAGCGGCTGCTGGCCGCGGCCGCCGCGGCGCGGGCGGCGGGTCGGCGACCCGGGCTGGTCGGCCCGGCCGCGGTCGAGGGGCTCCCGCCGCGGACGGCCCGCGGGGCCCGCCCCGGGGACGGTTCGGCCGAGGGCTTCGCGCCGGGTCGGGAGCCGGTCCAGTCGGGCCTGCTCGTGCCCCTGGACGTCTGGGACGAGGTGGGCGGCGTCGACCCCGGACTCGTCATCGACGGCGTCGACAGCGACCTCTGGCTCAAGGTCCTCGACACCGGCCGGGAGGTCGTCGTCGCCCCCGGGCTCGCGGTCCGGCACCGGCTCGGCTCGGGCCGACCCGTGCGGCTCGGCGGCCGCACCCTCGTGCTGCCCGTCTCCGCGCCCTTCCGCTCGTACTACCTCGTGCGCAACCGGCTGCGCCTGGCCGGGCGGCACGGGCGCCGGCACCCGGCGTGGGCCCTGGGCCAGCTCGGCGGGCTGGTCCGGCACCTGCTCGTCGTCCTGCTCGTCGACCCGCCCGGGCGGGCGGAGCGGCTGCGCGCCGCCGCGGCGGGGGTGCGGGACGCCGTACGGCGTCGGGAGGGGCGGCGGCCGGGGTCGTGACCGGTTGCTGCCACCGTCCGTTACCGCCGGTTGGGGCGCTCTTGACCATCTCTTGACCGTATTGTCGTGGATGTCAGGAATGGGACGGGCGGCCGGGGGGCCGCCGCCGTCGTGACGGGCCGGTGGGGACCGGCCGGGGGAGCAGGGGGTCGACCATGGTGCAGACGGCGGTGACGTCGGTGTTGGCGTCCACGAGCGCGTCGTTCGGCGACGTGGTGGGGCGGGTCGCGGCCTCGGGCAGCGGCTGGTGCATCCTGGCCGTCGGGGTCCTGGCCGTGATCATCGCGGTCATGGTCGTGCGGACCGGGGGCGACGTCGAGGACTGAGGCCGGGGCGCTCAGGTCGGTCCGTCGGCCCGGGCGTCCCACTCCTGCTCGAGCAGGTCGTGGTCGAGCAGGTCGACGTACCGGCCGTCGCCCAGCCGCTCGGCCGCGCGCTGCCGTCCGGTGCGGGTGAAGCCCGCCGACCGGGCCACCCGCTGCGACGGCTCGTTGCCGTCGGCGGCGCGCAGCGTGAGCCGCCGCAGGCCGAGACCCCCCGCGTCGCGGGGCGCGAACGCGTGCCGGACGACGAGGCGCACCGCCTCGGTCATCACGCCGCGGTCCCGTTCGGCGGGGTGCGTCCAGTAGCCGACCTCGGCCTGTCCCGGGGTCGTGCGCAGACCCATGAGCCCGACCGCGCCGAGCAGCCGGTCGTCCCCGACGTCGGCCACCGCGAGGAACAGGCCGGACCCGTCGGCCGCGTGCTCGCGGGTGCGGGCGAGGTACTGCTCGGCGGAGGCGAGCGTGTAGGGGTGGGGCAGGTCCGCGAGCCAGTGCCGCGTCGTCACGTCCCGGCACCCCTCGACGACCCGGGGCAGGTCGTCGGGGGTCACCGGGCGCAGCCGCACGATCAGGCCCTCCAGCCGGGGCAGCCGCAGCCCGCGGGCGGCCGGCGCCGTGGTGGCGGGACCCCCGCCCCACGGGTCCGGCGCGAGCAGCTCGAAGGCGGCGCCGTCCCGCGGCTCGCCGTCGGCGCCCCGCCAGGCGCCGTGCTCGGTGCCCCAGCAGCGGAACCCGGCCCCGCGCAGCAGGGCCTGCGAGGCGAGGTTGGCCCGGTCGGTGACGGCGTGCAGCCGCCGCAGGCCAAGCCCCCCGTCACCGACGGGGGCGAACGCGTGCGCGACGACCGCCGCGATCGCCCCGGGCAGCACCCGCCGGCCCCGCGCGGGTGGGTGCAGGAGGTAGCCCAGCTCGCCCTGGCCGCCGCCCGCCCCCTCGGCGGGCTCGGTGGCCTCGAGGCGGAAGAGGACGACGTAGCCCAGGGGGTGGTCCTCGCCGGCCCGCGTCACCGCCCAGGTGAGCGCCTCGCCGGCGTCCTGGCGGCGGCGCACCCGCGCCAGCCACGCCGGGTACGACGCCGCGTCGGGGTGCGCCCCCGCGGGCAGGAAGAGCCGGCTGTCCTCGTCGGGACCCTCGTCGGGGCCCGGGACGTCGTCGTCGCGGAAGCCGCGCAGGACGAGGTGCCCCGTGCGCAGGGTGGGCAGGACGAGCGGCTCGACCCCGACGTCGTCGCCGGCACGCCGCTCGAGCAGGACGGTGCCGGCGCCGAAGGCCTCCGCCGGGTCGGGCCGGCCCGGTCGCAGGGTCCCGACGGTCCGGAAGCCGGCCCGTCGCAGCAGCCGCAGGGCCGCCCGGTCGTCGGCGTCGACCCGGACCTCGACCCGGGCCGCGCGCCCGGCCTCGCCCCGGGTCGGGCCGACCGCGTCGTCCCCGAGGACGCCGGCCGGGTCGTCCCCGAGGACGAGGTCGAGGACGGCGTCGAGGGCGGCGCGGCCGAGGCCGGCGCCGCGGTGGGCCGGGTCCAGCCCGCCGCGCAGCACGGTGCCGCCCGGCTCGGGACCGTCGGCGAGGACGACCCCGCCGACCCGGCGGCCGGCGGCGTCGAGGACGTCGTACCGGCGGGTCGGGGCCCCGGGCGGGGCGTCGTCCGCCGGACGCAGCTCGACCGACGCGCCCGACATGGCCTCACCCAACCAGCGCCGCCGCGCCGCGGCAAGGCGGCCCGCGCGCGGCCCGCGCGCGGGCATTGGGGCGGCGGAGCGGGCAGCGACTACGCTGATCGCGCCGGCGGGGTCGTGGTCGACCGCGGCCGACCGGGGGCGAGCAACGCCGACGAGAGCCGATGAGAGCAGGGAGCAAGAGCGTGCCGAAGGTCTTCGAGAAGCTGCTGCGCGTGGGTGAGGGGCGCGTCATCCGCAAGCTCGAGTCGGTGGCCGTGCAGGTGAACGCCCTGGAGGAGGACTTCGAGAAGCTGTCCGACGCCGAGCTGCGCGCGGAGACCGACGTCTTCAAGTCCCGGCTCGCCGACGGCGAGAGCCTCGACGACCTGCTGCCCGAGGCCTTCGCCGCGGTCCGCGAGGCCGCCCGCCGCACGATCGGCAAGCGGCACTTCGACGTCCAGCTCATGGGCGGCGCCGCGCTGCACCAGGGCGCGGTCGCCGAGATGAAGACCGGTGAGGGCAAGACCCTCGTCGCCACGCTGCCGTCGTACCTCAACGCGCTCACCGGCAAGGGTGTGCACGTCGTGACCGTCAACGACTACCTCGCGCAGTACCAGTCCGAGCTGATGGGCCGCGTCCACCGCGCCCTCGGCCTCGAGACGGGCGTCATCCTCGCGTCGATGACGCCGGAGCAGCGCCGCGCCGAGTACGCCAAGGACATCACGTACGGCACGAACAACGAGTTCGGCTTCGACTACCTGCGCGACAACATGGCGTGGAGCCCGGACGAGCTCGTCCAGCGCGGCCACCACTTCGCCATCGTCGACGAGGTCGACTCGATCCTCATCGACGAGGCCCGCACGCCGCTCATCATCTCGGGCCCGGCCGAGGCCGCGACCAAGTGGTACGTCGAGTTCGCGCGGCTGGCCAAGCGGCTGACCCGCGGCGAGCTGGAGTCCGGCGAGGGCGACTACGAGGTCGACGAGAAGAAGCGGACCGTCGGGGTGCTCGAGGCGGGCATCGAGAAGGTCGAGGACATGCTCGGCATCGACAACCTCTACGAGTCGGTCAACACCCCGCTCATCGGCTACCTCAACAACGCCATCAAGGCCAAGGAGCTGTTCAAGAAGGACAAGGACTACGTCGTCATGAACGGCGAGATCCTCATCGTCGACGAGCACACCGGCCGCATGCTCGCGGGCCGCCGCTACAACGAGGGCATGCACCAGGCCATCGAGGCCAAGGAGGGGGTGGAGATCAAGAACGAGAACCAGACCCTCGCGACGATCACCCTCCAGAACTACTTCCGCATGTACGACAAGCTCTCCGGCATGACGGGCACGGCCCAGACCGAGGCGTCCGAGCTGAACGCCATCTACAAGGTCGAGGTGCTGCCGATCCGCACGCACCGGCCGATGGTGCGCCAGGACCAGGCCGACCTCGTCTACCGGACGGCCGAGGCGAAGTTCTCGGCCGTCGTCGACGACATCGCCGAGCGGCACGCCCACGGCCAGCCCGTCCTCGTCGGCACGGTGAGCGTCGAGAAGAGCGAGCTGCTCTCGACCCAGCTGCGCAAGCGCGGGATCAAGCACGCCGTCCTCAACGCGAAGTACCACGAGCAGGAGGCGCACATCGTCGCCGAGGCGGGCCGCAAGGGCGCCGTCACCGTCGCGACCAACATGGCCGGCCGCGGCACCGACATCATGCTCGGCGGCAACTCCGAGTTCCGGGCCGTCGAGGACCTCAAGGCGCGCGGGCTCGACCCCGTCGAGAGCCCGGAGGAGTACGAGGCCGCCTGGGACGCCGCCCTCGAGGCCGCCGAGAAGGCGGTCGAGGCGGAGCACGCCGAGGTCACCGAGCTCGGCGGGCTCTACGTCCTCGGCACCGAGCGGCACGAGTCGCGCCGCATCGACAACCAGCTGCGCGGCCGCTCCGGGCGCCAGGGCGACCCGGGCGAGTCCCGGTTCTACCTCTCGCTGCAGGACGACCTCATGCGGTTGTTCAACTCCGCCATCGTCGACCGCTTCATGTCGGCCGCGGGCATGGAGGACAACGAGCCGATCGAGTCCAAGATGGTCACCCGCTCGATCGCCAGCGCGCAGAGCCAGGTCGAGGCGCAGAACTACGAGATCCGCAAGAACGTCCTCAAGTACGACGACGTCCTCAACCGCCAGCGCCAGGTCATCTACGCCGAGCGCCGCAAGGTCCTCGAGGGCGCCGACATGGAGGAGCAGATCCGCCACTTCGTCAACGACGTCATCGACGGCTACGTCGTCGCGGCGACGAGCGACGGGTACGCGGGGGACTGGGACCTCGAGAAGCTGTGGGCCGCGATGCGCACGCTCTACCGGCCGGTGACGGTGACCATCGACGACCTCGCGGAGGAGGTCGGGGGCCGGGACCACATCACGGCCGACCAGCTGCGCGACGAGCTGAAGTCCGACGCCCACCGCGCGTACGACGCCCGCGAGGAGTCCCTCGGCAGCGACGTCATGCGCGAGGTCGAGCGCCGGGTGGTGCTGTCCGTGCTCGACCGCCGCTGGCGCGAGCACCTCTACGAGATGGACTACCTCCAGGAGGGCATCGGCCTGCGCGCCATGGCCCAGCGCGACCCGCTCGTGGAGTACCAGCGCGAGGGCTTCCTGCTCTTCGAGGCCATGATGGAGGGCATCAAGGAGGAGTCGGTCGCCTACCTCTTCAGCGTCGAGGTGACCGCGGCCGAGCCCGAGCAGCCCCAGGTCGGCCTCACGCCCGTGGCCGTGGGCGACCTCGTGGGGGGCCTCGACGGCTCACCGCAGGACGCCCCGCAGGACGCCGTACCGGCCGGGGGCTCGAACGGGGCCCAGAACGGGACCGGTGACGCTGCCGGGGCCGACGGGGGGGAGGAGCCGGCCACCGTCGGCGCCCCCGCCGACGGTGCCGCCGCGGGCCGTCGTCCGGTCATCGTCGCCAAGGGGCTCGAGGGCGGCCCGACCGCCCGTCGGCTGACCTACTCGGCGCCGAGCGACGGCGGCGGCGTCGAGCAGCGGGTCGTCGACGACGTCCCCGACGGTGCCGACACCTCGCCGAAGCGGCGCGGCAAGAAGGCCAAGCGCCGGGGTCGCTGACCCCGGCGCGGCCGGTCGGCCTCAGCCGACCTGCAGCTCGGTGATCACCCACCGGCCGTCGAGGCCGGTGAGGCGCAGGGCGACCGCCCGGACGCGGTCGCCGTCGACGACCACGAGCCCGACCTCGGCCACGCCGTCGGCGGGCTCGCAGACCCGGACCCGGCGCACGACCGGGGGCCGGCGGGCGCGCAGCCCGCGCCGGGCCGCGACGAGGGAGCGCCTCGCCACGACCGCGTGCACCTCCTGCGAGGTCCACCGGACGACCTGGACCGCGGGCCGGGCGCCCCACAGCACCTCGACGAGGGCCTGGCCGATCCGGGCGGCGAAGGGCCCCGGCGGGGGCAGGTCGACGCGGGAGGTGGGCTGCCGATCGAACAGCGGGTCGGGCTCGTCGTCGACGGGACCGGCCGCCACGGCCCGCCGCGCCGGCAGCCCGCCGCGGGCGCGGGCGTCGGACGGGAACGGGGCGGGGGCCAGCGCGAGCGCGCCCTGCACGTAGCCCGTCGGCGCGGGCGCCGGCGCGAACGCCTCGTCCGCCGAGATCACCGGGGGCTCGCGCCGGGGGACCGGCGTCACCCGGATCCTGCCGCTCGCCGTCGTGGGGCTCGGGGTCGTGGGGCTCGGGGTCGTGGGGCTGACGGTCATCGTCCACCTGCCTGGTCGGGGGCCCGCAGCACCTGGCCGGGCTCGATGTGGTCGGGGTCGGGGCCGACGACGGCCCGGTTGGTCGCGTACCAGTCGGAGGTGGCCCGGGCGACGTGGACCGGGTCGGCCCCGGCGGGCAGGTGGGCCGCCGCGATGCGCCACAGGCTGTCGCCGGGCGCGACGACCACCTCGGCGTGCGGCCCGGCGCCCACGAGGACCCGCGGCGCCGCCGGGGCGAGCGCGCCGAGCGAGGGCGTCGTCGCCCGGGTCGCCGTCGGGGCGGTGGGGGATGCGGGGGGAGCGGTGGGAGCGGTGGGAGGGGGCGGCGTCGTCGTGGAGGAGGGCGTGAGGTCGGGGGACAGGCCGGACCCGGCGACCCGGGCCGACCACGCCGCGGGCCCGGCGACGGCGGCCGGGGACGCCCCGGCTCCCGTCGTCCCGCCGGCCGCGAGGGCCGCGACCGGGGCCAGGCCGCCGGCGAGCAGCGCGCCCCCCAGGGTCGCGGAGGCCAGGCGGCGCAGCAGGGCGGGCGTGGCGCGCTCGGCGGCCCGTCGTCCGGCCCGGCCGACCGCACCCGGGGCGGCCGCGGCGAGGCACACGACCACGGCGAGCGCGAGGTAGCCCGCGACGAGGCCGACCGCGGCCCACACGAGCGCGAGCAGCGCGTCGCCGGGGTCGCCGGGACCACCGCCGCCGCGCAGCGGCCACCCCCACACGGCGAGCCGGCCCGCCCCGAGGGCGGTCACCCCCAGCAGGCCCGCCGCCGCGAGCAGCAGCACGGCGCCCACCGACCCGGCTCCGCGCGACGGGCGCCGCGTCCGCCCCTGCTCGTCCCGCATGTCCGGTCCCCTCGACTCGTGGCCCTGGCTGCCGCTCAGGCGTGTTGACCGTCATTTGATGCCGTTTGCTTGCTGATGTCAAGAGCGACACCGGCGTCGGGGTGGGCCCCGGTCTGGGTACGCTCGCCCCTCGCGCGGGCCGGCCGGTCCGCCGGCGGTTGGTCGGGAGGGGACGTGGGACGTGCGCTGGGAACGGCTCTTCGAGGACCTCGAGGCGGTGGTCCGCGAGCAGGAGCGCCAAGAGCTCGAGGCCGAGGTGGCCGACCGCACCCGGCGCGAGCGGGCGCTGCTGGGTCTGCAGGAACGGCTGACGGCGTGCTACGGCACGGGGGTGGAGGTCGAGCTGCGGGTGGCGGGGGTGGGGGTCCTCCGCGGCCCGGTGACCGACGTCGGGGCCGACTGGGTGCTGGTGCAGGAGCATCCGGACCACCCAGTGCTCGTGGCCTACCCGGCCGTGCGCGCGCTCGTCCTGCCCGCGGCCCGGCTGGCGCCGACGGGGGCGGTGGCGCGCGCGTTCGCGCTCGGCGCCGCGCTGCGGGCCGTCAGCCGGGACCGCAGCGTCGTCGACGTCGTCGACGTCGACGGCCACCGCGTCACCGGCACGGTCGACGCGGTCGGGCGGGACGTGCTCGACCTCGCCGAGCACCCCGCCGACCTGCCCCGGCGCTCCGCCAACGTGCGGACCGTGCTGACGATCCCGTTCGCCGCCGTCGCGGCCGTCCGCCGCCGCTGACCCGAGCCGCCCTCACCGGGGCGTCCGCAGCCCGGCGGCACCGGTGCCCGACGGGTGCGGACGCTCGCGGGGTCAGTCCTGCGGGTCGTCCTCGCCGCCGGCGGCGCCGAACGGGTGCGCCGCGACGAACTCCCGGGTCTCGGTGTACATCCGGGCGATGTAGCCCTCGAGCTCGCTCACCTCGACGCGCCACTGCCCGCGACCGCCGACCTTGATGGCCGGCAGCTCACCGGAGCGCACGAGCGCGTAGGCCTGGGCGGCGGAGATGTTGAGGACGTCGGAGACCTCCGACAGCTGGAGGAAGCGTTGGGTGCTCATGCGGTGCGAGGTCCTCGGGAGGGTGGCGGTGCCAGAGGGGTGAGCAGCGGCTCGACGGCGTTATCCTCCCACAGCCCGACCGGGTGACCGCCGTCGTCCACAGGCCTTCCCGGACCCGCTGCGGGGGCCGGGTCGGGTCGGTCATGATGGGCCCGGGACACGACCGGACCGCTCCGAGGAGCGGGGGGGAGAGGGGGACACGGTGGGCACGTCGCTGCCGACGCCGACCGCGACGAGGCTGCGCCGGCCGGGCTGGCGCGACCCCCGGCTGCTCGTCGGGGTCCTGCTCGTCCTGCTCGCCACGGCCCTCGGGGCCCGTGCGGTCGCCAGCGCCCGCGACACCGTGCCCGTCTGGGCGGCGGCGACGACGATCAAGGTCGGGGACCACGTCACGGCGGGCAGCGTGCGCCGGGTCGAGGTGCAGCTCGGCGACCTCACCGGGCGGTACCTCCCCGCCGACCGCTCGCTGCCCGACGACACGTACGCGGTCCGCTCGGTGCCGTCGGGCCAGCTGGTCCCCCTGGAGTCCGTGGGGCCGCGCGCGGACGTCG
The DNA here is from genome assembly GCF_006715055.1 of Lapillicoccus jejuensis. Lineage (NCBI taxonomy): Bacteria > Bacillati > Actinomycetota > Actinomycetes > Micrococcales > Intrasporangiaceae > Lapillicoccus > Lapillicoccus jejuensis. The sequence continues at coordinate 2,850,282 of NZ_VFMN01000001.1, forward strand.
ACGTCCAGCAGGTCGCGGTCTCCGTCGACGCCGTCTCGGCCACCGGCCTGACGGCCGGCTCCGTCGTCGACCTGTGGGTCAGCCGGCGCGACCCCTCGACGACGCAGGAGCGCTACCGCCAGGCCGAGCGGCTGCTGACCGGGGTGACGGTGGCCGGGGTCCCGCAGGACTCCTCGACCTTCGGTGCGTCGTCGGCCCGCTCCGCGGTGCTGCTGCTGGTGCCCCGCGGCTCGGTCGGCGCGGTCATCGCCGGGACCGACGCGCTGGCGCGCTTCACCCTCGTCCCGGCCCCCGGGACCCCCGGGTCGTGACCGGCGTCCTCGTCGCCGTCGGTCCGCGGTGGGACAGCCGGCTGGCCACCGCGGTGGAGGCGGCCCGCGACCTCGAGCTGACCAGGCGCTGTCCGGACCTCGCCGACCTGCTCGCCGCGGCGGCCGCCGGCCTGGGCCGGGTCGCCGTCGTCTCCGACGACCTGCGCGGGCTCGACCTCACCGTCGTCGCGACCCTGCGCGGGCACGGCGTCGAGGTCGTCGGCGCCGGCACCCCGGGCGAGGAGTCGTCCGAGCGCCGGCTGCGCCAGCTCGGGGTCGAGGTGGTCGTCCCCGCGGACACCACCTCCACCGACCTGGCGCTCGCCGTCGACCGGGCGCTGGCGGGGGCCGCGGGTTCCCCCGGCAGCACGCTCCTGCCCGGCCCGGGCCACCCCCACGACCCCGCCGACCCGCCCGGCCGGCCCGGCGGGGGCGGCCCGTCCGCGCACCCGACGGGGCACGGGTCCGACCGCGCCGTGAGGGGTGGCGGGGCGGGGCCCGGCGACCCGTCGCCGGGGGCCGACGACGGGTCGCCCGACGACCCCCGACCCGAGGGGGTGGGGATCGCCCCCGCCACCGGTCGCGTGGTCGTCGTGTGGGGTCCGACGGGCGCGCCGGGCCGCACGAGCGTCGCGCTCAACCTCGCCGCCGAGGCGGCGGGTCTCGGTGTGCCGACGCTGCTCGTCGACGCCGACACGTACGGCGCCAGCGTGGCGCAGGCCCTCTCGCTGCTCGACGAGGCGCCCGGGGTGGCGGCGGCGACCCGCGCCGCCGACCAGGGCACCCTCGACCTGCCGGTCCTGGCCCGGCTCACCCCGCAGGTCCTGCCCGGGCTGCGGGTGCTGACCGGTCTGCCCCGCGCCGAGCGGTGGCCCGAGCTGCGCCCCGCCGCGGTCGAGCGTGTCCTGCAGGTGGCACGGCTGCTGGCCGCGCTCGTCGTCGTCGACATCGGGTTCAACCTCGAGGACGACGAGGAGCTGAGCTACGACACGCTCGCCCCCCGCCGCAACGGCGTGGCCCTCGCCGCCCTGGCCGCGGCCGACGAGGTGGTGGCCGTCGGGGCCGGCGACCCCGTCGGGCTGCAGCGGCTGGTGCGCGGGCTCCAGTCGCTCTCCGCCGTCGGGACGCCGCCGCCGCAGGTCGTCGTCAACCGGCTGCGCGCCTCGGCCGTCGGCCCCGGACCGCAGGCCGAGGTGACCGCCGCCCTGGAGCGGTTCGCGGGGGTGACCCCCGTCGCGGTGGTCCCCGACGACGCGGCCGCGTTCGACGCCGCGCTGCTCACCGGTCGCGTGCTCGCCGAGGCCGCCCCGACGTCGCCGGCGCGGACCGCCCTGCGGGCCCTGGCCGCCCGGCTGGCCCGGGTGGAGGCCCCCGCCCGCCGACGCCGGGCCCGGCTCGGGCGCTGACCCGGGAGCGCCGCCCGCCCGCCGCCACCGAACCCAGCGAATCGCTGGCAAGATTTCCCTTATGTCCGTTATCCTGCTGCTAGCGGTCCGACGGCCGGCTCGCCCCTCCCACGGGGGCGGCCACACGGCGAACGGTCCCCACCCCGGACGCCCGGACCCCCACCGGTCCCCGCCCGACCGCCGCAGCACCCCGCTCGACCCGTAGCACCACGAACCGGCAGCACCACGAACCGGCAGCACCGGTCCCACCGCAGGACGACCTGCTCGTCGTCCGTCCACCGCCCGGGCCCCACACCCGACGCGGTCCCTCCCGCCCCGACGCGCCCGCCGCGACCGGTCGCGGACCTCTCGCGCACGACCACCCCACACACCCCCCACACCGGCGCCGGACCCCCGGGCGCGACCTCGTCGCGCCCTCGGCCCGTACGGCGCCCGAAGGACCCCTCGTGTCCCTCCGCTCGCTCGTCGCCCCGCACCGGCGATCCGCCGCCCGGCGCGGCCCCGCGCCCCTCGGGGCGCTCGTCGCCACCGCCGTGCTCGTCGCCGGCCCCTCTGCTCCGTGGTCGGCGTCCTCGTCCGAGGACGGCGCCGCCGGCTCGTCCCGCGCGGCGGGCGGCAGCACGCTCCGGCTGGTCCCCGGCGTCCCCTCGGACCCGGCCACGACACGGTCGGCGACGCCACGGCCGACGCCGACGCCGACGTCGACGCCCACGCCGACGCCGACGCAGTCGGCGCCCGCGCCGGCGACGCCGGCCCCGTCGACGGACCGCAGCGCCGTCCCCCCGGTGACCGGGACGGGCGCCGCCGCCGACCGGCGGGCCCCCTCCGCGACCGGCCGGTCCGTGGCCCGACCGGGGTCGGTCCGCCTCTCGCGCACCGCGCCGGCGGCCGCCTCGCCCGGCCCCGGCACGAGTGCGGCAGCGGCCGCCTCCACGGCGGCGCCGGCCGGTCCCGCGACCCGTCCCCGACCGGTGCCCGCCCAGGGCGGGCAGGTCGTCGGCATCGGCACGCCGACGCTGCCGGACCCGGTCCCGGTCCCGGTCACCACGACCAACCCGCTGGCCGGCCGACGGCTCTACGCCGACGGCCGGGACTGGACGCAGCAGCAGGCCCTCGGCTCGCTGACCGGCGCCGCCGCCGACACCGTGCGCGCGCTGGCGACCGTCCCCCAGGCGACGTGGGTCGGCCCGGGCGACCGGGTCGAGTGGATCGCCGACTACGTCGACCGGGCGACCGCGGCGGGCGCGCTGCCGTCCCTCGTCCTCTACGCGATCCCGGGGCGCGACTGCGGCAGCTACTCCGCCGGCGGCTCCACGAGCGCGGCGTCGTACCTGGCCTGGGTCGCCGGGGTCCGGACGGCCATCGCCGGTCGCCCCGTCCTCGTCGTCGTCGAGCCCGACGCGCTCGCCCAGGGGTCGTGCTCCGGCACGGCCACCGACACCGCGGCCCGGCTGGCCACCCTGGCCTCCGCCGTCGACCTGCTCACCGCGGACCCCGGCACCGCCGTCTACCTCGACGCCGGCCACGAGTGGTGGCTGACCCCGCAGGAGGCCGCGACCCGGCTCGTCGCGGCGCACGTCGGCCGGGCCCGCGGCTTCAGCCTCGACGTGTCGAACTTCTACGCCACCGACGGCGAGGTCGCCTACGGCCGGCAGGTCGCCGAGCTGGTCCGCACCCTGGACCCCACCGCGGACCCGCACCTCGTCGTCGACACCTCGCGCAACGGCGCCGGCCCGGCGCCGGCCGGTCCGGGCGACTGGTGCAACCCCGCGGGTCGCCTGCTGGGCCACGCGCCCGGCGCGGTGCCCGGTGGGGGCGTCCTCGACGGCTACCTGTGGGTCAAGCACCCGGGGGAGTCCGACGGCTCCTGCCACCCGGGCGACCCCGCGTCGGGGGTGTGGTTCCCGGGGTGGGCCGACGACCTCGTCGCCCGCTCCGTCGCCGCCGGGCTGCTGGCGGTGCGCTGAGACCGCGGCCGACGGGAGGCCGCCCGCCCGGGAGGGGCGACCCGCCGGAGGGGGCGGGTCGGCCCGCGGGTCGGTCAGCCCGTCGGCCGCGCGGCGTCGTACGCGGCCAGGACCCGACGGGCCACCCGCGACGCCGCGAAGTCGCGGGCCCGGGCCGGGCCGGCCGCGCCGAGGGCGCGGCGCCGGTCCGGGTCCGCGAGCAGACCGTCCAGGGCGGCGGCGAGGGCGACGGGGTCCCCCGGGGCGACGAGGAGCCCCGTACCCGCGGTGACGACGTCCGCCAGACCCCCGAGGTCGCTCGCGACGACGGGGGTGCCCGCGGCCATCGCCTCGACCGCGACGAGGCCCAGCGGTTCGGCCCAGCGCGAGGGCACGGCGACGACCGCGGCGGCGCGCATCGCCCCGAGCACCTGCGCGTGCGGCCGCGGGCCGACGCGCACCACGGGCCGGTCGGCGGAACCGGGCGTCACCGGGGTGTCGGCCCGGGCCGCGCCGACGAGGACGAGCGGCACCGGCGCGCGCATCGCCGCGTGCGCCCGCGCGAGCAGGCCGACGCCCTTGTGCTCGCCCAGCTGCCCGGCGAAGAGGACGACGTCGCCGTCGGGGAGCCACCCCGGGCGCGGCGCGGCCGCCGCGGCGTCGAGCGCGTCGTCGGCGACGGCGCTCGGGACGACGGCCACGTGCTGCCCCGGGGCGAGCGGCGGCAGCGTCGCGGCCACCGCGTCGCTGATCGGCAGGAACAGCCCCACCCGCCGCCGGGCGCGCGCGCCGGCCGCCAGCCCGGCGACGAGCGCGGTCCCCTTGGCGACCCCGTAGAACCCGGCCGCGCAGGGCAGGCAGCGGTCCGCGCGCGGACCGGGGCAGACGACGTCGAGCCGCCGTCGCGGCACGAGCGTCCTCGTCGCACACCGCAGCCCGTAGTCGTGCAGCGTGTGGGCCAGCAGGGTGCGCGGCGGCAGCTCCACCCGGGTCGCCGAGGCCAGCACCCACCCGTGGGCGTGCAGCACGTCGGCGCCCGTACGACGCACCGTGGCCGCCAGGTGCCGCACGACGCCGGGGTCGGGGACGGTGGGGTGGAACCGGTGGGTCGGGTCCGCGGCGAACCGGTCGACCACGGCGCCGAGTCGGGTGGCGACCCGCTCGACGCGGACCCCGTCGCGCTCCTCGACGGCGGGCAGGCCGGGCCCGGCCAGGGAGACGACCGTGACGTCGTGCCCGGCCCGGACCTGCGCGACGGCGAGCGCCTCCACGGCCTGCTCCATCCCGCCCGGGACCGGGGGGTAGCCGTCGACGGCGTGGACGATCCGCACGACGTCCCTCACGCCCCGGCCGACGGCATCGCGGGAGCCCCCACGCGCACCCGCCAGGGCCGGGCGGCCAGGGCCCACAGCGCTCCCGCGGTCTGGGCCGCCAGCCAGCACCACCCGACCGCGGCGATCCCCAGCTGCGGCAGCAGCAGGGTCGAGCCGACGAGGGTGGCGAGCGTCATCAGCCCGTTGAGCGCGACGGCGGTCCCGAGCCGGTCGGTGGCGCGCAGCACCGACACGGCGACGTTGGTCACCGCGTCGGGCAGCGCGGCGACCGTGAGGAGCAGGAGCAGCAGCCCGCCGGCGGCGGGGTACTCCGGGCCGAAGAGCCGCAGCAGCAGCCGCCCCGCGAGGAGGTAGACGACGACGGGTCCGGCGAGCAGCAGCGCGATGATCCGCGCGCTGCGGCGCACCGCCTGCGGGATCCCCGCCGGGTCCCCGGCGGCCGCGTCGAACAGCGACGTGGAGACGGCGGGGCTGATGACGGCGAAGACCGACCCGAGCATCCAGGTGACGTAGAAGTGCGCGTTGTCGGTCGGGGTCAGCACGTCGACGACGAGCACCGGCAGCAGGTACGTCGTGAGCATGGCGGTCACCGTGATGAGGTGCTGGCCGACGACGGAGCGCCCGATCAGCCTCGTCTCGGGGCCGACCCGGCGCAGGTCGGGCCGCAGCGAGTAGCCGTCGCGCCGGCCACCGAAGGCGGGCACGCAGACGACGAGCGACAGCACGGCGGACAGCGACCACGCGGTCAGCACCTGCACCGGGTGGCCGTCCACCGCCAGCGGCAGCAGGACGACGGGGAGGCGGGTGGCGGACGCGATCGCGTTGCGCAGCAACATCATCGAGCCCCGGGCCCGGGAGATGCAGACGAAGTCGAAGAGGCTGCCGTGCGCGGTCGCGACCGTCCCGACGACGAAGAGGACGGCTCCGGCCGGGGTGCGCAGCGACGGGCTGACGTGGAAGACCCAGCCGCCGAGCCAGAGCGCGGCGACCCCGCCGACGAGGGAGGCGACGCTCGTGGTGACGAGACCGGCGGTGACCCGCTGGCGCCACTGCGCCGCCCCCTGGGCGCGCGGCAGCCACTCGATCATCGCCGCCGCCGGCCCGATCGCCGCGACGAGGGTCGCGGCCATGAGCAGGCTCGTCACCGCGGCCCCGTCGCCGCTGACGTCGGCACCGGCGACCCGGGCCACGGTGAGCCAGATGACGTAGCCCAGGCCGCTGGTGACGACGGTCGTCAGGACGATGGCGGCGCTGTTGCGGAAGAGCCGGTCGTGCCCGAGGCGCTGCCACGTCGAGCGGGCCAGCCCGACCAGCCCGACCAGCCCCGGCGCCGCGGTCACGGCCGGACCTCGAGGACGAGGTCGAGCGTCTGCGCGGCCCCGGCGTCCCCGACGGTGAGCGCGACGCGGTAGAGGCCCGGGGTGGTCGGCGCCGTGGCGGAGACGGTGCCGGCGCGGGAGGCGGTGGCGCCCGTGGCGTCGGCGGGCGGCGCGGCCTCGCCGCGGGTCACCTCGCCCGCCGCGGCCCCGGCGACGGTGAGGGTGACCGGGGGGTCGGTGGGCAGCGGCTCGTCGTACGCGCGCAGGACCCAGCCGACGGTGACCCGAGCGCCGGGGGCGACGACGAGGCCGTCGGGCGAGGAGATGGGCGGGTCGGTGAGGGCCAGCTGCGTGTAGCGCTCCACGCGCTCGGTGAGGAGGGCGCGGGCGCCCGCGACGGCGCCGACGAGCAGGAGGACGGCGCCGAGCGCCGGCAGGACGACCCGGCGGGCGACCAGCGCCGTCCGCCGGCGGTCGTGGCGGCCCCCGCCCGTACGGCGCCCCGCGGTCGCCACCAGGTGCAGCGCCGCCGCGACCGCGCCCGCCGCGACGAGCAGCGAGGTGGTCGTCACCCGCACCCCGAGGGCCGGGGTCAGGACGAGCCCGAGCAGCAGGGCCGAGCCGAGGGCCGCGACGACCCCGAGGAGCACCGGGACGACGACGCGCAGGGTGCCCTCGTCGACGACCGCGCGGCGCTCGGGGGCGGGCCGCGCCCCGAGGACGAGGGCCCCCAGCGCCCGACCCGCGACGAGGACGACGACGGGCAGCGAGAACAGCGTGCGCACCGGGCTCGGCGCCCCGGCGAGCGCGATCCCGACGGCCGACGCGACGAGGGCGACCCCGGCCAGCGCCTCGAGCGCCCGCCCCGACACCGCCCGCCCGGCCCCCGGCCGGTCCCCGGGCCTCACGGGACCGTCCCCAGGGTCCGCCCGACCCGGCTCAGGTCGAGCCGGTAGACGCGCAGGTGGTCGGTGCTCATCACCCGGGAGGCCCACGGCACCGTGTCGAGGCGCTCGAGGAACGCGCGGGGCGTGGCCCGACCGCTCAGCGGGTCGGCGTCGCCGTAGTTGTCGCCGTTGAAGGCCGGCGCGTCGGCCATCCGGGTGTCGACGACGAGGTAGTCGTACCGGGACTCGACGAGCTGGCGCACGAGGTCGGGCTCCGGGTCGCGGTCGGTCTGCGCGAGGTCGGCGGCTGGGAAGCCGGTCGACGGGGTGGCGACGTAGACGCCGCCGTACGCCGACAGGGCCAGACCGGTGTAGCGGTCCGCGACGGCCCGCACCGGCCCGTCGGGGCCGACCGCGATGCCGAGCTGCTCGGCGACGGTGCGCGCCTCGGCGCTCGCGGAGTTGGTGTCCGAGCCCCAGGTGAAGGGGCCCGGGAAGCGGTAGGGGTCGTTGAGCCCGGCGCCGACGTTGCCGACCATCACCGCCGCGAGGGCGAGCACCCCCAGCCGCGGCCACCACCGCGCGGGGACCCGACGCAGGGGACCTGGCGCCCGCGGCGGGTGGGCGACGGCGAGCGCGACGAGCAGCGCGACGCCGGCGTACGTGAAGGCCCACGACCGGCGCGCCCCCTCGGCACCCATCGGCGCGAGGATGAAGGCGACGGACGGGAAGTAGACGAGCCCGAACACCATGAGCGCCAGGGTGTCGCCGGACCAGCGGGTCCGGGTGCGCCGCACGAGGAGCACCGCCCACAGGCAGACCAGCCCGACGAGCAGCGGCGCCAGCCCCGACAGCCCGCGCTCCCACAGCGGCTGCGACGACGCCGCGAGCAGCCGGCGACCCGTCCGCCCGTCGCCGGAGGCGATGTCGCCCAGCTGGGTGACCGAGCTGCCGGCGTACGGCGAGAGGTAGCCGAGGGTCGCGCGCGCGGCGAGACCGACCCACAGCCCGGCCAGCCCGAGCACCGCCGCGGTGACGACGGGCCACACCCGCGGGTGCGCGGCCGGGGCCGGGACCACGACGTCGTCCCCCGGGCCGGGCGCCCCGGCCCCGCGCGGGCGGGTCCGGCCGAGCAGCCGGGGACGCACTGCCTGACCGAGGGTGACGAGCAGCAGCACCCCGGCGAGCGACAGCGTCGTCAGGTGGTGGGTGACCACCGTGGCCGCCGCCACGAGGACCGCCCCGGCGACCAGCCCGCGCCGCGCCCCCGGGCGCGGCTCGCGCGCGGCGAGCGAGGTGAGCGCGAGGACCCAGAGGAACCACGGCATCGTCACCGACTCGTAGGCGTACTGGGTGTCGAAGTAGAGCACGGAGCTGTTGAGCGAGTAGACGACCGCGGACACCGCCCCCGCGCGCGCCGAGCCGAGGTGCACCTGCCCGAGGACGAGGACGGCGAAGAAGGCCAGCACGTGGGCGGACAGCACGAGCAGCAGCCCCGACCCCCACACGTCGAGCCCGGACAGGGCGTGCACGAGCGCGGTGAGCGCCGACGTGCCGGGGTAGTCCGCCGCGATGGGGATGATCGCGTTGGGCGGGCGCAGCGCCCCGCCGGCGAGGACGTCGAGCGCCTCGCGCCAGTGCGCGTACTCGTCGTGGTACAGCGGTCCCGCGGGGTTGCGCAGGTACTTGGGCGCGGCGGTGACCAGGGCCAGCAGCGCGAGCCCGAGGACCCGGTCGCGCCGGTGCGTGCCGGCCCGGACGACGAGGACCGTCACGGGCAGCGCGGCCAGCAGCAGGCCGGCCCAGAAGACGGCGTAGTACAGCTGTGCGCAGGCGCCGGACCCGGACAGCCGGTAGGCGAGCCCGACGACCGGGATCCCGGCCGCGGCCGCGAGCACCACCGCCACCCGGGCGGACGTCCGGACCCCCCGCGCGGCGGTGGTCCCGGTCCCGCCGGGCGCCCGGACGAGGTCGCCCGCCGTCACCGCGTCCACGACCCGACCCCCACGTCAGCCCGCGGCGGACCCGGGCCGGGCGAGCCGGTCCAGCGCCGCCGTCGTGCGGTCCCACGAGTGCGGGTCGGGGAAGCGCTCGTGCCGGACGGGCTCGAGGTCGAGCAGCGCCTGCCGCAGCCCGGCCACGTCGTCGGGCGGCACGAGCCGTGCGCCGGGGTAGTCGCGCACGGCCTCGACGAGACCGCCGACGGCGTAGAGGACGACGTGCAGGCCGCGGCTCATGGCGATCTGCAGCGGCCCGCTCGCCGAGCCGCGCCGGTAGGGCAGCACCACCGCGTCGGCGGCCGCGAAGTACGCGCCGGCGGCCTCGTCGGTGACGTACTCGTTGACGACCTCGACGCGGTCGCGGTGCCGGCCTCCGGCGAGCATCCGCGTCGGCCGGGTCCAGCCCTCCCACGTCTCGCCGACGACGGTGAGCCGGAAGCGCCGCGCCTGCTCGTCGGTCAGCCCGTCGAACGCCTCGGCGAGGTCCTCGAGGCCCTTGTAGGGCCGGATGAGCCCGAAGAAGAGCAGCCGCGTCACGTCCTGCTCGTCGCCCGCCCCGGACCCCCCGGGCGGCGTCGCGGTGGTCGGCAGGTGGTCGTACGGGCCGTGCGGGGCGACCTCGACGTGCAGGTGCGCCAGCGTGTCGCCGTACGCCTGCTGGAGCATCTCCCGGTCGTGCTCGGTGTGCACGAGGGCACCGGAGGCCAGGCGCAGCAGGGTGGGGACGAGCGCGGCCCGGTACGGCGCCACGAGCGGCACCGCCGCCTCGCCGGTGTCCTGCAGCTCGTGGAACTCCAGGACGACGGGGACCCCGAGCCGGCGCGCGGCCAGCGCGAGGGCGAGGTAGGTGTGCAGGGTCGCCGCCGTCCACCACTGCAGGACGAGGACGCGCGGCCGGCGGCGCCGCAGGTGGGCGAGCGCGCGGACCAGCCCGGCGCCGTACCAGTCGACCTGCGCCGCCACCCGCACCCGCGGGTCGTAGGCGAGCGACGACAGCGGCGCGCCGACGCGGTGGCCGCCCGGGTAGAGCCGGGCCGGGACGAGGCGGTCGAGGAGGACGACGTCGACGTCCTGCCCGTCCTGCGCCAGCGCGTTGGCCAGCCGGCAGGTGTAGACCGACAGCCCGGACAGGAAGCGGAAACCCGGGCCGACGAGGCAGACGCCGCTCACCCGACGCGCCGGTGCTCGGGGCCCGCGTCGGCCGGGACCCCGCCCGTCGGCCGCGCGACCGGACCCGCCGACGCCCCCGTCGGGGGCAGCGGCCGCGCCGGGGCGAGCCGCACCCGGACGAGGACCGCGAGGCGGCGCAGCCCCTCCCGCACCGTCGGGCCGCGGCCCTCAACCGGCGGGCGGCCCCGGTAGGAGACCGCCACCTCGTAGGGGCGCACACCGGCGCGCAGCAGCCGCGCGGTCAGCTCGGTGCCGAGCGCGGCCCCGGTCCTCTCGAGGCCGAGGGCGCGCACGTGCGCGGTCGGCACGACCTTGAGGCCGGCGTGCAGGTCGGTGAGGCAGGACCCGTAGAGCAGGTTGGCGGCGAGCGTCGTCGCCCGGCCGCCGACGGCGGCGCGGAACGACGGGAAGCGGGTGTGCAGCCCGAGCACCCGCACCCCGAACACGTGGTCGGCGACCCCGTCGAGGACGGGGGCCAGCAGCGCGGGGACGTCGTCGGGGGAGTACGCGAGGTCGGCGCCGAGGACGAGCACGTGGCTGCCCGACGCCTGGCCGACGCCGGTCCGGACGGCCGCGCCGCGCCCCCGGGGACGCTCGTGCCGCACGAGCCGCACCCTCGGGTCGTCCACCGTCTCCAGCCGCTCCCACGTCGCGTCCTGCGACGCGTCGTCGACGACGACGACCTGGGTGGGGCAGGGGTAGTTCACCGCGAGGACGCGGCCCACCGCGGTGAGGACGCCCGCCGCCTCGTCGTGGACCGGCATGACGACGGTCAACGTGGTCATCGAGCTCCTCACGTCGGGAGCCCAGGAGGGCTCACGGCGGTTCCCCCTGCCGACGGTCGCCTACCATACCGGGCAGAAGCGACTCTTCCGTCAGCCGCGCCGTCCACCCACCGCAGGGAGCCCCGTGCCGAGACGCCCGCGCCGACGCCCGGCCCTCCCGGCCATCATGACCCTCCTGGCGGTCCCCCTCGTCGCGCTCCTCGGCGGCTGCGCGCCGTCGCCGACCCCCACGTCCACCCCGTCCACCACGGCCACCGCGACCGCCGCGACCGCCGCCACGGGCTCCCCTCCCGGCGCGGCGACGTACGTCTCGGTCGGCGACTCGTACGCCGCCGGCTACCAGCCCGGCGGCTTCCCCACGGACCAGGGCTTCGCCGTCCAGGTCGTCCGCCGCCTCGCGGGCACCCCGCGGGCGCTCGAGCTCGTCCAGCTCGCCTGCCCGGGCGCGACGACCGACTCGGTCCTCACCGAGACCCGGTGCACGTCCCCCTACGGACCGGACCTGCTCGCCCACCCGGGCACGACCCAGCTCGCCGCGCTCGAGCAGGTGCTGGGCGAGCGGGCCGGCCGGGTGCGGCTGGTCACCGTCGTCCTCGGCGGCAACGACGTCCTGCCGTGCCTGGACCGCGACGACGCGGCGGACTGCGTGCGCGCCGCCCTGCCCGGCCTCACCACCCGCTTGGGCACCCTGCTGGCCGCCGTACGGCGACTCGCCCCGACGGCGACCGTCGTCGGTCTCGGCTACCCCGACGTGGTCCTCGGGCAGCTCGCCCGGGGCGGCGAGCGCGAGGCCGCCCGCGCCCGCGCCTCGGTCCCCGTCTTCCGCGACCTGCTCGGCCCGGCGCTGGCCCGGACCTACGCGGCCGCCGGCGCGCGCTTCGTCGACGTCGCCGCGCTGACCGGCGCCTACGACCCCCTCACCCCGACGACGACCACCGTGCAGGGCCGCCGGGTGGCGGCCCCCGTCGCCCGGGTGTGCGCGCTCACGCACGTCTGCACCCGGGACGACATCCACCCGGACGCGGCGGGATACTCGTTCTACGCCGACCGCGTCCTCGAGGCGCTGCCCACCACGAGCCCGAGGACGAGCACGATCGCCACCACCTCCGCCGGGCCGCGCCCGTGAGCCCCGCCCGACCGGACCGGCTGCGCGTCACCGTCGTCAGCCCCGGCTACCCGCCCGACCGCGGCGGCGTCGAGGAGCACGTCGCCCAGGTCGCGCGCCGGCTCGCGGCCGGGGGCGACGCGGTCCGGGTGCTCGCCGGCACGCCCGACCCGGCGCTGCGCGGGCGCGAGGACGTCCTCGACGGGGTCGTCGTGCGCCGCTACCGGTCGCTGCCGACCCCGGGCATGACCACCGCGCCGGGGCTCGTCGTCGCGGGCCTGCGCGAGGCGGGCCGCGGCGACGTCCTGCACGTGCACAGCTACCACGCCCTCAGCGGCCTCGCCGCGCTCGCCGGACGGCGCCACCCGGTCGTCCTCACCCCGCATTACCACGGGACGGGGCACTCGGCGGCGGCCCGCGTGCTGCACGGCGGCTACCGGCACCTCGGGGCCCGGCTGGTCGCCGCGGCCGACCGGGTGGTCTGCGTCTCGGCCGCCGAGGCCCGGCTGCTCGAGCAGGACTTCCCCGGCGTCGCCGCGCGGACCACCGTCATCCCCAACGGCGCCGAGACCGCCGCGATCCGGGCCGCCGACCCCTGGCCCGAGCAGGGGCCGACCGTCCTCGCCGTCGGGCGGCTCGAGCCCTACAAGGGGCACGACCGGGTCGTCGAGGCGATGCCGGACGTCCCCGGGGCCCGGCTCGTCGTCGTCGGGCGCGGGCCCGAGCGCGACGGGCTGCGGGCCCTCGCCGCGCGGCTCGGGCTCGCCGACCGGGTGCGGGTCCTCGACGACGTCGCCACCCCCGAGCTGCACCGCTGGCTGCGCACCGCCGACGTCCTCGTCTCGATGTCCGCGCACGAGGCGTTCGGGATGGCGCCCGTCGAGGCGGCGGCGGCCGGCTGCCGGACCGTCCTCAGCGACATCCCCGCCCACCGCGAGGTCGCCCGCGAGCACCTGCACGGCAGCGCCACCCTCGTCCCGCGGACGGCGGGGCCGACGCTGCTGGCCACCGCCGTGCGCAGCGCCCTCGAGGAGACCGGGCGCGAGGGCCGCGTCCGCGTGCGCGTCCCCGACTGGGACGACGTGGCCGCCCGCACCCGTGAGGTCTACCTCGAGGTCCTCGACGCCGCCGGGGTGGGAGGCGCGGCGTGAGCCCACCTCCGGGGCGACGGGTCGCCGCGGTCGACCGGGCCTGGGCCGGGCGGTACGCCGCGCTGCTCGTCAGCGGGGTGCGCGTCCCCCCGGTCGACGTCGTCCGCGCGACGGTCCGCGCGGTGGTCACCGGCCGCCCCGACACCCCGTACGGCGCCCTCCTCGACCCGCGGCGCCTGCGCTGGGTCCCCGTCGACCCGGACCGGGTCGAGGAGCACCTGGACCGGGTCGTCGTGGCCGGCCCCGACCCCCGGCCGGGGCAGGAGGAGGCCGCCCTCGAGGACCTCACCCGCGGCCACGAGGAGGACCTGCCGGTCCGGGTCACCGTCGGGCCGACGTCGCTGGGCTGCACCGCCTCGCACATGGTCGGGGACGCCGTCACGACCGCGCTGCTGCTGCGCTCGCTCCTGCTCGGCGACCCCGGCCCGGTGCTGCGCGAGCGCCGCCTCGACGCGGGCCTGCTGGGCCGGGCGGCCCTCGCGCAGACCCGTACCCACGCCCGCGACTGGGCCCGCCTCGCCGTGCAGCGGCGCCCGGTCGGGGCCGGTCCGCGGGGCCGGGGGGCCGGCCCGCCCGACCGGGTCGACGCGGGCCCCGGGTCGGGCACCCGCCTGGTCGGCACCCGGCTGGAGCCCGCCGACCTCGCCGCGGTGAGCCGCTGGCGCAACGCCCACGCCCCCGGCGCCCCGCTCGCGGCGGCGCTGGCCACGCTGTCCGCGCGGGCCCTCGTCGACGCCGGCGTCCCCCTCGACACCTCCGGCCTCTTCACCCTCGTCGACCTGCGCCGCTACCTTGTCGGGCTCCCCCCCGGCACCGCGGTCGGCGGCAACCTGGCCAAGGCCGTCCGGCTGCCCTGCGACCTGCTCGACCCGCGCGCGGTCGGCAGCGCGCTCGCCCACGTCGTCGCCAGCGGGCGACCGGTCCCGGCGACCGTGCTCGGTGCGGTGGGCGCGCTGCTCCGGCCCCCGTCCGCCGGCGGCGGGCCGGGCGCGCCGCTGCGGCTGACCTTCAACACCGTGCCGGGCCTGCCGGGCAGCGACACGCTGCCCTGGCTCGAGGGCCGGCGCGGGCGGTACGTCGGCGCCGGGTTCCCGGTGGCGCCCGACGGCCTCAGCCTCGTGGCCCACCGGCTGCGCGACCACCTCGAGCTGACCGCGAGCGTCGCCCCCGGCACCGTCCCCGCCGAGCTGGTCCGGGACGCGCTGCGCAGCCTCGTCGGGGGGACCCGCCCCGGCGGTCCGCCGCTGTGAGTTCCCGGACACGGTCCGGTCACGGACCCCGCGCGCCGTACCCGCTCTGACACGATGAGGCGGTGCCCGACCGGCTGACGTCCCTCGACGCGTCGTTCCTCTACCTCGAGGAGCCGACGACCTTCATGCACGTCGGCTCGGTCATGGTGTTCGAGACCCCGGCGGAGGGGTTCTCGCTGGAGGAGCTGTCGACCCTCGTCCAGCGGCGGATCGTCGGCTACCCGCGCTTCCGGCAGAAGGTGCGCGAGGTGCCCGGCCGGCTGGCCAACCCGGTCTGGGTCGACGACGAGGCGTTCGACCTCAGCTACCACGTGCGCCAGTCGGCGCTGCCGCGCCCGGGCGGCGACGACCAGCTGCAGGAGTTCGTCGCCCGCATCCAGTCGCGGCCGCTCGACCGGCGCCGGCCGCTGTGGGAGGTCTACCTCATCGAGGGCCTCGAGCTGGACCGCTTCGCCGTCGTCACCAAGACCCACCACGCCCTCGTCGACGGGGTGCACGCCGTCGACATCTCCCAGCTCGTCCTCGACGGCGAGCCGGGCGAGCCCGCGCCGGTCACCGACGCCTGGCGCCCGCGCTCCGAGCCCACCGACCTCCAGCTCGTCGGCGACGCCGTCGTCGACAACCTGCTCGGCCCCAGCCAGGCCCTCGACGCCGTCCGCGGGGGCGCCAACGAGGTCCGCGAGGTGGGGGAGCGGGTGCTGCGCGGCGTCGGCTCGCTCCTGTCGACCGTGGCCCGCGGCGCCGCCCGCCCGGCGCCGGTGTCGCCGCTCAACGCCGAGATCGGCGCCGCCCGCCGCTTCGTCATGGTCGGCACGGACCTCGAGGACCACCGGCGGGTGCGCGCCCGGCTCGGCCAGGGCGCCTACGCCGAGGACGTGAGCATCAACGACGTCGTCCTCGCGACGATCGCCGGCGCGTTCCGCACCTGGCTGCTCACCCGCGGCGAGCCGGTCGGCCCGGGCTCGGTCGTGCGCGCCATGGTGCCGGTGAGCATCGACGGCGCCGGCGACGGCAGCGGCGCGGGGGTCGGGCACCGGCTCACCGCGTGCTTCGTCGACCTGCCCGTCGGCGAGCCCGGCGCGTCGATGCGCCTGCACCAGGTCGCCTTCGCCATGCGCCAGCAGATCGAGGGCGGCCAGGCCGTCGGCGCCGAGCGGCTCGTCGGCCTCGCGGGCTTCGCCCCGCCGACCCTGCACGCCCTCGGCGCCCGGCTCGGGTCGGCGATGTCGCGGCGGCTGTTCAACGTCGTCGTCACCAACGTCCCCGGACCGCAGTCGACGCTCTACGCCGGGCACGCGCCGATGCTCTCGACCTACCCCGTCATGCCGCTGGCCCGCGGGCAGGCGCTCGCCATCGGGCTGACGTCGTACGACGGCGGGGTCTACTACGGGCTCAACGCCGACCGCAACGCCATGCCCGACGTCGAGGTGCTGGGGCAGAGCATCGTCGACTCGCTCGCCGAGCTGTCGCAGAAGCGCGAGGGCGCCGGGTGACCCGGCCGCGTCGGGGGCTGGTCGTCGGTGGCGGCGGGGTCCTCGGCGCCGCGTGGGCGGTGGGCGCGCTCACCGCGCTCGAGGAGACCCTCGGCGTCGACGTGCGCGAGGTGGACGAGCTGGTCGGCACCTCGGCCGGGTCGGTCCTCGTCACCCTGCTCGCCGCCGGGGTGTCGGTCGCGCAGATCCGCACCCACCAGCTCGAGGGCCACGTCGACGAGGGGCCGCTGGCCGGCTTCACGTGGGACTACGAGTCGGCCACCGGAGGCGACCGCCCGCCCACGCCGCGGGCCGGTCTCGGCTCACCGGTGCTGCTGCGCAAGGGGATCCGCGAGCTGCGCCAGCTGCCGCCGACCGCCGTGCTCGCCGCGTTCCTGCCCGAGGGCCGCGGCCGGCTCGACAGCGTCGGCGCGATGGTGCGCCACGTCGTCCCGTCCGGCTGGCCGCCCCGGGCGGGCCTGACCGTCGCCGCCGTCGACTACGACGCGGGGGTCCGGGTCCCCTTCGGCCGCGAGGGTGCGCCGGTCGTCGACGCCGCCGAGGCGGTCATGGCCTCGTGCGCCATCCCCGGGTGGTACGAGCCGGTCCGGATCGGCGAGCGGCGGTTCATCGACGGCGGCACCTGGTCCTCGACCAACCTCGACCTGCTCGTCGGGCGCGGCCTGGACGAGGTCTTCGTCCTCGCGCCGCAGGTCTCCTTCGACTCGGACGCCCCGTCCGCGCTGGTCAGCCGGCTCGAGCGGCAGTGGCGCAACCGGGTCACCGCGCGGGCCCTCAAGGAGGTCGCCGTCCTGCACGCCGACGGCGCCGAGGTGACGATGATCGGCCCCGGCCACGAGGACCTCGAGGCGATGGGCGGCAACCTCATGGACGTCAGCCGCCGGCCTACCGTCGTGATCACGTCGCTGCGCACCTCGCTCGCCGCGCTCGCCGACCCGGCCGAGCTGCCCGAGCCCCGTTCCGACAGCCTCTGACCCCCCACCCGAGAGCACCCGAGAGCCCCCGAGGAGCCCCGTGCACCAGTGCCGCGTCTACCTGCCGCTCGGCCCCGCCGGCGTGCGGACCCTCCACCAGGACAAGGGGATCCGCGTCGCCGACGGGTACGCCGTGACGACGGCGCTGGAGCGCGCGCACCCCGAGGAGGACGAGGAGGGCCTGGAGTACCTCGCCCTGCAGGACGCCCTCGCCGCGGGTCTGGCGGCGCGCGAGTCGCGATCGTCGCTCGTCGTCGTCGTGGCCGCCGACGTGCCCTCCGACCGGCTCGACCTGCGCGCCCCGGCCACCTCGCCGCCGAGCCGTCTCGCGCTGCGCGACGCCGTCGCGCTCGGCAAGGTCGTCGCGCTGCACGTCGAGGAGCCCCCGGCCGGCGGCAGCGACGAGCCCGACCTGCTCTGGTACGACGTCACCGAGCTCGCCGAGGTCGTCCGGCTCACCGCCGCCGGCCGCTGACCTCCGCGCGCCGCTCGCCCGGCAGCCGGCCGTGCCGCAGCTGCAGGTGCTCGGGCCAGGGCAGGACCAGCCGCCCGCCCGCCGGCACCGCGCGCCAGGCGTCGACGAGCTCGGCCAGCCGGGCCTCGATCCGCCCCCGGAGCCGCTCGTCGACGTCCGGGTGCGGCCGCATCCGCCCGTCGGGCCCGACGAGCCCGGCCAGCAGCTCGGAGCGCTCGACCTCGTGGCGGCCCGCGCGGCCGACCCGCTCGGAGCGCTGCCGCTCGGCGAGGGTGCGCGGGTGGCCGGTGCGGAAGAACCCGCCGACGTCCCCGCCCGCGGCGACCTGGCCGTAGATGCCGAGGGTCAGCCCGGCCACCTCCTCCACCGCGAAGTGGACGAGGTCGTGCGGCAGGTCCGCGCCGCCGGGCCCGGGGCGCACGACGACGTCCGCCCCGACGTCGTACCGGCCACCGCGCGTCGCCCCGATCCGGTAGCGACGGCCGTCCACCCGCTCGAGGACCACGTCCACGACCCCGACGGTAGGAGCGTCGCGCCCGCGGAGCCAGCGGGTTTCCCCCGTCCTGCTCCCGCGCCGCGCCGTGGGAGCATGACGGCCATGGACGCTGTGACCCAGGTTCCCTCTCCCGTCAACGAGACCGTGCTCGACTACGCGCCCGGCAGCGCCGAGCGCGCCGAGCTCGAGCTCGCGCTGGCCCGCCTCGGCGCCGAGCAGCGCGAGCTGCCGCACACCATCGGCGGCCGCCGGGTCCTCGGCTCGGGCAAGAAGATCGACGTGCGCCAGCCGCACGCGCACCGCAAGGTCCTCGGCACGATGCGGAACGCCTCGCTCACCGAGGCCCGCGACGCCGTGCAGGCCGCGAAGGACGCGGCGCCCGGCTGGCGCGCCCTGTCCTTCGACGACCGCGCCGCCGTCTTCCTGCGCGCGGCCGAGCTGCTCTCCGGCCCGTGGCGCCAGACCCTCAACGCGGCGACGATGCTCGGCCAGGGCAAGACCTGCTACCAGGCCGAGATCGACTCCGCCTGCGAGCTCATCGACTTCTGGCGGCTCAACGTCCACTTCGCCCGGCAGATCATGGCCGAGCAGCCGCCGCTCAACAGCACGGGCGTGTGGAACCGCACCGACCACCGTCCGCTCGAGGGTTTCGTCTACGCGATCACGCCGTTCAACTTCACCGCCATCGCCGGCAACCTGCCGACCGCCCCCGCGCTCATGGGCAACACGGTCGTGTGGAAGCCGTCGCCGACCCAGGGCCTGGCCGCGCAGCTGACGATGGAGCTGCTCGAGGCCGCGGGCCTGCCCGCCGGCGTCATCAACCTCGTCACCGGCGACGGCCTCAACGTCAGCAAGGTCGCGCTCGCCGACCCGGACCTCGCCGGCATCCACTTCACCGGCTCGACCCCGACCTTCCAGTCGCTGTGGCAGCAGGTCGGCGCGAACATCGCGTCGTACCGGACCTACCCGCGCCTCGTCGGCGAGACCGGCGGCAAGGACTTCGTCCTCGCCCACCCCTCGGCCGACCCCGACGTGCTGCGCACGGCGCTGATCCGCGGCGCCTTCGAGTACCAGGGCCAGAAGTGCTCGGCCGCGTCGCGCGCCTACGTGCCGGCCTCGCTGTGGAAGAAGATCAAGGGCGACCTCGCGAGCATCACCGACGGCCTGCCGATGGGCGACGTCACCGACTTCTCCCACTTCATGGGCGCCGTGATCGACGAGCGCTCGTTCACCAAGAACGCCGCCGTCATCGACCGGGCCCGCGCCACCTCCGGCGTCCAGGTGGTCGCCGGGGGCACCTACGACCGCTCCGAGGGCTGGTTCGTGCGCCCGACGGTGCTCCAGGTCGACAACCCCGAGGACGAGGTGTTCTCCACCGAGTACTTCGGCCCGATCCTCGCCGTCCACGTCTTCCCCGACCGCCGGTACGACGCCGTGCTCGACCAGATGGAGTCCGTGGCGCCGTACGGGCTGACCGGGGCGGTCATCGCCACGGACCGCGCGGCCATCGCCGACGCGACGAGCCGGCTGCGCTTCGCCGCGGGCAACTTCTACGTCAACGACAAGCCGACCGGCGCGGTCGTCGGGCAGCAGCCCTTCGGCGGTGGCCGCGCGTCGGGGACCAACGACAAGGCCGGCGCGGCGCAGAACCTGCTGCGCTGGACCAGCGCCCGCTCGATCAAGGAGACCTTCGTCGCCCCGACGGGCGTCACCTACCCGCACATGGGCTGAGGCGCCCGTACGGCGTCCCGGAGGGGCTCGGCGTCAGGAGGCGCCGAGCCACTCCAGGCCGACCTCGCGCTCCTTGGCGATCGCGTCGAGCACGGCCGGCTCGGCGGCCTTCTCGATGCGGCCGCCGATGAGCGGCACCTTGGCCTTGAGCTCGCCCTCGATCCGCACGACGGAGCCGGGGCCGCCCGGGCGCAGCGTCATGGTCCCGGTCATCGCGACCGGGACCTTGCCGTCCCCGACCTCGACCTCGACGGTCCCGTCGCGCGAGCCGTCGGCCGCCGGGGCGGACCACACGTAGGTCTCGCTCACCGCGATCTTCGGGCCGACCATCGAGCGGACGAAGTCGGGGAAGTCGTCGGTCGGCATCACCCGGCGGGTGCGGATCTGCGTCGAGTCGCCGAGCGGCGTCACCGACTCGGTGTGGCTCTCGGCGTGGGTGGCCTCGCACTTGCGGGCCTGGAAGGCCGGGTCGGCCACCATGGCGGCGACGGCGTGCGGGTCGGCGGGGTACTCGAAGCTCCGGCTGATCCTCATGCCGCCACGCTACTGGTCGTGCCGCCGCGCGGCCGGACCGCTCGCCGCGCCCGCCGCGCGCAGGGCCGCGGTCGCCTCGTCGAGGCTGCGGCGCAGCGCCCCCCGGGCCCGCGCGGCGCTCGACCCGAGGCGCTCCGAGCGCCGCTGCAGCACCGGCAGCGACGCGCGCCGGCGCTGCGCGGTCTCGGCGGACGCGACACCCCACGGCTCGGCGACCGCGAGGCCGTCGAGGACGAGCCCGGCCGCCTCGACGTCGAGGGCGAGCCGGCGCAGCTCCTGCTGGGCCGCGGCGAGGTCCTGGGCGAAGCGCTGGCAGGCCTCGCCGGCGCGGTCCAGGCGCAGCGCCAGCACGCGGACGAGGTGCCGCTCGCGCCCGTCGGGCAGGGTCGGCTCCCGGTCCTGCAGCCGCGCGGCCAGCGTGCGCAGCTCGGCGCCGAGCTGCGAGCAGCCCGCCGGGTCGCCGGGGACGGCGGTCACCGCCCGGCCCCGTCGGGAGCCTCGGAGAGGGCCTCGCCACGGGCCTCGTCACGGGCCTCGTCACGGGCCTCGAGCCGGTCGGCGAGCAGCCGCAGCGCGGCGACCGCCTCGTCGACGAACGCGTCGACGCGGCGTCCGGTCGCCGGGTCGCCGGTGTCGGGGACGTGGGTGAGGAGCCGCTCGGCGGCCGCGGCGGCGAGCCGGGCGAGGTCGTCCCGGGCGTCGGGGCCGGGACCGGGGAGCACCGCCCCACCCTAGGGGCGTGGGCCCGCGAGCCCCCCAGGTTCTCCACCGACCCCCGGCGCTATGGTCGGGACCGGCACCCGACGAGGTGTGCCGGACCACCGACGCCAGGAAGTGCGACCCACCATGCCCACGTCACTGGAGCTCTCCCGCGCCCAGCAGCTGCACGCGGCGGCCGACCTCGCCGGTCCCGCCGCGCGAGCCCGGGGAGGGGAGGAGCTCGAGGCGTTCGTGCGGCGCTACTACCGGCACGTCGCCACCGAGGACCTGCTGGCCCGCCAGCCCGGCGACCTGCTCGGGGCCGCGCTGGCGCACCGCGAGCTGGCCCAGCACCGGCCGCCCGGCACCGTCGACGTCCAGGTCGCCAACCCGCACGTCGAGGCCGACGGCTGGTCGTGCGGGCACACCGTGGTCCTCGTCGTCACCGACGACATGCCGTTCCTCGTCGACTCGGTCACGGCCGAGCTCGCCCGCCGGGACCGCACGATCCACCTGCTCGTCCACCCGCAGCTCGTCGTCCACCGCGACCCCGAGGGCCGGCTGCTCGACGTCGTCGACGCCGACCCGTCGCCGGTGCCGGACGGCGACACGCTCACCGAGTCGTGGATGCTCCTCGAGGTCGACCGGATCGGCTCCGAGGAGGAGCGCGAGGACCTGCGCCGCGCCCTCACCGCGGTCCTCGACGACGTGCGCGACGCGGTCGAGGACTGGCCGCGGATGTGGGCGCGCTGCGAGGAGGTCGCCCGCGACCTGCGCACCGCCCCGCCCGTCGGGGTCGACGCGGGGGAGGCCGCCACGAGCGCCCGCTTCCTCGACTGGCTCGCCGACCACCACTTCACGTTCCTCGGCTACCGCGAGTACCGGCTGACCGGGTCGGCCGGCGACCCGGCGGGCGAGGCCCTCGAGGCGGTGTCCGGCTCGGGGCTGGGCATCCTGCGCGACGACCACCCGGGGCGGCGTACCCCCTTGTCCGGCGCGGCGCGGGCCATCGCGCACGAGCCGCACGTGCTCGTCCTCACCAAGGCCAACTCGCGCGCGACCGTGCACCGCGACGTGCACCTCGACTACGTCGGCGTGCGCACCTTCGACGAGCAGGGCCGGGTGACCGGCGAGCGCCGCTTCCTGGGCCTGCTCGCCTCGAGCGCCTACACCGAGTCGATCCTCGGCATCCCCATCCTCGACGAGCGCGTCCAGGAGGTCCTGCACCGCGCCGGCTTCAGCCCCGACAGCCACTCGGGCAAGGACCTGCTCCAGGTCATGGAGTCCTACCCCCGCGACGAGCTGCTGCAGACCAACGCCGACGAGCTGCTCGAGACCTGCCTGGAGGTGCTGCGCCTCGCCGAGCGGCGCCGCACGCGCCTGTTCCTGCGCCCCGACGTCTACGGGCGCTTCATGTCGTGCCTGGTCTACCTGCCGCGCGACCGCTACAACACCGCGGTGCGGCTGAAGATGGAGACCATCCTGCGCCGCGCGTTCCGCGCCGAGAGCGTCGACTTCTCCACCCGGGTCGGCGAGTCGGCGCTGGCCCGGCTGCACTTCGTCGTCCGCGTCCCGCGCGGGGCCACGCTGCCGCAGGTCGACGCGGCCGACCTCGAGCGCGAGGTCGTCGAGGCCACCCGCACCTGGGAGGAGGACCTCGCCGAGGCGACCCGCACCGAGCTGGGGGAGGAGGCCGGCGCCCGGCTCGTCGGGCTCTACGGCCGCGCCTTCCCCGAGGCGTTCAAGGAGGACTTCCACCCGCGCGTCGGCGTCGCCGACCTGCGCCGGATGGAGGCCCTCACCGACGACGACGGGGTCGAGCTCGGGCTGTACCACGAGCCCGGCGCGCCGGCCGACGAGCGCCGCTTCAAGCTCTACCGCCGCGGTCCGCTGTCGCTCACCGCGGTCCTGCCGCTCTTCACCCACCTCGGCGTCGAGGTCGTCGACGAGCGCCCGTACGAGGTCCACCGCGCTGACGGCGTGACGGTGCACGTCTACGACTTCGGGCTGCGCGCGGCGCGCCTGGCCGACGTCACCGGCGCCGAGCGGGAGAGCTTCCGCCAGCTGCTCCAGGACGCGTTCCGGGCCGTGTGGCGCGGGCAGGCGGAGTCGGACGGGTTCAACGCGCTCGTCCTCGACGCCGGGCTGACCTGGCGCCAGGTCGTCGTCCTGCGCGCGGTGGCGAAGTACCTGCGCCAGACGCGCTCGACCTTCTCGCAGGACTACGTCGAGGCCGCGCTGGTCTCCAACGCCGACCTCGCCCGCCGGCTCGTCGAGCTCTTCGAGACCCGCTTCGACCCGAGCCGGTACGACGCCGCGGCGGGCGAGGAGCGCGCCGCCGCCGAGCAGGCGCAGGCCGCCGAGCTGCTCGAGCGGCTCGACGACGTCGCCAGCCTCGACCACGACCGGATCGTCCGCGCCCTGCTCGGGGTCGTCCGGGCGACGCTGCGCACCAGCTACTACCAGGTCGACGAGCACGGCGACCCGCTTTCGTACGTCGCCCTCAAGCTCGACCCGCACCGCGTGCCGGACCTGCCCAAGCCGGTGCCCATGTTCGAGATCTGGGTCTACGCGCCCCGGGTCGAGGGCGTGCACCTGCGCTTCGGCAAGGTCGCCCGCGGCGGGCTGCGCTGGAGCGACCGGCGCGAGGACTTCCGCACCGAGATCCTCGGTCTGGTCAAGGCACAGATGGTCAAGAACGCGGTCATCGTGCCGACCGGGTCCAAGGGCGGCTTCTACCCCAAGCAGCTGCCCGACCCGGCGGCCGACCGCGACGCGTGGCTGGCCGAGGGCGTGGCGTCCTACCGGACCTTCATCTCCGGGCTGCTCTCGGTGACCGACAACCTCGTCTCCGGCGAGGTCGTCCCGCCGGAGCGGGTCGTGCGCCACGACGGCGACGACACCTACCTCGTCGTCGCCGCCGACAAGGGGACGGCGACGTTCTCGGACATCGCCAACGGCCTGGCCCAGGAGCACGGCTTCTGGCTCGACGACGCGTTCGCCTCGGGCGGCTCGGCGGGTTACGACCACAAGGCCATGGGCATCACCGCCCGGGGCGCGTGGGAGTCGGTCAAGCGGCACTTCCGCGAGCTCGGCCTCGACACCCAGACGGAGGACTTCACGGTCGTCGGGGTCGGCGACATGAGCGGCGACGTCTTCGGCAACGGGATGCTCCTGTCCGAGCACATCCGCCTCGTCGCGGCCTTCGACCACCGGCACGTGATGGTCGACCCCGACCCGGACGCGGCGACGTCGTACGCCGAGCGGGCGCGGCTCTTCGGGCTGCCGCGCTCGTCGTGGGCGGACTACGACACGGCGCTGCTCAGCGAGGGCGGCGGCGTCTGGCCGCGGACGGCCAAGTCGGTCCCGGTCAGCCCGCAGGCGCGGCGGGCGCTCGGGCTGCCGGACGGGACGACGTCGCTCACCCCCGCGGAGCTCATCCACGCGATCCTCCTCGCCCCGGTCGACCTGCTGTGGAACGGCGGGATCGGCACCTACGTCAAGGCGGCGACCGAGAGCCAGTCCGACGCGGGCGACCGCGCCAACGACGGGATCCGCGTCGACGGCCACGAGCTGCGGGTGCGGGTCGTCGGCGAGGGCGGCAACCTCGGCCTGACCCAGCTCGGGCGGATCGAGGCGGCCGAGGCGGGGGTGCGGGTCAACACCGACGCCATCGACAACTCCGCCGGCGTCGACACCAGCGACCACGAGGTCAACCTCAAGATCCTCCTCACCGACCTGGTCCGCGAGGGCGACCTCACGCTCAAGCAGCGCAACGCCCTGCTGCACGAGATGACCGACGAGGTGGCCGCGCAGGTGCTGCGCGACAACTACGAGCAGAACGTCCTGCTCGGCAACGCCCGGGCCCAGGAGCACGCGATGCTCCCGGTGCACCAGCGGCTCATCCACTGGCTCGAGCAGCGCGGCGACCTCGACCGCACCATCGAGTTCCTCCCGAGCGACGCCGAGATCGCCAAGCGGCGCGACGCGGGCCTGGGGCTGACGTCGCCCGAGTTCTCAGTGCTCGTCGCCTACGCCAAGCTCGCGCTCAAGCACGACCTGCTGCCGACGGCGCTGCCCGACGACCCCTGGTTCCGGACGACGCTCGAGGACTACTTCCCGGCGCCGGTGCGCGAGCGGCTCGGCGACCACATCGGCGAGCACCCGCTGCGCCGCGAGATCATCACCAACACGGTGGTCAACTCGATGGTCAACCGGGGCGGGATCACCTTCGCCTTCCGCGTCGCCGAGGAGACCGGCGCCGAGCCGGAGCACATCGCGCGCGCTTTCGTCGTCTGCCGCGAGGTCTTCGACCTCGCCGGCTGGGTGGCGCAGGTGGAGGCGCTGGACAACCAGGTGCCGACGGCGGTGCAGACCCAGCTCTACCTCGAGTTCCGGCGGCTGCTCGACCGCGCCGTGCGGTGGTTCGTCACCGCCCGGCCGGGCACGATCGACGTCGGCGCCGAGGTGGCGCGCTTCCGGGACGTCGTCGCGGCCTTCGCGCCGCGGGTCGGCGAGCTGCTCCAGGGCGCCGAGCACGAGCGCCTCGAGGCCAAGGTCGCCGAGCTCGAGGGGGCGGGGGCCCCGCCCGCCGTCGCCCGGCGGGCCGCGGGCCTGCTCGACCAGTTCTCGCTGCTCGACGTCGTCGAGATCGCCCAGGACCTGCACGCCGACCCGCAGGACGTCGTCGGCGTCTACTACCAGTGCTCGGAGCGGTTCGGCATCGACGCGATGCTCACCCGGGTCTCGCGGCTGCCCCGCGACGACCGCTGGGACGCCCTGGCCCGCGGCGCGATGCGCGACGACCTGTACGCCGTCCTCGACTCCCTCACCCGGGCCGTGCTCGCGACGGCGGACGCGGCCGGCTCCCCGGCGGAGCGGTTCGAGCAGTGGGCGGGGGCGAACAAGGACGCGCTGACCCGGGCCCGCAACGCCCTCGACGGCATCGAGCGGCTCGACACGGCGGGTATCGCCGCGCTCTCCGTGGCGCTGCGCACCCTGCGCTCGGTGCTGCGCAGCGCGGGCCAGAGCGGGTGAGCCCCGGCGCGTGACCTAGGCTCCGGGGGTGGCCACGCTCGCCGAGCTGCTGAACGAGCACTCCGACCTCGAGGTCGCCGACGTCGAGTGGCTGCACCTGCTCGTCGGGGACTGGCAGCTGCTGTCCGACCTCTCGTTCGCCGACCTCGTCCTGTGGGTGCGCTCGTCGCGCGTCCAGTGGAACGCCGTCGCCCACGTGCGCCCGACGACCGGCCAGATGGTCTTCTACGAGGACCAGGTCGGCGGTCGGGCCTCGCGCGGCCGCAGCGAGACCCTCGAGCAGGCCTTCAGCGAGCGGCGGATCGTGCGCGAGCGGGACACGGAGTGGCGCGACGACCTGCCGGTGCGCGAGGAGGCCATCCCCGTCGTGCGCCGCGGCCGGGCCATCGCCGTCATCAGCCGGCACACCAACCTGTCGATGATGCGCACCCCGAGCCGGCTCGAGCTGACCTACCTGGCCACCGCCGACGCCCTGTCGCGGATGATCGCCGGCGGGGAGTTCCCGCACGCGGCGGCCCCGACCGGTCTGCGGCGCGGCGCGCCCCGGGTCGGCGACGGCGTCGTGCGCCTCGACGCCGACGGCACGACGACGTACGCCAGCCCCAACGCGATCTCGGCCATCCACCGGCTCGGCTACGTCGGCGACGTCGTGGGGGAGTCGCTGAGCGGCATCGTCACCTCGGTGCTGCGCGACAGCTCACCCGTCGACGAGGGGCTGCCCTTCGTCCTCACCGGCCGCCAGCCGTGGCGCACCGAGGTCGTGGGGCGCGGCGCCACCGTCTCGATGCGGGCCATCCCGCTCACCGAGGTGGGGCAGCGCTTCGGGGCGCTGCTGCTCGTGCGCGACGTCAGCGAGCTGCGCCGGCGCGAGCAGGAGCTGCTGACCAAGGACGCGACGATCCGCGAGATCCACCACCGGGTGAAGAACAACCTGCAGTCGGTGGCGGCGCTGCTGCGCCTGCAGGCGAGGCGCACCGACGACCCCGTGGGCCGCGAGGCGCTGCACGAGGCCGAGCGGCGCGTCGGCACGATCGCGCTCGTCCACGAGACGCTCAGCCAGGGGTTCGACGAGACCGTCGACTTCGACGACGTCGCGGACCGGGCCTTCCGCGCGGTCGTCGAGGTGGCGTCGTACGACCAGAAGATCGCGCGCGAGCGCACCGGCGGCCGGTTCGGGCGGCTCAAGGCCGAGGACGCCACGTCCCTGGCGATGATCCTGTCCGAGCTGGTCCAGAACGCCGTCGAGCACGGCCTGGCCGGCACCGGCGGGACGGTGTCCGTCGACGTCAGCCGCACGTCCTCCGGGGACGGCGAGCTGCTGCGGGTCCGGATCGCCGACGACGGCGCCGGGATCCCGCCGGACCGGCGCCCCGGATCGGGGCTCGGGACGCAGATCGTCCAGTCGCTCGTGCAGGACCTGCGCGGGTCGATCGCCTGGCGGGCGGGCGAGCCGCGCGGCACCGTCGTCGAGTTCAGCGCGCAGCTGCGGACCCTGCCGGCCGACGGGCGGTCCTGACGGCCGCGTCCTGTCGGCTGGTCCTGCCGGTCGGTCCTGCCGGTCGGTCTGGGCGTTCGGTCAGCCGGCGCGGCGCGCGCGGGCGTTGCGACGCTTGAGCGCGCGGCGCTCGTCCTCGGACAGGCCGCCCCAGACGCCGGCGTCCTGGCCGGACTCGAGCGCCCACTTCAGGCAGGTGTCCATGACGTCGCACCGACGGCAGACGGCCTTGGCCTCCTCGATCTGCAGGATGGCCGGGCCGGTGTTCCCGATGGGGAAGAACAGCTCCGGGTCCTCGTCGAGGCAGGCAGCGCGGTCGCGCCAGTCCATGCTGATCGTGCTCCTCGTCGTCCGGGGGGTGGTGCTCTGGCCGCCGGCCGGGGCGCCGGCGGGCGCCGGGGCGGCGGAGCGGGTCGGCAGGCCGCGGGTCTGGCCGTCGTGCCGGGTGGTGGAGCGGGTCGTCGTCATCGTGCTCATCAGTCGGGAGTCTCGTCCGGTCGGGGTCATGGTGGCAGGCCTGCACCCCTGATGGGGGGACCTGCACGGGTCGGTGCGGGCGCCGTGGCGCCTCCGCGGGCTCGGGTGGTACCCGCTGAGGACGTCATCGTCGCGTCGACCCACGAGGGGCAACGACGGGCGGGTGCTCGGTGTTCCGGGCCGTCGTCCATCATCGTCGCTCGACCGTCGTCGGCACAACCCTTCGACGTCGAAAGATTCCGGCGCGTCGCCGCCGGGCCCCCCGCCCGGCCCGGGCGTGCCTCGCTAGGGTCGAGGCGTGCTCGCCGCCCGTGTCGCCCCCGCCGTGGCCGCCCTGGAGGCGGCGGTCCTCGCGGTGCTCACGGTCCTCGTCGTCGTCGAGCTGGTCCTCGGGCGCAGCAGCTCGGTCGGCAGCGCGCTGGCCGAGGCGGTGCTCTCCCTGGTCGTGGCCGCCGGGCTCGCCGCGCTGGCCGTGACCTGGCGCCGGGCGCCCGACCGGGCCCGCACCCCCGCGCTGGTGTGGCACGTGCTGCTCGTCCCGGTCGTCATCAGCCTCTTCCAGTCGGCCCAGGCGCTGTACGGCGGCCTGCTGGCCGCGGCCGTGCTCGTCGGCCTGGTCTCGGCCGGCGCCGCGGGACCCTCAGAGCCGGACCCCGACGGCGTAGCCGAGGGTCGCGAGGACGAGCCCGAGGGCCACTGACCCGACGACGTTCGCGGCGGCGGCCCGCCACCGCCCGGCGTCGGCCAGCCGGACCGTCTCGACCGCGAAGGTCGAGAAGGTCGTGAACGCCCCGCAGAAGCCGGTGCCCACGAGCAGGGCGACGACGTCGGTGCCGAGCCGCACCGTGAGCCCGGCGACGACGCCGAGCAGGAGCGAGCCGACGAGGTTGACCGTGAGCGTGCCCCACGGCACGTCCTGTGCTTCCGTCCGGCCCGCGATGGCCCGGGTGACCGCGCGGTCCACCCACCAGCGGGCGGGGGCCCCGACCGCCGCGCCCACGGTGACGAGGAGCGCCCCCGTCCCGTGCCCGGTCACGTCGCCCGCCCCTCGGCGGGCCCGGGGGGCCCGGGGAGCCCGGGGAGCCGGGTGGCCAGCCGCAGCCCGGCGAGGGCGGCGGCGAGGCCGAGCAGGAGGGACAGGGCGACGTACGCCAGCGCGACGCCGGGGGCGTGACCGAGCAGGTCCCGGGTCTCCGACGTGAGCGTCGAGAAGGTCGTCCAGCCGCCGAGGACGCCGGTCCCGAGCGCGGGGCGCCACAGCGGGTGGGCCCGCGGGAGCCGGCCGAGCAGCCCGAGCAGCAGCCCGAGGGCCAGGCTGCCCGAGACGTTGACGAGCAGCGTCGCCCACGGCAGGCCGTGGTGCGCGGTCGGCAGGCCCAGGGCGACGCCCCAGCGGCCGAGGCTGCCGACGACCCCGCCGAGGGCCACGACGCCCGCCACCACGACGTCCGGTGGGGTCGCCGGGGTGACGGGGTCGAGGTCCGGGTCGAGGTCCGGGTCCTCCGGGTCGTGCCGCGCGCTCACCCGGGGAGCCTACGAGGGCCTCAGGGGCGCTGGTCGCGGGCGACCACCTCGCGGATCCGTCGCCCGGCCTCGGTGAGGATGGCCGCGATCTCGCCGACCTGCTCCGGGCTCAGCCCGCGCTTGCGCCACGCGTCGCGGGCCTCGGACCGGAAGGCCGACAGGACGTGCTCGAGGTCGTCGCCGGTGCGCGGCGCGCCCCAGCCTCCCCAGCCACCGTACGGCGCGTCGGCCGGCCCCCCGACGGGGCGGGCGGTGGCCCGGGCCTCGCGGGCGGCCGCCTTCAGCTCGGCGCGCAGGTCGGCGGCGGTGCCGGAGACCCGGTCGCGGACCTCCTCGGCAAGGTCGCGCACGGTGCGGTCGAGGTCGTGGCGCAGGTCCTCGAGGTCGCCGCGGCGGGCGGCCACCTCGGCGCGACCGGCGTCGGTGAGCCGGTACGTCGCCTTGCGCCCCTCGTCCGCGCGCTCGACCAGCCCCTCCTCCTCGAGCTTGGCCAGCCGCGGGTAGACCGTGCCGGCGCTCGGGGTGTAGAGGCCGTTGAAGCGCTGCTCGAGGTCCTGGATCATCTCGTAGCCGTGCCGCGGGCCCTGCTCGAGCAGCGCGAGCAGGTAGAGGCGCAGCTGGCCGTGGGCGAAGACGGGGCTCACCGCCCCTCCTCCCCGTCGTGGGCGTCCTGGGCGTCCTGGGCGTCCTGGGGTCCGCGGGCGTCCTGCGGCGCGGGGGCGTCCTGGGGTGCCCCGGCGCCGTCGACACGGGCCGAGGAGCGCAGGACGACGATCGAGCCGGACACGGCGCTCGCGCGCACCCGCAGCTCGCCGTCGCCCTCGACGAGCTGGCCACCGCGGCCGAAGCCGAAGCCGCCGCGCCGCCCGCCCGCCGAGAGCTGTCGGCCGTCGACGACGACCTGGCCGGTGGCGGTGTGCCCCTCGACGTCGTACCCGAGCAGCGGGGCGCGGACGGTGACGTCACCGGAGACGCTGTTGGACTCGACGCGGCAGCGGCCGTCGAGCAGGTCGAGGGCGATGTCGCCGCTCACGGTGTTGACCTCCGCGGAGGGCAGCCGGCCCGCCTGGACGGTCACGGCGCCCGAGACGCCGTTGACCGAGAGGGCGCCCTCGACGTCGGTGCAGTCGACGGCGCCGCTGACCGTGTTGACCTCGAGTGGGCCGCGCAGGTCGCTCAGCGTCATCCGGCCGGAGACGGTGTTGGCGCTGACCTTGGCCCGCACGCCGGAGACGAGGCCGGTCGCGCTGACCGTGCTCACCGAGGTCGTGGCCCCCTCGGGGACGGAGAGGCTGAGGACGACCTTGTTGCGCCCGAAGCTCTCGACCGTCCGCTTGATCATCTCGATGACGCTGTGGTCGTCGTCCTTGCCGTGGGTCACCGTGAGGGTCGAGCCGTCGTAGCGGACCCGCACCGGCAGGCCCTCGACGCTCGTCACCTCGAGCCGGGCGGTGGGGGAGTCGTCGTGCGTGACGACGTCGACCCGGCCCCCGACCACCATGACGGTGAGCGCGTCCACGCGCTCGCCCTCACCGCCGATGTCGAGGACCCGTGGGCCCTCGATGCTCCATTCCTGCGTCATCGCCGCACTCCCGTCGTGTCGCGTACGACGCGATGTATCGCGTCTCGTGCAGACACGTTATATCGCGTTGTATCGCGAGGCAACCCCCGACCGCGGAGGATCGCCAGGGGGCGTCAGGCGGCGGAGACCCGCAGCCAGTCGTACCAGCCGTTGTGCAGCACGAGCCACGCGATGAGGCCGTAGCCGGCCTGCCCCGGGTGGACGCCGTCGCGGGAGGCGGCGAGGTCGGACAGCCACTGGTCGTGCTGGACGAGCGGGCGGAAGCAGTCGACGTACGGGACCCCGCGGCGCGCGCAGACGTCGGCCTGCACGTCGGCGAGCGCCTCGAGCCGGGCGTTGTGCTCGGGGTCGGCGCTCGGGGCGAGGCCGACGACGAAGACGGCGATGCCGTGCGAGCTGGCCTCGTCGAGGACGTTGGCGAGGTTGAGCCGCGAGCGGGCCAGCGTCACCCCGGTGGTGAGGTCGTTGGCGCCGACCGACAGCACGAGCCGGCGCTCACCGCGGTGCGCCCAGCGCGGGTCGCACTCGGTGCGCCAGCGGCCGACGACGTCGGCGGAGCTCTGCCCGCGCACCCCGAGGTTGTACGACGTCAGGTCGAGGTCCGGGTGCTGGCTGCGGCTGACGACGCGACCGACCCACCCCAGGCCCTTGGGGTCGCCGTACCCGGCGACGGTGGAGGCCCCGACGAAGCAGAGGGAGACGTCGCGCCGTCCCTCCGCCAGCCCCTCGTCGACGACGAGCTGCGGGCTGGGGTGGAAGGTGGGGGTCTGCGTCATCTCGTCGTCTCTCGGCGTCACTCGCGCTCACTCATCGTCGTCCAGGTCGTCGTCGAGCCGGGCCAGCCAGGTCGCCAGCCGCTCGACGGGCACCTCGAAGTCGGGGTGCAGGTCGACGAAGGTGCGCAGCTGGTCGGCCACCCACTCCAGGGTGACCTGCTCGTCGCCGCGCCGGCTGGCCAGCTCCTCGATGCCCCGGTCGGTGAAGTACACACCGGGGAGGCTACCGCGCGCGGCGGAGCCTCCCCGGCGGCACGCTCAGCGGTCGAACGCCGCCTGCACGAGGGCCTTCTGCTCGACGTCGTGCGCGTGGTGGCTGCCGGTCGCGGGGGACGCGGCGGCCTTGCGCGAGATGACCTGAAGCGGGCGGGTCTCGCCGCGGGCGGCGAGCTGCTCGGGCAGGTTGAGGGCCATGAAGGGCCACGCGCCCTGGTTGCGCGGCTCCTCCTGGACCCACACCACCTCCGCCTGCGGGTACGACGCCAACTGCTCGGCGATCTCGTCGGCCGGCAGCGGGTGCAGCTGCTCGACGTGCAGCACCGCGGTGCTGCGGTCCTGCCGACGGGCGCGCTCGGCCTCGAGGTCCCACACGACCTTGCCGGTCGCGAGGAGCACCCGGGTGACCTGCTGCGGGTCGAGGCCGGCCGAGTCGGGCAGCACCGGGCGGAACGTCTGCTCGGTGAAGTCCTCGACGCTGCTGCTCGCGGCCTTGAGGCGCAGCATCGACTTCGGGGTGAAGACGACCAGCGGACGGCGCGGGCGGGCGTAGGCCTGGCGGCGCAGCAGGTGGAAGTACGACGCCGGCGTCGTCGGGAACGCGACGGTCATGTTGTCCTCGGCGCACATCTGCAGGTAGCGCTCGATCCGGGCCGAGGAGTGGTCCGGGCCCTGGCCCTCGTAGCCGTGCGGTAGGAGCAGGACGACCGAGGAGTGCTGGCCCCACTTCTGCTCCGAGGACGAGATGTACTCGTCGATGATCGACTGGGCGCCGTTGGCGAAGTCACCGAACTGCGCCTCCCACAGCACGAGCGCGTCGGGTCGCTCGACGGAGTAGCCGTACTCGAAGCCCATCGCGGCGTACTCGCTGAGCAGCGAGTCGTAGACCCAGAAGCGGGCCTGGCCCTCGCCGAGGTAGAGCAGCGGGGTCCACTCCTGCGCGGTGTCCTTGTCGATGAGGACGGCGTGCCGCTGCACGAACGTGCCGCGGCGGCTGTCCTGCCCGGCGAGGCGGACCGGGGTCCCCTCCTTGAGCAGGCTCCCGAAGGCGAGCAGCTCGCCCATGGCCCAGTCGACGTTGCCCTCGCGCACCATCTGCGTGCGCTTGTCGAGCAGCTGGCGCAGCTTCGGGTGGACGGTGAAGCCGTCGGGGACCGCGACGAACGCGTCGCCGATGTGCTCGAGGTCCGCGCGCGAGACCGGGGCGACCGTGCCGGCGCGCCCGGGGCGGGCGCCGTCCTGGGTCTGCGCGGCCGGCTTCTCCAGGCCCTTCTCGTCCTCGCGGGCGGGCTTGGGGGCGTTGATCGCCTCCTTGGTCTCGACGAAGACCCGCTCGAGCTGCTGCTGGTAGTCGCGCAGCGCGGCGTCGACGTCCTCGCTCGAGATGTCGCCGCGGCCGATGAGCGCCTCGGTGTAGAGCTTGCGCACGGAGCGCTT
This sequence comes from Lapillicoccus jejuensis, assembly GCF_006715055.1. NCBI lineage: Bacteria > Bacillati > Actinomycetota > Actinomycetes > Micrococcales > Intrasporangiaceae > Lapillicoccus > Lapillicoccus jejuensis. Next base: position 2,883,892 of record NZ_VFMN01000001.1, read on the forward strand.
GTTCTCGATGAGGTGGTACATCAGCGGCTGGGTCATCGACGGGTCGTCGCCCTCGTTGTGACCGCGGCGGCGGTAGCAGACCATGTCGATGACGACGTCCTGGTTGAACGCCTGGCGGTACTCGTAGGCGAGCTCGGCGACGCGCACGCACGCCTCGGGGTCGTCGCCGTTGACGTGGAAGATCGGCGCCTGGATCATCCGCGCGACGTCGGTGCAGTAGACCGACGAGCGCGACGACGAGGGCGAGGTGGTGAACCCGACCTGGTTGTTGACGATGACGTGGATGGTGCCGCCGGTGCGGTAGCCGCGCAGCTCCGAGAGGTTGAGCGTCTCGGCGACGACGCCCTGGCCGGCGAAGGCCGCGTCGCCGTGCATGAGCACGGGCAGCACGGTGAAGTCCTCGCCACCGAGGCCGATGCGGTCCTGCTTGGCCCGCACGATGCCCTCGAGCACCGGGTCGACGGTCTCGAGGTGCGAGGGGTTGGCGGCGAGGTAGATCTTCGTCGACGAGCCGTCCTCGGCGACGAACTCGCCCTCGGTGCCGAGGTGGTACTTCACGTCGCCCGAGCCCTGGACCGACTTGCGGTCCTGCTGGTCCTCGAACTCGCGGAAGATCTGCCCGTAGGACTTGCCGGCGATGTTGGCCAGCACGTTGAGCCGGCCGCGGTGCGGCATGCCGATGCAGACCTCGTCGAGGCCGTCGGCGGCGGCGCGGCACAGCACGCGGTCGAGCAGCGCGATGGCCGACTCCCCGCCCTCGAGCGAGAAGCGCTTCTGCCCGATGAACTTGGTCTGCAGGAAGGTCTCGAAGGCCTCGGCCGAGTTGAGCCGGCGCAGGATCCGCAGCTGCTCCTCGCGACCCGCCTTGGCGTAGGGCTTCTCGACCTTGTCCTGGATCCACCGGCGCTGCTCGGGGTCCTGGATGTGCATGTACTCGATGCCGACGGTGCGGCAGTAGGAGTCGCGCAGGATGCCGAGGATGCGCCGCAGCTTGAGGAACGGCTCGCCACCGAACCCGCCGGTGGCGAACGAGCGGTCGAGGTCCCACATCGACAGGCCGTGCGTGGTGACGTCGAGGTCGGGGTGCCGGCGCTGGCGGTACTCCAGCGGGTCGGTGTCGGCCATGAGGTGGCCGCGCACCCGGTAGGCGTGGATGAGCTCCTGCACGCGGGCGACCTTGTTGATGTCGTCGTCGTGGCTGGTGGAGATGTCCTGGACCCAGCGGATCGGCTCGTAGGGGATCCGCAGCGACTCGAAGATGTCGTCGTAGAAGCCCTCCTCGCCGAGCAGGAGGCGGTGCACGAGACGCAGGAAGTCGCCGCTCTGGGCGCCCTGGATGATCCGGTGGTCGTAGGTGCTGGTGAGCGTGAGGATCTTGCTGACCGCGTTGCGGTTGATCGTCTCGGTGCTCGCGCCCTGCCACTCGGCGGGGTACTCCAGCGCGCCGACGCCGATGATCGTGCCCTGACCCGACATGAGGCGGGGCACCGAGTGCACGGTCCCGATGGTGCCGGGGTTGGTCAGCGAGATGGTCGTCCCGGCGAAGTCGTCGACGGTGAGCTTGTTGCCGCGCGCCTTGGCGACGACGTCCTCGTACGCCGTCCAGAAGTGGACGAAGTCCATCTCGTCGGCGTTCTTGATGCTCGGGACGAGCAGCTGGCGCGTGCCGTCCGGCTTGGCCAGGTCGATGGCCAGCCCGAAGTTGACGTGCGCGGGTCGCACGAGGACCGGCTTGCCGTCGCGCTCGGCGTAGCCGTTGTTCATCTCCGGCATCGCGCGCAGGGCGCGGACGACGGCGTACCCGATGAGGTGCGTGAAGGAGACCTTGCCGCCCCGCGAGCGGGCGAGGTGGTTGTTGATGACGACCCGGTTGTCGATGAGCAGCTTGGCCGGCACGGCCCGCACGCTCGTCGCCGTCGGGACGTGCAGGCTCGCCTCCATGTTGGTGACGACCCGGGCGGCCGGGCCGCGCAGCGGGACGACCTGGTCCTCGACCGGCGCGGAGGGGCCCGCGTTCTTCGGCAGCTCACGCGGCTTCGGCGGCGTCTTGGCCTCGGGCACGGGCTTGGCCTCGGGGGCGGGCTTCGCCGGCGGCGCGACCTCGGCCGCGGCGGCCGGCTGCTGCGCGGGCGGGGGCGTCACCGGCTGCGCGGGGGTCTTCGCCGCGGCCGGCGCCGAGTGCCCGTCGGCGGCCCCGTTCGGGCTGCCGTTGGGGCTGCCGTTCATGCTGCCGTTCGCGGTGCCGTTCGCGGCCCCGTTCGCGCTGCCGTGGGAGGCGCTGCTCGTCGTGCTGCCGTTCGCGGTGCCCGTCGTCCCTCCCTCGCCGGGCGGGTTGCTCGCGAAGTACGAGGCCCACTTCGGGTCCACGGACGTCGGGTCGGCGAGGTACTGCTGGTACATCTCGTCCACCAGCCACTCGTTGGGACCGAAGTCCGTGAGGGAAGTGGTCCGGGACTGGTCGGGCACGGCGGATACGCCTCTTTCACAGCGTCGACGGCGGAAGGTCGCGCCCCACGACATGCACGAATCGGACGCGACACGGTCCTGTCCAGGGTAGACCTGCGCACGCCGGGCCGGGACCACCCCACGGGGCGTGCCGGTGTGCGGCACGCCACGTGCGGTGGACGGTCAGGAGGTGCTCAGGAGATGTCGCGGCGGGTGGTGAGCGCCGACCCGACCCCCGCCATGACGGCGGCGTACGCCATGAGCACGAGCGCCCCGGCCCACCAGGAGAGGGTCGTCGCGTCGCTCGGGCCCCCGCCGAAGGCGTTGCCGGTGTCGCCGAGCATCGCGCTCGTGGCCTGGCTGGGCAGGTAGGGGACGATGTCGCGGCCCCAGCTCACCAGGCCGAGGACGGCGCCGAGGATGGGCTCGACGATCCAGGCCACGCCGACGGCGACGAGCAGGGCGGCCACCTGGTTGGGGATGAGGATCCCCGCGCCGAGGCCGATGAGGGCCCACAGGCCGAGCACGAGCAGGGCGAGGGCGAGCGAGCGCCAGATCGCCGGGTCGGCGAACGCGTCGTGCCCCTTGGCGCTCAGCACGGCGGTGCCGACCCCGACCGAGACGAGGATCGACAGGACGCCGTACCCGGCGCCGATGACGAGCAGCGAGACGATCTTGGCGAGCATGACCCGCACCCGGTGCGGGGTGGCCAGGAACGTCGAGGTGATCGTCTTGTGCCGGTACTCCGCGCCGATGGTCAGCACGCCGATGGCGAGGGTGAGCAGGTAGACCAGCCCGATGCCGCCGGTGAAGACCGTGCGGGCGAGCTGCAGGTCGGTGGTGGCGGCGCCCGGCTGGTCCTGCACGGACGAGCTGGTGAGGACGAGACCGAAGAGCAGGGCGAGCCCGCCGCTGGCCAGGGCGATGGCGATGGCCATGCCCCACCACATGCGGGTGGTGAGGAACTTGCGCAGCTCGGCGGAGATGGCGCGGGTCATGCCGACGCTCCTTCGGTGGTCGTGGGGTGGGGGGCGTCGGCCGGGGCGCCGGGGCCCGCCGGGGCGGAGAGGTTGCGGTTGGCGTTCGACGGCAACGACGTGAGCCGGAAGTAGAGCGACTCGAGGTCGGCCTTCTGGGCGACCAGGCCGTGCAGCGGGACCCCGGCCGAGAAGGCGAGGTCGCCGACGGCGGCGGCGTCGCCCGTGGCGAGCCGCACGGTGCCGCGCTCGTCACCGGCCTGTGGCTCGAGCAGCCGGACGCCGGCCCGGCGGGCCGCGTCGGCGAGCTCCTGGGCGCGGGGGCTGCGGGCGATCACGGTCGGCTCGCCGCTCAGCTCGTCGACGGTGCCCTGGGCGACCGAGCGCCCGTTGGCGACGATGACGACGTCGTCGACGGTCTGCGCGACCTCCTGGAGGAGGTGGCTGGAGACGAGCAGCGTCTTGCCCTGGCTGCTGAGGTGGCGCAGGAAGCCGCGCAGCCAGCGGATCCCCTCGGGGTCGAGACCGTTGGTCGGCTCGTCGAGGATGAGGACGCGCGGGTCGCCGAGCAGGGCGGCGGCGAGGCCGAGCCGCTGGCGCATGCCCATCGAGTAGCCGCCGGCGCGCTTGCGGGCGGCGGCCGGGATCCCGACGAGCTCGAGCAGCTCGTCCACGCGCGACGTCGGCAGCCCGGCGGCGGCGGCGAGGACGCGCAGGTGGTCGCGGCCGGTGCGGCCGGGGTGGAAGTTGGTCGCCTCGAGGGCGGCGCCGACCTCGCGCAGGGGGACGGGCAGGTCCTGGTAGCTGCGGCCGCCGATCGTCGCGGTGCCCGAGGTGGGCCGGACCAGCCCGAGGAGCATCCGCAGCGTCGTCGTCTTCCCGGCGCCGTTGGGGCCGAGGAAGCCGGTGATCCGGCCGGGCTCGACGGTCAGGTCGAGCGAGTCGACGGCCACGAAGCCGCCGAAGCGCTTGGTGAGGCCGCGGACCTCGATGCGCGCGCCGTCGGTCGCGCCGCCGCCGGGGGAGACGCGGGAGGGGGCGAGGGGTGCCTGGGTCATGACGCCACCCTCCCACCGCCCGGGGGTCGCGGGATCCGTCCTGCGGGGGAGTTCGGGGTCCGCGGGCCCCAGGATCAGGGGGGAGGGAGGGCGGACCCTGACCTCCTAGGATGGGTGGACTATGACCGAGTGGTTGCTCGTCCTCCTGGCGGTCGCGCTCACGGCGGGCACCTCGATCTTCGTCGCCGCGGAGTTCAGCCTCGTCGCGCTCGACCGCCCCACCGTCCAGCAGGCCGTCGACGAGGGGGACGGGCGGGCCCGGGCCGTCCTGGGCTCGCTGCGCCAGCTGTCCACCCAGCTCTCCGGCGCGCAGGTCGGCATCACCCTCACCACGCTCATCGTCGGGTACGTCGCCGAGCCGTCCGTGGGCGCGCTCCTCCAGGGTCCGCTCCGCAGCGCGGGTCTGCCGGACGGGGTGGTCGCGACGGTGGCCACGACGCTGGCCCTCGTCCTCGTCACCGTCTTCTCCATGGTGTTCGGCGAGCTGCTGCCGCAGTTCCTCGGCATCTCCGCGCCGCTCGGCACCGCCAAGGTCGTCGCGCTGCCCGTGCGCGGCTTCGCCCTCCTCGTCCGGCCGCTCATCGTCGTCCTCAACGGCTCCGCGAACCGCTTCCTGCGCGCGCTTGGCATCACCCCCCAGGAGGAGCTGTCCGGGGCGCGGACACCGCAGGAGCTGGCCAGCCTGGTCCGTCGCTCGGCGCTGCAGGGGACGCTGGAGGAGGGGACCGCGCGGATGATCACCCGGGGGCTCGACTTCGGCGACCGCACCGCCTCCGACGTCATGACCCCGCGGGTGCGCGCGGTCGCGGTGGACCGGACGACGTCGGCCGAGGAGGTCCTGCGCACCGCGCGGCAGACCGGCTTCTCCCGGTTCCCCGTCCTCGGCGACGGCTGGGACGACGTCGACGGCATCGTCCACGTCAAGCGGGCCATCGCCGTGCCGCAGGAGCGGCGTGCGGACGTGCCGGCCAGCGCCCTCATGGCCCCGCACGTGCTCGTCCCCGAGACCATCCGCCTCGACCCGCTGCTGCTGCAGCTGCGCGCCGCCGGCCTGCAGATGGCCGTCGTCGTCGACGAGTACGGCGGGACGGCGGGGGTGGTCACGCTCGAGGACCTCGTCGAGGAGATCGTCGGCGAGGTGAGCGACGAGCACGACCGCTCCGGCGGCGACGGCCAGCGGCTCACCGACGGCTCCTGGTCGGTGCCGGGCCTGTGGCGCCCCGACGAGGTGCGCGACGCCACCGGCGCGGTCGTGCCGGACGGGGCGTCCTACGAGACCGTGGGCGGGTTCCTCATGGCCGAGCTCGGGCGCGTCCCGGTGCCCGGCGACGAGGTCCCGCTCGAGGGCTGGACGCTGCGGGTGGCGCGGATGGAGGGTCGGCGCGTCGACCGCGTCCGCATCGTGCCGGCGGGCGAGCCGCCGGGCGGGCCGCCGGGCGAGCCGGCGCCGTCGCGACCCGAGGGGGAGGGGGCGTGAGCCACACCGTCGCCCTGTGGGTCTCGGTCCTCCTGCTGCTCGGCAACGCGTTCTTCGTCGGCGCCGAGTTCGCCGCCATGGCCGCGCGCCGCTCGACGCTCGAGCCGCTGGCCGAGCAGGGCAGCGCGCGGGCCCGGATGTGCCTCGACGCCCTCGAGCAGCTCGGGTCGATGCTCGCCACGGCCCAGCTCGGCATCACGGTCTGCTCGGTCGGCATCGGCGCGCTCGCGGAGGCCGCCCTGCACGAGATGATCGAGGGGCTCTTCCACACCTGGCACCTGGCCGAGCACGGCCTCTCCGACGCGTGGAGCAGCCCGCTGGCCCTCGTCCTCGCGCTGCTCGTCGTCGTCTACCTGCACGTCGTCGTCGGCGAGATGATCCCCAAGAACCTCGCCATCGCCGGGCCGGACCGGGCGGCGCTGCTGCTCGTCCCGCCGCTGCTGTGGCTGGCGCGGGCGCTGCGGCCGGTCGTGCGGGTCATGGAGGCGCTGGCCAAGTCCCTCGTGCGGCTGTTCCGGGTCGAGCCCAAGGACGAGATCGCCAGCGCCTTCACCGCCGAGGAGGTCGCGCACATCGTCGCCGAGAGCACCGCGGAGGGCCTCATCGAGGAGGAGCGCCAGGGCCTGGTCCGCTCCGCGCTCGAGTTCAGCGACAAGAGCGCGGCCGACGTCGCCGTCCCGGTCGCGCAGCTGGTCACCGTCGGGCCGGACACGACGCCCGCGCAGATCGAGCGGCTCGTCGCCCGGCGCGGCTTCTCGCGCTACCCGGTGACCGACGCGGTGGGGGAGGTCGACGGCTACCTGCACCTCAAGGACGTGCTCTACGCCGACGACGAGCGGCACGAGCAGCCGGTCCCCGCCAAGCGGGTGCGGCGCCTCGCCACCGTCCGCCCCCAGGACGAGGTCGAGGACGTGCTGGCCACGATGCAGCGCACCGGCGCCCACCTGGCCCGGGTGGTCGGTGAGGACGGCGTCGTCACCGGGGTCGTGTTCCTCGAGGACGTCCTCGAGGAGCTGGTCGGCGAGGTCAGCGACGCCACCCAGCGCTGACCCGCCCGACGGGGCGTCTCAGCGCCGGCCGTAGCGCCCCGCCAACCGGGGGTCGCTCTCCCACCAGGGCCGGTCCGGGCCCGTCGTCGGCCCGGTCGGCGTCGGTCGGCCGTCGGCCGGCGGGGGAGCGACGGCGGCGTCGAGCCGGGCGTCGAGCGCCCGGGCGCCCTCCTCGTCGGCGCGGGCCCACTGCACGAGGGTGACGAGGACGAGCGGCACCCCGACGGACTCGGCCACCGCGACGAGGGTCTGCCCCGTGAGCCAGTCGAGCGAGCCGAGGGCGACGATGCCGGGGACGGCGTCGAGCAGGCCGTCGGAGAAGGCGAACAACGCCCGCAGCGCCGGCCCGCACCACGCCGGCAGCAGCCCCTCGACGAGCAGCGGCACGGTGACCAGCAGCCCGAGCAGCAGCGCGACGACCTGGAGCGAGGACCAGGCCTCCGGCCGGGTGCGGGCGTCGGTGAACCAGCCGCTGGTCACGGCGAGCGTGAGGACGGCCGCGGAGAGCACCGAGGCCACGAGCGGGAAGGTGAGGACCCGCGCCGCCCGCCCGTGGAGCAGGGCGACAGGACCGCCGTGACCCTCCTCGAGGAGGCGCACCGGGTCGCCGAGGCCCAGCAGGAAGGGCACGACCGCGGTGACGAGGCCGAGCGAGAGCGCGAGCGGCCACGCCTCCTGCGCCCGACGGGCGGCGGGCCAGCCGGCCACCGCCCAGACCAGGAGCAGCAGGCCGAGGACGACGGGCAGGGCCCGCCAGGCGGGGTAGGCCGTCGCCGCCCCCCGGCGGCGCGCCGCGCGGTGGCGCGCCAGCAGGACGCCGTACGCCGCCGCGAGGGCGACCGGGAGCGCGAGCAGCGCGTCGGGCGCCCAGGTCGTCAGCACCTCCCGATGGTCACCCCGGACCCTGACCGTCCGCTGGGAACCGGCAGTATGGGACAGCCTTGATGAGTCATGCATGATGTGACATCATTACTGTCACATAGGGAAGCGAGGCCCGACGAGGTGCCCGTCCCGACCCCGACCTCCCGGAAGGTGGTGGCCCTCATGGCCCTGCTCCACACCCCGCACACGAACGACGACCGGGCCCCCCGGCTGCGCGGCCCGGTCTCCTACGACGAGACCCAGGGCGACGTGGGCGCGTCGCTGTTCCTCGGCGGGCTCGTCGTGCTCGCCCTGCTCGGCGGTCTCATCTGGCTCGGCCTGTTCTGAGGGGCCCGCGAGGGGCCGCGGCAGGGCGAGGCACACTGACGTCGTGTACGTCCCCGCCGCGAACGGCGTCCCCGACGAGGCCGAGGCCCGCGCGATGGTCGCGGCGGCCGGCGCGGCCACCGTCGTCACGACGGGAGAGGACGGCTACCCGCGCGCGACGCTGCTGCCGGTGCGCTGGGTGGGCGACCGGGTGGTCGCCCACCTGGCCCGGGCCAACCCGCACTGGCGCGAGATCGCCGACGGTGCCCCCTGCCTGCTCGTCGTCGACGGACCGCAGGCCTACGTCTCGCCCGGCTGGTACGCGAGCAAGGCCGAGCACGGCCGCGTCGTGCCGACGTGGAACGACGCGAGCGTGCAGCTGCGCGGCCGGGCCACGGTCCACGACGACCCCGCGTGGCTGCGCGCGGTCGTCACCGACCTCACGGACGCCCACGAGGGCGGCCGGCCCGACCCGTGGCACGTCACCGACGCCCCCGAGACGTACGTCGCCGGCCAGCTGCGCGGCATCGTCGGCCTCGAGGTCCTCGTCGAGCAGGTGACCGCGAAGGCCAAGCTGTCGCAGAACCGCTCGGACGCGGACCGCGCCGGCGTGGTCGCCGGGCTGGCGGCCTCGGGCGACCCGCGGGCCGCCGCCGTGGCGGCGCGGATGCGGCGCGCACCGAGCCCCGGGTGAGGGGCCGGACCTCGGCGGGTGACGCCGTACGGGCTGTGGCGGCCCCGGACGATCGTGGTGCCCCCGGCAGGATTCGAACCTGCGCTTCCGCCTCCGGAGGGCGGCGCTCTATCCCCTGAGCTACGGGGGCCCGTCGGCCGGTTCGGCCGCGCTCGGCGAGGTTAGCAGCCTACGGTGGGATCCGTGGAACCGGTGCTGGCGCAGGGCGACGACGGGCCGGGCTGGGTCCTGGTCGCCGACGACACGGAGTCGATCCGGCTCCTCGTCCGGGTCAACCTCGAGCTCGAGGGGTGGACGGTGGTCGACCGCCCCGACGGCGACTCGGCCCGGGCCCTGCTCGACGAGTCGGCCCTCGGCGGCCGGCTGCCGCGGGTCGTCGTCCTCGACGCGCAGATGGAGCCCGGCGACGGCTGGTCGGTCCTCGCGCACATCCGCGCCGTCGCGGCCCTCGCGCCCCTGCCGGTCGTCATGGCCACCGCCGCGATCCAGGACCACGAGCGCAAGCGGGCGGTCGCCATGGGGGTCGACGCGTTCCTGCCCAAGCCGTTCGACCCCGAGGCGCTCGTCGACCTCGTCGCCGGCCTGGCCCGTGACGGGCGGCCGCCGGTCGGCACCGGGGCGGGCCCCTAGGCTGGACCCATGCGCGCGCACGAGGCCGGAGCCCTGCACGCCGACGGCTACGGGCGGCCCTCGTGGCTCGCCGTGCCGGGCGACGTCAACGACCTCGTGCCCGCCCTGTGGGCCGGCTCGGTCGAGCGCGGCGCCGACGGCGCGCTCACCGTCGGCGGCACGAGCGTCCTCGACCTCGCCCGCGAGCACGGCACCCCCGCCTACGTCCTCGACGAGGACGACTTCCGCACCCGGGCCCGGGCCTTCCGCGACGCCTGGGCGACGGCGTACGGGCCCCTCGCCGGCGCCGACGTCTACTACGCGGGCAAGGCGTTCCTGTGCACCCAGGTCGCCCGGTGGGTGCGCGACGAGGGGCTGCACCTCGACGTCTGCTCCGGCGGTGAGCTCGCCGTCGCGCAGCGGGCCGGCATGCCGCCCGAGCGGATCGGCGTGCACGGCAACAACAAGTCGATGGCCGAGCTCGAGCGGGCCGTCGCGCTGGGGGTGGGGCGGGTCGTCGTCGACTCGGCCGAGGAGATCGAGCGGCTGGCCGCCGTCGCGCAGCGGCTCGGCACGACCGCGCGGGTCATGGTGCGGGTCACCGTCGGCGTCGAGGCGCACACCCACGAGTTCATCGCGACGGCCCACGAGGACCAGAAGTTCGGCTTCTCGCTCGGCTCCGGCGCGGCCGCCGACGCCGTACGCCGCATCCTCGCCCACGCCCCGCACCTGGAGCTCGTCGGCCTGCACAGCCACATCGGCAGCCAGATCTTCGACACCGCGGGCTTCGAGGTCAGCGCCCGCCGCGTCCTCGGCCTGCACGCCGCGGTCGCGCAGGAGCACGGGGTGCGGCTGCCCGAGCTCGACCTCGGGGGTGGCTTCGGGATCGCCTACACGACCGAGCACGACCCGCTGCCGCCGCACGAGCTGGCCTCGGGGATGGCGGCCATCGTCGAGCGCGAGTGCCGGGGTCTCGGCGTGCCGGTCCCGCGGGTGTCGGTCGAGCCGGGGCGCGCCATCGCCGGCCCGTCGACCTTCACGCTCTACGAGGTCGGCACGGTCAAGCAGGTCGACCTCGACGGCGGGGCGCGGCGCGCCTACGTCTCCGTCGACGGCGGGATGAGCGACAACATCCGCACCGCGCTGTACGAGGCCTCGTTCTCGTGCACCCTCGCCTCGCGCCGCAGCGAGGCCCCGCCGCGGCTCTCCCGGGTCGTCGGGAAGCACTGCGAGAGCGGCGACATCGTCGTCATGGACGAGTTCCTCCCCGCCGACGTCCGCCCCGGCGACCTGCTCGCCGTCCCGGGCACCGGGGCCTACTGCCGGGCCCTGTCCAGCCAGTACAACCACGTCCCGCGCCCACCGGTGCTCGCCGTCCGGGACGGGGTCTCGCGGGTGATCGTGCGTCGCGAGACCGTCGAGGACCTCCTCGCGCTGGACGTCCCGTGATCGCCCCGTCGACCCGCCGTCCTTCCCGTCCTCGGTCCGGATCCCGGAACATCCGCCGTCCGAGGCGTGGACGCACGGCACACTCGGGCTCGTGACCGGCACCCCCAGCAGCGCCCCGCTGCGCGTCGCCCTGCTGGGCTGCGGCGTCGTGGGCTCCTCCGTCGCGCGCCTGCTCACCGAGCACGGCGACGACTTCGCCGCCCGGGTGGGCCGACCGCTCGAGGTCGTCGGGATCGCCGTACGGCGCCCCGGACGGGACCGCAGCGCGAGCGGCGTCGACCCCGACCTCTTCACGACCGACGCGGCCGGGCTCGTCACCCGCGCCGACATCGTCGTCGAGGTCATCGGCGGGATCGAGCCGGCCCGCGGCCTCATCCTCTCCGCGATGGCGCACGGCGCCTCGGTCGTCACGGCCAACAAGGCGCTGCTCGCCGAGGACGGCCCGACGCTCTACGCCGCCGCGCAGGAGCACGAGGTCGACCTCTACTACGAGGCCGCCGTGGCCGGCGCCATCCCGCTGCTGCGCCCGCTGCGCGAGAGCCTCGCCGGCGACGACGTCCGCAAGGTCATCGGCATCGTCAACGGCACGACGAACTACGTCCTCGACAAGATGGACACGACGGGGGCGGGCTTCGACGACGCCGTCGCGCAGGCCCAGGCGCTCGGCTACGCCGAGGCCGACCCGACCGCCGACGTCGAGGGCTTCGACGCGGCCGCCAAGGCCGCGATCCTCGCCTCGCTCGCCTTCCACACCCGCGTCTCCGGCGAGCACGTGCACCGCGAGGGGATCAGCGACGTCACCGCCGCCGACGTCGCCGCCGCGCGCGAGATGGACTGCGTCGTCAAGCTGCTCGCGATCTGCGAGAAGGTCGACGGCGAGGACGGCGCTCCCGGCGTCAGCGTGCGGGTGCACCCGGCGATGATCCCGCGCTCGCACCCGCTGGCCGGGGTCCGCGAGGCGTTCAACGCCGTCTTCGTCGACGCCGACGCCGCCGGGCAGCTGATGTTCTACGGCAAGGGCGCCGGCGGCGACCCGACCGCCTCGGCCATCCTCGGCGACGTCGTCGCGGTCGCCCGGCACCGGGTCGGCGGGGGCCGCGGCCCGGGCGAGAGCACGTACGCCGACCTGCCGATCCTCACGATGGGGCAGGCCCTCACCCGCTACCACCTCAGCCTCGACGTGCACGACCGCCCGGGCGTCCTGGCCCAGGTCGCCACGGCGTTCGCCGACCACGGCGTCTCCATCGAGACCGTGCGCCAGCAGACCGAGGACGGGCCGGGGGAGCGCGGCGCCTCGCTCGTCGTCGTCACCCACACCGCCACCGACGCGGCCCTGTCGGCCACCGTCGACGCGCTCGCCGCGCTGCCCGTCGTCCGGTCCGTGCGCTCCGTCATGCGCGTCGAGGGGGAGTGACCGCGATGGTCCAGCAGTGGCGCGGGGTCATCCGCGAGTACGCCGACCGGCTACCGATGCTCGACGGCGCGCCGGTCGTCACGCTGCGCGAGGGCGGGACGCCGCTCATCCCGGCCGAGCACCTCTCCGAGCTCGTCGGCGCGCAGGTCCACCTCAAGTACGAGGGCCTCAACCCCACCTGCTCGTTCAAGGACCGGGGCATGACGACGGCGATGTCGATGGCGGTCAAGCACGGCGCCAAGGCCGTCATCTGCGCCTCGACCGGCAACACGAGCGCCAGCGCGGCGGCCTACGCCACCAAGGCGGGCCTGACCTGCGCCGTCCTCGTGCCCGACGGCAAGATCGCCATGGGCAAGCTCAGCCAGGCCATCGCCCACGGCGCGACCCTGCTGCAGGTCGACGGCAACTTCGACGACTGCCTCACCCTCGCCCGCAAGCTCGCCGAGGCCTACCCGGTCGAGCTCGTCAACTCGGTCAACCCGGCCCGCATCGAGGGGCAGAAGACGGCCGCCTTCGAGGTCGTCGACGCGCTCGGCGACGCCCCGGACGTGCACTGCCTGCCGGTCGGCAACGCCGGCAACATCACCGCCTACTGGCGGGGCTACCGCGAGTACCACCGCTCGTCCGAGCAGCCCGGCCCGGCGACGAAGGTCCCGGTCATGTGGGGCTTCCAGGCCGCCGGCGCGGCCCCGCTCGTCGTCGGCCACCCGGTCGACGAGCCGGAGACGATCGCCACCGCCATCCGGATCGGCAACCCCGCCTCGTGGGACGGCGCCGTCGAGGCCCGCGACACCTCGGGCGGTCGGATCGACGCCGTCACCGACGAGCAGATCCTGCACGCCCACCGGCTGCTCTCGGCCCGCGAGGGCGTCTTCGTCGAGCCGGCCTCGGCCGCCTCGGTCGCCGGGCTGCTCGCCGCCGCCGACGCCGGGCTCGTCCCGTCCGGGGCCACCATCGTCTGCACCGTCACCGGTCACGGCCTCAAGGACCCGCAGTGGGCGCTGCGCGGCGCCGACGGCTCCGACGTCACGCCGCAGCGCGTGCCGGTCGACGCGGTGACCGTCGCCACCGCCCTCGGCCTGCAGTGAGCACCCTGCCCGCCGGCACGGCCGTCCACGTCCGGGTCCCCGCCAGCAGCGCCAACCTCGGGCCCGGCTTCGACTCGGTCGGTCTCGCGCTGGGCGTCTGGGACGAGGTCACCGTCACCGTCACCGACCACGGCGGTCTCGTCGTCGACGTCGAGGGGGAGGGTGCGGCCGACGTCCCCCGCGACGCCGAGCACCTCGTCGTCCGCTCGCTCGTCGCCGGGCTGGCCTCGCTCGACGTCCCCGTCCCCGAGCACCTGCACCTGCGGGCCGTGGGGCGGATCCCGCACGGGCGGGGGCTGGGCTCCTCCGCGTCGGCCATCGTCGCCGGGGTCGCGGCGGCGCACGCGCTCGTCGCGGCGACCGGCGGGGCGCCGTACGGCGACGCGGTCCTGGAGGGCGACGACCTCGCCCTCGACCTCGCGGCGGTCGCCGACCTCGCCAGCCGCCTCGAGGGGCACCCCGACAACGCGACCGCGAGCGTGTACGGCGGCCTCACCGTCTCGTGGACGGCCGACCCCGGCGACCCGCGCGAGGGCCGGACGGCGACGGCGCGGGTCGCCGTCGGCGAAGGGCTCGACGCCGTCGTCCTCGTCCCCACGACGCGGCTGGCCACCCACACCGCCCGCGCGGTCCTGCCGGCGACCGTCGCCCACCACGAGGCGGCCCAGCAGGCCGGCCGGGCCGCGCTGCTCGCCCTCGCCGTCACCGGCCGGCCCGAGCTGCTGCTGCCCGCGACCCGCGACTGGCTGCACCAGGAGCAGCGTCGGCCGGCGTTCGCGGCGACGATGGCCCTCGTCGACGACCTGCGCGCCCGCGGGCACGCCGCGGTCGTGTCCGGCGCCGGCCCGGCGGTCCTCGTGCTCACCCCCGCGGCGGCCACCGACGACGTGACCTGCGACGACCCCGCATGGCGGCGGATCGTGCCGGGTGTCCCGACGACCGGGGTGCACGCCCGTCGGGTGCTAGCCTGATCGTGCTCCCACCGCGGGTCGGCTCGACCGTTCGCGCAGCACGCCTCGCCGGGACGCACTCCCGCCCCCGGGCGGGTCCGGAGCCGGTCGCCCCGTCGCGACCGACCTCCGGCCGACCTGCTCCCTGAACCACGCTGGCCTCCGGTGCCGGCGTGACCGGGTCGCGCGACCGGCGCGCCCGATGACGAGGCAAAGGATCTTCGTGGCAGACACCACCGCCGGTTCGCGCGGCGCGCTCAGCGCGATGAACGTCGTCGACCTCAAGTCGCTGGCCAGCCGGCTCGGCATCCGCGGCACCGCCCGGATGCGCAAGGACGACATCGTCGCCGCCATCTCGGCGCACCAGTCCGGTGGGTCGTCCGCGGGCGACCAGGCGGCCGCCCCCTCGTCCGCGGCCTCGTCCGCGGCCTCGTCCGCGGCCACGTCCGCCCCGACGTCCGCCCCGACGTCCGCCCCGACGTCCGCCCCGACGTCCGCCCCTCGCCGCGCGGAGGCCGGTGCCGGCGCGCCCGCCCCGCGCGAGCAGGCCGAGCCGCGCGAGCAGGCGACCCGCGAGGAGCGCGACGAGCCGACCCGCGTGGACCGCGCGCAGCGCGACGAGCACGCCCTGCTGGAGGAGAACCGCCGCCGGGCCGCCGCCCAGGCCGAGCTGGCCCGCGCCGAGCAGGCCCGGTCCGAGCAGCCCGCGTCGGAGCAGCCCGCCCGCGCAACCCAGCGCGAGCAGCGCGAGCCCGCACCCCAGCGGGAGCAGCGAGAGGCGCGGGAGCAGCGCGAGCCGCGGCAGCAGCCGGGCCAGCAGCCGGGCCAGCATTCGGGCCAGAGTGGCCAGCAGGGTGGCCAGCAGGGTGGCCAGCAGGGTGGCCAGCAGCGCGACCGCCAGGCGTCCCACCAGCAGCGTGACCAGCAGCGTGACCAGCAGGCCCACCAGCAGGCCCAGGGCGCCGCGTCCCAGCAGGCCGCCGACGACGACGAGCGCACGGGCCGGCGGCGCAACCGCCAGCGCAACCGCGACCGCAAGCGCCGCGGCACGACGACGGGGCAGGAGTACGAGCCCGAGGTCCAGGTCGCCGACGACGACGTCCTCGTCCCGGTCGCGGGGATCCTCGACGTCCTCGACAACTACGCCTTCGTGCGGACCACCGGCTACCTGCCGGGCCCGTCGGACGTCTACGTCCCGCTCGGCCTGGTCAAGAAGCACGCGCTGCGCAAGGGCGACGCCGTCACGGGCGCGGTCAAGGCGCTGCGCGAGGGCGAGCAGCCGCAGTCGGCCGGGAGCACCGGGCGGCAGAAGTTCAACGCGCTCGTGCGCCTCGACAGCATCAACGGGCAGAACCTCGACGAGGCGCGCACCCGCGCCGACTTCGCGCGCCTGACCCCGCTCTACCCGCAGGAGCGGCTGCGCCTCGAGACCGATGCGGCGACGTGGACGACCCGCGTGGTCGACCTCGTCGCGCCGGTCGGCAAGGGCAGCCGGCTGCTCGTCGTCGCGCCGCCGACCACCGGTCGCAGCTCGCTCCTGCAGACGCTGGCCAGCGCGGTGACGACGAACAACCCCGAGTGCCACGTCATGGTCGTCCTCGTCGACGAGCGCCCCGAGGAGGTCACCGAGATGCAGCGCTCGGTCAAGGGCGAGGTCATCGCCTCGACCTTCGACCGCACCGCCGAGGACCACACGACCATCGCCGAGCTCGCCGTCGAGCGGGCCAAGCGACTCGTCGAGCTGGGTCACGACGTCGTCCTGCTCCTCGACTCGCTCACCGCGCTGGCCCGCGCCTACAACGTCGCCGGCGCGACGACGGGGCGGATCCTCGCCGGCGGGCTCGACGCGGGCGCGCTGCACCCGCCGAAGGCGCTCTTCGGCGCGGCCCGCAAGATCGAGAACGGCGGGTCGCTGACCATCGTCGCCACGGCCGTCGCCGACACGTCGTCGCGTCTGGACGAGGCCGTCCTCGAGGAGCTGCGCGGCACCGCCAACGCCGAGCTGCACCTGGCCCGCGACCTCACCGACCGCCGCGACGTCGTCCCCGTCGACGTCAACGCCTCCGGCACCCGCCGCGAGGAGCAGCTGCTCGGTGGCGAGCAGCTCGACGCGGTGTGGAAGCTGCGCCGGGTCCTGCGCACGCTCGAGCCGGAGAAGGCGCTCGACCTGCTGCTGACGCGGCTGCGCAAGTCGCGCAGCAACGCCGAGTTCCTCAGGACGGTCCAGAGCACCTCGCCGAGCGCGCTCGGCGCCGACGCCTGAGGGTCACCCCAGGACGCGGGCGGGGAGGCGCTCCTCGCGCCACCCGCCCGCCCCGTCCGGCTCGACCCGGAAGGCGCTCGACCGCGGCCGCAGCGTGACGACCTCGTGCAGCCGCGTCCCGACGTAGTGCAGCCCGACGCCGTCCTGGGTCGCGTACGCCGTCGGCAGGGTGCCGTCGGCGACGAGGCGGCGCAGGACGTCGTACCGCGGCTGGTAGGCGAGGTCGTCGTGCACCCCGTTGGCGAAGGGCAGCAGGCCGAGCCCGTCGGTGAAGGGGTCGAGCGCGTCGCCGTACGAGTCCGTCGGGCCGCCGAGGTGCCAGCACAGCGAGCCGGCGCTCGCGCCGGTGAGGACCGCCCCGCCCTCCCAGCAGCGGCGCAGCACGTCGGGCAGGCCGTGCGCCCGCCACACCGCCACGAGGTTGACGACGCTGCCGCCCTCGACGTGGACGACGTCCTGCGCCAGGAGGTGGGCGGCGACGTCCACGTGGCTCGGCTGCGGGAAGAGGGTGAGCACCGACAGCTCGACGTCCGGCGCGTGGCGCCCGTACGACGCCCTCGTCGCCGCCACCGCGTCGGGGTGGTCGCCCATGGCGGTCGGGACGTAGCAGACCCGCAGCGCGCGGCCGGCGACCCGGACCGGCGGGACGAGCGAGAACGCGTGCCGGAGCAGCCGGAAGCCCAGCGGCTCGTGCGGCTCCCGCTCGAGCAGACCGCTGAAGGCGAGGACCTGGCCGGGGGAGTCGGGCTCGTGGGTCACCGGCGGCACCGTACGGGAATCAGGGCCGGACCCCGCGCGTTTGGGAGAGCGTGCCCCGCTCTGGCACACTTCGACGTCGGTCCGGTTCACGACGATGCACGGATGAGTCGACCCGGACGACCTGACCCAAGGAGAGCGCCCGCATGAAGAAGGACCTGCACCCGCAGTACCTGGAGACCACCGTCTCCTGCACCTGTGGCAACACGTTCACGACCCGCAGCACCAAGAGCAACGGCACCATCAACGCCGAGGTGTGCTCGCAGTGCCACCCGTTCTACACGGGCAAGCAGAAGATCCTCGACACCGGTGGCCGCGTGGCCCGGTTCGAGGCCCGCTACGGCAAGCGCGCCGCCAAGTAGCACCTCCGAACGCCGGTCCCGCCGCAGTCCCTGCGGCCGGGACCGGCGTTCCGCGTTGTCGGGAGTGACGAGCGATCGAGGAGATGCGATGAGCGGTGAGCCGCAGGCGGTCCGGACCCTGCTGGAGGAGTACGGCGACCTCGAGCGCCGGCTCGCCGACCCCGCCGTCCACACCGACCAGTCCCTCGTGCGGACGCTCACCAAGCGCTTCGCCGCGCTCGGGCCCACCGTCGCCGCGGCCCGGGAGCTGAGCGCCGCCCAGGACGACCTGGCCGCCGCGCGCGAGCTCGCGACCGAGGACGCGTCGTTCGCCGACGAGGCGACGACGCTCGAGGGCACGGTGGCCGCCGCCGAGGAGCGGCTGCGGCACCTGCTCGTCCCGCGCGACCCCGACGACGACCGCGACGCGCTGCTCGAGGTCAAGGCGGGCGAGGGCGGCGAGGAGTCGGCCCTCTTCGCCGGCGACCTCGTGCGGATGTACACCCGCTGGGCCGAGCG
Organism: Lapillicoccus jejuensis; assembly: GCF_006715055.1. Taxonomy (NCBI): domain Bacteria; kingdom Bacillati; phylum Actinomycetota; class Actinomycetes; order Micrococcales; family Intrasporangiaceae; genus Lapillicoccus; species Lapillicoccus jejuensis. The sequence goes on from NZ_VFMN01000001.1 coordinate 2,902,169, forward strand.
GCACGGCTGGCGCACCGAGGTCCTCGACGCCACCGAGTCCGACCTCGGCGGCTACAAGGACGTGCGGATCGCGGTCAAGGCCAAGGGCACCCCGGGGCCCGGCGAGGCGCCGTACGCCCTCCTGCGCTTCGAGGGAGGGGTGCACCGCGTCCAGCGGGTCCCCGTCACCGAGAGCCAGGGGCGCATCCACACCAGCGCCGCCGGCGTCCTGGTCATGCCCGAGGTCGAGGACGAGGGGGAGGTCGAGGTCGCCCCGGCCGACCTGCGCATCGACGTCTACCGCAGCTCCGGCCCGGGCGGGCAGAGCGTCAACACGACGGACTCGGCGGTGCGGATCACCCACCTGCCGACCGGCGTCGTCGTCTCCTGCCAGAACGAGAAGAGCCAGCTGCAGAACAAGGAGTCGGCGATGCGCGTGCTGCGCGCCCGGCTGCACCAGCTGGCCCGCGAGGAGGCCGAGGCGAAGGCCGGCGAGGCCCGTCGCAGCCAGGTGCGCACCGTCGACCGCAGCGAGCGGATCCGCACCTACAACTTCCCGGAGAACCGGATCAGCGACCACCGCACCGGCTACAAGTCGCACAACCTCGACGCCGTCCTCGACGGCGACCTCGACGCCGTCGTCGCCTCGTGCGTCGAGGCCGACGAGCAGGCGCGGCTCGCCGCGATCGGCGAGCAGTGAGCGAGCAGCCCGAGCTGTCCGTCGCCGTCCGCCGGGCGACGATGCGCCTGGCCGAGGCCGGCGTGGCCAGCGCCCCCGTCGACGCGCTGCTCCTCGCCGCGCACCTGCTGCACGAGGAGCCGGCCGAGGTGCGGCGGCTCATGGTGCTGCGCGGCACCCCCGCCCCCGCGGGGTACGACGACCTCGTCGAGGAGCGGGCGACCCGCGTCCCGCTGCAGCACCTCACGGGCCGCGCCGGCTTCCGCCGGCTGTGGCTCGCGGTCGGCCCCGGCGTCTTCACCCCCCGCCCGGAGACCGAGCTCGTCGTCGAGCAGGCCCTCGCCGTCCTCCAGGGTCGGCCCGCGGACGCCGACCCGCCGGTCGTCGTCGACCTCGCCACCGGCTCCGGCGCCATCGCGCTCGCGGTCAAGGACGAGGCACCGGACGCCGCCGTGCACGCCGTCGAGGTGAGCGACCTCGCCCACGGGTGGGCGGTGGCCAACCGCGACCGGCTGGGGCTCGACGTCGAGGTCCGCCTCGGCGACGCCCGGTCGGCGTACGACGACCTGCGCGGCACCGTCGACGTCGTGACGTGCAACCCGCCGTACATCCCCGACGGGCAGGTGCCCGTCGACCCGGAGGTCCGCGACCACGACCCGGCCGTCGCGCTCTACGGCGGCGGGGGCGACGGCCTGCTGCTGCCGCGCCAGCTCGCCTCGCGCGCCGCGCTGCTGCTGCGCCCCGGCGGGGTGCTCGTCATGGAGCACGCCGAGACCCAGGGCGCCTCGTTGCCGCGGGCGCTGCTCGCGAGGGGGGAGTGGGGTGCGGTGCGCGACCACCTCGACCTCGTCGGGCGGCCGCGGGTGACCGTCGCCGTGCGCGCCGGGGCCGCGTCCTAAGGTGAGGACCATGAGCACCGAGGGCCCGTACGACGTCGCCGACGCCGACACCTCCGCCGGCACCGGCCCGGTCGTCGTCGACTGCACCACCCCGGACGGCCTCGCCGCCGGGGTCGAGGCGGCCAGCCGCGCCGTCCGGGCGGGGCAGGTCGTCGTCCTGCCGACCGACACGGTCTACGGGATCGGCGCGGACGCCTTCGACGCCGCCGCGGTCGCCGCGGTGCTCGCGGCCAAGGGCCGCGGACGCGACATGCCGCCGCCGGTCCTCGTGCCCAACGTCCGCACCGTCGACGGCCTGGCCCGCGAGATCCCCGACGACGCCCGCGCGCTCATCGCGGCGTTCTGGCCCGGCGCCCTCACCCTCGTCCTGCGCGCCCAGCCGTCGCTCAGCTGGGACCTCGGCGAGACCAACGGCACCGTCGCGGTCCGGATGCCCGACGACGCGACGGCGCTGGACCTGCTCGCGACGATCGGCCCGATGGCCGTGACGAGCGCCAACGCCACGGGCCACCCGCCGGCCCTCACCGTCGCCGAGGCGCAGGAGATGCTCGGCGACGCCGTCGCCGTCTACCTCGACGGCGGCCCCGCCAAGGTCGGCGAGGCCTCGACGATCCTCGACTGCACCGGCGAGGAGGTCCGCACCCTGCGCGAGGGCGCGATCTCCCGCGAGCAGGTCGACGCCGCCCTCGAGGCCGGCCGGGAGCGCCGGGCGCAGGAGGCCGCGGAGGCGGCCCGGCTCGAGGAGGCGGCGGCCAAGGCCGCCAAGCGCGCCGAGCTGGCCGCCATGCGCGGCGGCAAGGGCGTCGGCCGTCCCAAGAAGCCGGCCACCCCGTCCGCGGGCCCGCGCCAGGGCCGGGTCGCCGGCCGCCGGCACGACGCCTGACCCGCTGACGCACGGGACGCACCCGGAGCGTCGTACGGACGCCCCCGGGGGCACCCACCCCGCGGCCCTATCCTGGTCGCCATGACCGGCCCCCAGTCCTCGGCGACCACCCCGTTCTACGGCTCCGACTTCGACGCCCTCGCGGCCTTCGACCCGGAGATCTCCGGCGTCCTGCTCTCCGAGCTCGAGCGGATCCGCGGCGGTCTGCAGCTCATCGCCAGCGAGAACATGTCCTCGCCCGAGGTGCTCACCGCCCTCGGCTCGACGCTCTCGAACAAGTACGCCGAGGGCTACCCCGGCCGCCGCTACTACGGCGGCTGCGCGGAGGTCGACAAGGCCGAGCAGCTGGCCATCGAGCGGTGCACGAGCCTGTTCGGCGCCGACCACGCCAACGTCCAGCCGCACAGCGGGGCGAGCGCCAACCAGGCGGTGTACGGCGCCTTCCTCCAGCCGGGCGAGAAGATCCTCGCCATGTCGCTGCCGCACGGCGGCCACCTCACCCACGGCACGAAGGTCTCCTTCTCCGGCAAGTGGTTCGACGCGGTCCACTACGGCGTCGACAAGCAGACCGAGGACATCGACTACGACCAGGTCGCCGCGCTCGCGCGCGAGCACCGCCCGAAGGTCATCTGCGCCGGCGGCAGCGCCATCCCGCGCCTCATCGACTTCGAGTTCTTCCGGAACCTCGCCGACGAGGTCGGCGCCGTCTTCTGGGTCGACGCGGCCCACTTCATCGGTCTCGTCGCGGGCAAGGCGATCCCCAGCCCGGTGCCCTACGCCGACGTCGTCACCTTCACGACGCACAAGGTCCTGCGCGGCCCGCGCTCCGGCGCGCTGGTCTGCAAGGCCGAGCACGCGGCCGCGCTGGACAAGGCCGTCTTCCCGATGATGCAGGGTGGCCCGCAGATGCACACCATCGCGGCGAAGGCGGTCAACTTCAAGGAGTGCGCGACCCCGGAGTACGCGCAGTACACGCAGGCCGTCGTCGCCAACGCCGCCCGCCTGGCCGAGAAGCTGGGCGAGCACGGCATCCGGCCGACGACCGGCGGCACCGACACCCACCTGTCGCTGCACGACCTGCAGGGCGTCGGGGTGACCGGCAAGGACGCCGAGGCCCGCGCCGACGCCGCCGGTATCGTCCTCAACAAGAACGCCATCCCGTTCGACCCGCAGAAGCCGGGCATCGCCTCCGGCATCCGCGTCGGGACGCCCTGCGTGACCACCCAGGGGATGGGCCTCGAGCAGATGGACACCATCGCCGAGCTCATCGCCACCGCGGTCGTCAAGGGCGACGCCGACCCCGAGAACGCCGTCTCCCGCGAGGTCCGCGGCGCCGTCACCGAGCTGGTCACCCGCTTCCCGGCCTACCCGCGCGCCTGAGAGGTGCGCGAGTACCTCCTCGTCGTCGTCGTCGCGGCGGCGGTCACGTTCCTCACCACGCCGTTGGTGCGGGCGCTGGCCGTCGTCACCGGCGCCTTCACCCCGCTGCGGGCCCGGGACGTGCACGACACGCCCATCCCGCGGCTGGGGGGCGTGGCGATGTTCCTCGGGTTCGCTGCCGCGGCGGTCGTGGCCCGTGAGCTGCCGTTCCTCAGCCAGACGTACTCGTCGGGGCAGATCTCCGGGGTCCTGCTCGGCGCCGGGATCATGTGCCTGGTCGGGGCGGTCGACGACGTCCACGAGCTCGACTGGCTGACCAAGCTCGCCGGGCAGGTGCTCGCCGCGGGGATCATGGCCTACAAGGGCGTCAGCCTGCTCGCCGTGCCGTTCTTCGGCACCCAGACCGTGCTGCCGACGCCGGTGCTCGTCGCCGTCACGGTGTTCATCGTCCTCGTCACGGTCAACGCGGTGAACTGGATCGACGGGCTCGACGGGCTGGCCGCCGGCACGGTGGCCATCGCCGCGCTGGCCTTCTTCGGCTACGCCTACCTCGTCTCGCGCAGCTACAACCCGCCCAACGTCTTCACCAACGCCACCTTCTTCACCGCCGCCCTCTTCGGCGTCTGCCTCGGGTTCCTCCCGCACAACTTCCACCCGGCCCGGCTCTTCATGGGCGACTCCGGCGCGCTCATGCTCGGGCTGCTCCTCGCCGCCGCGACGATCTCGATGACGAGCAACGTCGACCCCAGCCAGTTCACCGGGGGACAGGTGACCGCGGCGATCCTGCCGCTCGCCGTCCCGCTCGCGGTGCTCAGCGTGCCCTTCGTCGACGTCGTGCTGGCCGTCGTGCGTCGCACCCGGGCCGGCCAGAAGCCGTGGCAGGCCGACGCCAAGCACCTGCACCACCGGATGCTCGAGCTCGGCCACGGCCACCGCAACGCGGTCCTCGTGCTCTACCTGTGGGGCGCCGTGCTGTCCCTCGGCACGGTGGCGTTCGCCGTCGTCGACGCCTGGCGGGCCGGGATCGGCCTGGCCGTCGGCGTCCTCGTCGCCCTCGGCGTCACCGTCGGCCTGCCGAGGTGGAGCGCGCCCCGGCGCTTGTGATAGGTTTCACAAGGTCCGGAGAGGACGCTGTGAACGACCGTTGAGAACGATCACGACCGGAGTCGACGTGACTGCCACGACCCGCCACGACCGCGCACCGCAGCGCGTCGCGACCGACGTCGTGCTGCGGTCCGCGCTCCCCGTGACGGTCGCCGCCGGGGTGCTCACCTCGGTCGTCGTCACCGTGCTGCACGGCTGGTCCGCGGGTCTCGCGGGCCTCGTCGGCACGGCGGTCGCCGCCGTCTTCTTCGCCTCCGGCCTGCTCGTCCTGGGCAAGGTCGTCACCGACGCGCGCAACCCCGTCCTCTTCATGGCGGTGGGGCTCGCGACGTACGGCGGGCAGGTGCTCCTGCTCCTGCTCGTGCTCGTCGTGGCGCGGCAGGTGGAGGGCTTCGACTCGGTCTCGGCCGGCGTCGCCGTCCTCGTCTGCGTCGTGGTCTGGCAGGTCGCCCAGGTGCGCGCCTGGCGCCGGGCCCGCGTCCCCGTCTACGACGACGTGACCCTCCCGGCGGGCGCCCCGGCGACCCCGCCCGCGGGGCCCGTCGACCGGACGGGGGAGGCCCGATGACCCGTTTCGCCGACCGGCCCATCGGTCGGGTAGCGTACGGCGTGATCTGCGCCGGTGAGGCCGGTCGGAGACGCCTGAGCCGGCCGGGGGCGGCGGGGCGTGTCCCCGCCGAGGACCCGGTGATCGTCCGTGCTTTCGAGGAGAGGCTGTGAGCCCCACCGTGCTGTCCGCACACGCCCTGACCGCCGTCCACCCCGCCGTGGCGGTGGCCGCCGACGGCGACTCCGGGACCAGCTTCGTGTCCCCGGGCACCAAGGACTTCTACTGGCCGCTCATCGGCGGCGACAACAACTGGGCCTTCACCCGCCCGTCGCTCGTCATGCTGCTCTCGGTGGCGTTCCTCGGCTGGTTCTTCATCGCCTCCACGCGCCGCCTGAGCGTCGTGCCGAGCAAGCGCCAGTTCCTCGTCGAGCAGGTCTACGGCTTCGTGCGCAACACGATCGGCCGCGACGTCATCGGCTCGAAGGACTTCCGGCGCTTCCTGCCGCTGCTCTTCACGCTCTTCACGCTCGTCCTGCTCAACAACCTGGCCGGCATCATCCCGTTCGTCCAGTTCCCGACGACGAGCCGCATCGCCTTCCCGATTGTCCTCACCCTCGTGGTCTACGTCGTGTACCACGCGGTGGCGGTCAAGGCCAAGGGCGGCTGGGTGCCCTACATCAAGTCGATGGTGCCCCCGGGCCTGCCCGGCTGGGTGATCCCGCTGATGTTCATCCTCGAGCTGGCGACGTACTTCGTCATCCGCCCGGTCACCCTGGCGCTGCGGCTCTTCGGCAACATGTTCGCCGGCCACCTGCTGCTCCTCGTCTTCATCATCGGCGGCGAGTACCTCTTCATCGACCAGGGGATCCACGAGGGCAACCTGTTCCTCGGCTTCTCCGGGATCCTCTCCTGGGCGTTCTCGATCGTCATGACGTTCTTCGAGCTCCTCGTCGAGTTCCTCCAGGCCTTCGTCTTCACGATCCTCGCCGCCCTCTACCTCGCCGACGCCGTCAGCGAGGAGCACTGACCCCTCCCGCGCTGAGCGGGAGCCGCACGACCCCCTGACGGACCCCGGGAGAGGTTCCCGGAGCCACTCGAAAGGAAAGACCGACATGACCGGCAACATCGCCTTCCTCGGCTACGGCCTGGCCGCCATCGGCCCCGGCATCGGCGTGGGCCTGATCTTCGCGGCCTACATCAACGGGGTGGCCCGCCAGCCCGAGTCCCGCGGCATGCTGCAGACCATCGCCTTCACCGGCTTCGCCCTCACCGAGGCGCTGGCCATCCTGGGTCTGGTCTTCGCGTTCATCTTCCGCTGATCGGCAGCCCCCACCCCGACCACGCCCGCACACCCCTGAGAGAGAAGGACGCGACATGGTGATCGCCTCCGTCGCCGCCGCCGACACCCCTGGGTGGCCGGAGCAGCTGCCGCTGCTGCCGCACCCGACCGAGATCATCGTCGGTCTCGTCGCCTTCGCCATCCTGTACTGGCTGTACAAGACGAAGGTCGTGCCGAACCTCGAGAAGATGTACGACGAGCGCACGGCGGCCATCGAGGGTGGCATCAGCAAGGCCGAGGAGGCCCAGGCGCAGGCCCAGGCCGCGCTCGAGCAGTACGAGGCCCAGCTGCGCGACGCCCGCGAGGAGGCCAGCCGCATCCGCGAGGACGCCAAGGCCCAGGGCACCGCCATCGTGGCCGAGCTGCGCGAGAAGGCCCAGGCCGAGGCCGCCCGGATCACCGAGGGCGCCCAGAAGCAGATCGAGGCCGAGCGCCAGGCGGCGGTCGTCCAGCTGCGCGGCGAGGTCGGCCGGCTGTCCACCGAGCTCGCCAGCCGCATCGTCGGCGAGTCGCTCGAGGACGAGGTCCGCCAGAAGGGCATCGTCGAGCGCTTCCTGTCCGAGCTCGAGTCGGGGGCGATCCGCCCCGAGCGGGTCGAGTCCTGATGCAGGGTTCGTCGCGCGCGGCGCTCGTCGCGGCCCAGGAGGCCCTGACGTCGGCGCTGGACGGCGGGGCCGACGCCGCGGCCCTCGCCGACGACCTCTTCGCGGTCGTCGGGGCGGTCGACGGCAGCGCCGCCCTGCGGCGCGCCCTGGGCGACCCCTCCCGCGAGGGTGACGCCAAGGCCGAGCTCGCCCGCCGCCTCTTCGGCGGCAAGGTCGGTGACGCCGCCCTCGGCGTCGTCACCACCCTCGTGTCGCAGCGCTGGGCCGCCGAGCACGACCTCACCGACGCCGGCGAGCAGCTGGCCGTCGGGTCGGTCGTCGCGTCGGCCGAGCGGGCCGGTCGCGCCGACCAGGTCGAGGACGAGCTCTTCCGCTTCGAGCGGATCGTCGCCGGCAACCCCGGTCTGCGCGACGCGCTGACCGACCGTCGTGCGCCGACGGCGTCCAAGGCCGAGGTCGTCGAGGGGCTGCTGCGCGACAAGGTCGCCCCGGAGACGCTGCGCCTGGCCCGCCAGGCGGTCACCGGCGCCCGCGGCCGCCGCTTCGACCGCGTGATGGAGACCTACCAGTCGCTCGCCGAGACCCGGCGGGGCCAGCTGGCCGCCCAGGTCGTGGCCGCGGTCCCGCTCGACGAGAGCCAGCGCCACCGCCTCGTGCAGTCGCTGTCCTCGCACTACGGCAAGCCCGTGCACCTCAACGTCGTCGTCGACCCCCAGGTCGTCGGGGGCATCCGGGTCCAGGTCGGCGACGAGGTCGTCGACGGCACGATCCTGCGGCGCCTGGACCAGGTGCGCCGTTCCCTCGGGGCCTGAGTGCCCCACCCCCCGACTCAGCCCACACCGCAGTACGTGCAGAAGGAGACAACACGATGACGGAGCTCTCGATCCGTCCGGAGGAGATCCGCGACGCGCTGGACTCCTTCGTGCAGTCCTACGACCCGGGTTCGGCCCAGCGCGAGGAGGTCGGCCGCGTCCTCGACGCCGGTGACGGCATCGCGCACGTCGAGGGTCTGCCCTCGGCGATGACCAACGAGCTGCTCGAGTTCGAGGACGGGACCCTGGGTCTCGCCCTCAACCTCGACGTCCACGACATCGGTGTCGTCGTCCTCGGCGAGTTCAGCGGCATCGAGGAGGGCCAGGCCGTCAAGCGCACGGGCGAGGTCCTCTCCGTGCCCGTCGGCGACGCCTTCCTCGGTCGCGTCGTCAACCCGCTCGGGCAGCCGATCGACGGCCTCGGCGAGATCGCGACGACCGAGCGTCGTCCGCTCGAGCTGCAGGCGCCCTCGGTCGTCCAGCGCAAGTCGGTCCACGAGCCGCTGCAGACCGGCCTCAAGGCCGTCGACGCGATGACCCCGATCGGCCGCGGCCAGCGCCAGCTGATCATCGGTGACCGCCAGACCGGCAAGACCACGGTCGCGGTCGACACGATCATCAACCAGAAGCGCAACTGGGACTCCGGCGACCCGGACCAGCAGGTGCGGTGCATCTACGTCGGCATCGGCCAGAAGGGCTCGACCATCGCGTCGGTCCGCGGCACCCTCGAGGAGGCCGGCGCGATGGAGTACACCACCATCGTCGCCGCCCCGGCGTCCGACAGCGCGGGCTTCAAGTACCTCGCGCCGTACACCGGCTCGGCCATCGGCCAGCACTGGATGTACGACGGCAAGCACGTCCTCATCGTCTTCGACGACCTGTCCAAGCAGGCCGAGGCCTACCGCGCCGTGTCGCTGCTGCTGCGCCGCCCGCCGGGCCGCGAGGCCTACCCGGGCGACGTGTTCTACCTGCACTCGCGGCTGCTCGAGCGCTGCGCGAAGCTCAGCGACGACCTGGGCCACGGCTCGATGACCGGCCTGCCGATCATCGAGACCAAGGCGGGTGACGTGTCGGCGTACATCCCGACCAACGTCATCTCCATCACCGACGGCCAGATCTACCTGCAGGCGGACCTGTTCAACTCCAACGTCCGCCCGGCGATCGACGTGGGTGTCTCGGTCTCCCGCGTCGGTGGTGCCGCGCAGATCAAGGCGATGAAGGACGTCTCCGGGCGCCTCAAGCTCGACCTCGCCCAGTTCCGCGCGCTCGAGGCCTTCGCGATGTTCGCCTCCGACCTCGACCCGGCCTCCCGCGCGCAGCTCGCCCGCGGCGCCCGCCTCGTCGAGCTGCTCAAGCAGAGCCAGTCCAACCCGTACCCCGTCGAGGAGCAGGTCGTCTCGATCTGGGCCGGCACGACGGGCCAGCTGGACTCGGTCAAGGTCGAGGACGTGCTGAAGTTCGAGGGCGAGTTCCTCGACTACCTGCGGCGCAGCAAGGCCGAGGTCCTCGCGGGCATCCGCGAGACCAAGAAGTTCGACGACGACACCCGCAGCTCCCTGGAGTCGGCCATCACCGAGTTCAAGAAGCAGTGGGGCGGCGCCAAGCCGGAGGACGACCGCCGCACCGACGTGGGCCACGAGGCCGACGCCGAGGCGCTCCAGGACGAGGACATCGACCAGGAGCAGATCGTCCGCCAGAAGAGGGGCTGACCCGTGGCCGGCCAGATGCGGGTCTACCGGCAGCGCGTCCGGTCCGTGCAGGCGACCAAGAAGATCACCCGCGCGATGGAGCTCATCGCCGCGTCGCGGGTCATCAAGGCGCGTCAGCGCGCGGAGGCGGCCCGTCCGTACACCGCCGCGCTGACGCGGGCCCTGTCCGCGCTCGCGACGTACTCCAACGAGGACCACCCGCTCACCACGGAGAAGGAGAACGTCCGGCGCGCCGGCGTGCTCGTCATCGCCGGTGACCGCGGGCTCTCGGGGGCGTACAACTCCTCGGTGCTCAAGGAGGCCGAGCAGCTGTCGACGCGCCTGCGCGACGAGGGCAAGGAGGTCGTCCCGTACCTGGCCGGCCGCCGCAGCGTCTCCTTCTACAAGTTCCGCCGGCGCGAGTACGCCGCCGCGTGGGACGGGTTCTCGGACGCCCCGGCGTACGAGAACGCGAGGGAGATCGGCGAGCGGCTCGTCGAGGACTTCCTCAAGCCCTACGACGAGGGTGGCCTCGACGAGGTCCACGTGGTCTACACGCGGTTCGTCAACATGGTCACCCAGGAGCCGCAGGTCCTGCGGCTCGTGCCCCTCGAGGTCGTCGAGGGCGAGGAGAAGCCGGAGCCGGACGACGTCCTGCCGCTCTACGCCTTCGAGCCGAGCCCCCGCCAGGTCCTCGACGCGCTGCTGCCGAAGTACGTCGTGTCGCGGATCTGGTCCTGCCTGCTCTCCTCGGCCGCCTCGCAGCTGGCCGCGCAGCAGCGGGCGATGAAGTCCGCCACGGACAACGCCGACGCCCTCATCAAGAACTACACCCGGCTGGCCAACCAGGCGCGCCAGGCGGAGATCACCCAGGAGATCAGCGAGATCGTCGGCGGCTCCGACGCCCTCGCGAGCGCCTGACCCACCCAGCGGGAAGAAGGAACACCCATGACCATCACTGCCACGCACGACGCGGTGGGGACGGCCGCCGGATCGGTCGGCCGGGTCTCCCGGATCATCGGCCCGGTCGTCGACATCGAGTTCCCCGTCGACGGCATGCCCGAGCAGTACAACCTGCTCACCACCCAGGTCGAGATGCTCGGCGAGTCGCGCAACATCAACCTCGAGGTCGCCCAGCACATCGGCGACAACATGGTCCGCGCGATCTCGCTCCAGCCGACCGACGGCCTGGTCCGCGGCTCGGCGGTGCAGGACACCGGCGGCCCGATCACCGTCCCCGTCGGCGACGTCACCCTCGGCAAGGTCTTCAACGCGACCGGCGCCTGCCTCAACCTGGCGGAGGGGGAGACCCTCGACGTCAAGGAGCGGTGGGGGATCCACCGCACGGCTCCCGCGTTCGACCAGCTCGAGAGCAAGACCCAGATGTTCGAGACGGGCATCAAGGTCATCGACCTCATGACGCCGTACGTCCAGGGCGGCAAGATCGGTCTCTTCGGTGGTGCGGGCGTCGGCAAGACCGTCCTCATCCAGGAGATGATCGCCCGCGTCGCGCGCGACCACGGTGGTGTCTCGGTGTTCGCCGGCGTCGGCGAGCGCACCCGTGAGGGCAACGACCTCATGGTCGAGATGGAGGAGGCGGGCGTCCTCGGGCAGACCGCGCTCGTCTTCGGCCAGATGGACGAGCCGCCGGGCACCCGTCTGCGCGTGGCCCTCTCGGCGCTGACGATGGCGGAGTACTTCCGCGACGTGCAGAACCAGGACGTGCTGCTCTTCATCGACAACATCTTCCGGTTCACGCAGGCGGGGTCCGAGGTCTCGACCCTCCTCGGCCGCATGCCGAGCGCGGTGGGCTACCAGCCGACCCTGGCCGACGAGATGGGCACGCTCCAGGAGCGGATCACCTCGACGCGCGGTCACTCGATCACCTCGATGCAGGCGATCTACGTGCCGGCCGACGACTACACCGACCCGGCGCCGGCCACGACGTTCGCGCACCTCGACGCGACGACCGAGCTGTCCCGCGACATCGCGTCGCAGGGCATCTACCCGGCCGTGGACCCGCTCACCTCGACGAGCCGGATCCTCGACCCGCGCTACATCTCGCGCGAGCACTACAGCACCGCGGTCCGGATCAAGCAGATCCTCCAGCGCAACAAGGAGCTGCAGGACATCATCGCGATCCTCGGTATCGACGAGCTGTCCGAGGAGGACAAGATCCTCGTCAACCGCGCGCGTCGCATCCAGCGGTTCCTGTCGCAGAACACCTACGTGGCCAAGCAGTTCACCGGCATCGAGGGCTCCACGGTGCCGCTGAGCGACACCATCGAGGCGTTCACGAAGATCGCGGACGGCGAGTACGACCACGTCGGCGAGCAGGCGTTCTTCATGTGCGGTGGCCTCGACGACGTCGAGCGCCAGTGGTCGGAGATCCAGAAGAACCTCTGAGCACCCGCACCGCCCGCAGTACGCAGCGAGGCCGGACCCCGACGGGGTCCGGCCTCGTCGCCGTACCGGGGAGGGTGCCGCGGTCTCAGACGAGCTCGTCCCAGTCGGCGCGGTCCCAGCCGAGCATCGCGTAGACCCGCACCATGGCGGCCTGCTCGATGACCTGGGTCGAGCCGTCGGCGGCGAAGTGGAAGAGCCCCGTCGCGGGGTCGCGGTGCTGGGTCCACATCCGCTGGGCGTACGACGCCATGACCCGCCGGTGGTGGTCGGAGCCGGTGACGGCGTCGAGGCGCAGCAGGTTGGTGAAGTAGATGGCGTTGAAGAAGTCCGGCTGGGCGTCGAGGCCGGCCGTGCCGTAGTAGGTCTCGGCGGCGTCGGCGATGCGCTGCGCCTCGCGCAGATAGCGCCGGTCCTTCGTCACCTCGTAGAAGGCGACGTTCACGCCGATCGGCACGCCCTGGTTGTAGGACCACACGGTCGGCTCGACCGTGCCGTCGAGGCCGAGGTGGTCCTCGTACAGGCCGTCGGGACGCTGCAGGTGGGTGTTCGTCCAGGCGTACATCCGCGTCGCCCAGGTGAGGTACGACGGGTCGTGCGTCGCCTGGTAGAGCCGCAGCCCGAGCAGGGCGCCGGGCATGTTGCTCACCGTGTTGCGGTCCTGGCTCCAGCTCGCCTGGGTCCAGAACACCCCACCGGGGTCGGCGTGGCTGCCGTCGGTGTCCCACCCGGAGACGACGAGCCGGAAGATCTGCTTCGCGCGGGTGAGCGACCGCTGGTCCCCGGTCATGAGGCTGCGCTGGACGTCGAGCAGGCCGACCCACTCGTTGTCGTCGTAGAACACGTCGCCGCCCTGGCCGAGCGGCGGCTCGACGTACGAGCCGTAGGCGGGCAGGCCGGTCGTGCCGCCGGTGCTCAGCCAGTAGGCCTCCTGGGCCTTGGTGCGGACGGCGAGGTCGGCCCCGTGCGCGGCGCCGCGGGCGCCGGGCAGGCCGGTGAGGTCGAGCGCGGCCACGTGGACCTGGCTGAAGGGCCATTCGTAGGAGTACGGGTTGTCGCCGGCGGCGGCGGGGACCTGCTCGCGCACGAGCCCCGTCCCGTCGCCGACGTCGAAGGCGCGCTGCAGGGCGGCGTACGTCGTCTCGGCGCGCGCGGCCTGGTCGGGCGCCGCCTCGGCGGTCGTGGGGGAGCCGGCCGTGAGCAGGGCGGCGGCGAGGAGCGGGGTGACGGCGACGATGCCGGCGCGGAGGGCCATGCGACCATTAGTCCATACTCTGGAGAAACGGCAACTCCGGCGGTCGGGGGAGCCCCGCGCGACCGATAGACTGACGGCAGCACAGGGAACCGCCCCCACGCACGACGGAGGACAGACGTGAGCGCACTCCAGGTCGAGCTCGTCGCGGCCGACCGCAAGGTCTGGTCGGGCGAGGCCTCGATGGTCCGAGCCCGCACGACCGAGGGCGAGCTCGGCATCATGCCGCAGCACCAGCCGCTGCTCGGGGTGCTCGTCTCCGGCGAGGTCGCCATCCACGGTGACGGCGGCGTGCAGGAGGTGACGATCGACAGCGGCTTCCTCTCGGTGGAGCACGACCGCGTGACGATCGTCGCCGACACGGTCGAGGCCCCGCACTCGCGCGCCTGACGTCGACCACATGCCGGCCGCCCTCCTGTCCGTCGAGGTGCTGGTCGGCGCGCTGGTCGTCCTCGTCGCGCTGGTCGTCGTCGGCCTGGTGCTCCGCCGCCGGGCCCTGGCCCGCGGGCGGATCCTCACGCTGTGCGGCCTTCGGCGGGGGGACGCGACGCGGTTCCGGATGGGGCTGCTGCGCCTCGGCCAGGACCAGCTCGAGTGGTTCCCGCTGCTCGGGGTGACCCTCCGGCCCGCCGACGGCTGGGCCCGCACCGAGGTCGACGTCGAGACCTCGCGCGCGCTGCCGGGGCCCGAGCGGCCCGACCTGCTGCCCGACGCCGTCGGGGTCGCCTGCCACACGGCGCGGGGCGAGTTCGAGCTCGCCCTGCTGCCTGCGCACTACACCGCGCTGCGGTCCTGGCTCGAGTCGGCGCCGCCCGGCTCGCGGGCCAACGTCGCCTGAGCCGGACCCGGCCGGGGGCGCCGCTCAGTCGTCGGTCTCGGCCGCCGTCTCCTCGAGGCCCTCGGCCCGCGCGTCGCGGTGCCGCTCCGGGGCCGCCTGGCGGCCGCCGCCCGGCTCCCACAGCACGTCGCCGCCCTGGCGCAGGTTGGCCACCCGGGCGAGGATGAACAGCAGGTCGGAGAGCCGGTTGAGGTAGGTCGCGGTCAGCGGGTTGACCCCGCCGACGCCCTTGCCGTCGGCCGGCTCGGTGCCGTGGGTGGCGATGGCCGCCCAGGCCGCGCGCTCGGCGCGTCGTACGGTCGTCGTCGCGACGTGCAGGTGGGCCGCGCCGAGGGTGCCGCCGGGCAGGATGAAGGAGCGCAGCTTCTCCACCCGGGGCAGGTAGGTGTCGCAGTCGGTCTCGAGGTCGGCGACCCACGGGTCGAGGACCCGAAGTGGGGGGTACTCCGGGTCGACCTGGAGCGGGGTGCACAGGTCGGCTCCGACGTCGAAGAGCTCGTTCTGGACCCGGCGCAGCGTGGCGAGGACGTCCTCGTCGAGGTCGCCCGAGGCCACCGCGACGCCGAGGTGGGCGTTCGCCTCGTTGACGTCGGCGTAGGCGACCAGCCGCGGATCGGTCTTGCTCGTGCGGGAGAAGTCGCCCAGCGACGTCGTGCCGTCGTCGCCGGTGCGGGTGTAGATCCGCGTGAGGTTGACCATGCTCCACACCCTAGGCTGACGCCGGTGAGCGAGCGGTTCAGGGTGGTCGGCGGGACGCGCCTGGTCGGGCGGGTGCCCGTCGTCGGCGCGAAGAACAGCGCCCTCAAGCTGATGGCGGCGACGCTGCTCGCGCCCGGCCGCAGCCGGCTGACCAACGTCCCGGCCATCGTCGACGTGACGATCATGGCCGAGCTGCTGCGGCGGCTCGGGACCGAGGTCCTGTACGACGCCGCCGCGGGGACCGTCGAGATCGACGTCCCCGAGCGGATCGGGCACCGCGCCGACTACGAGCTGGTGCGGGCGCTGCGGGCCTCGATCTGCGTCCTCGGTCCGCTCGTCGCGCGGATGGGGGAGGCCGACGTGGCCGTCCCCGGCGGCGACGCCATCGGCTCGCGCGGGCTCGACCTGCACGCGATGGGTCTCGAGGCGCTCGGCGCGCAGGTGCACGTCACCCACGGGTACCTCGTCGCGCACGCGCCGGGCGGGCTGCGGGGGGCCGACATCCGGCTCGAGTTCCCCAGCGTCGGGGCGACCGAGAACGTCCTCATGGCCGCGGTGCTCGCCGACGGCGTGACGACCCTCGACAACGCCGCCCGCGAGCCGGAGATCGTCGACATCGCGACGATGCTCGTCGGGATGGGCGCGCGGATCGAGGGCGCGGGGACCTCGACCCTGCGGATCGAGGGGGTGCCGGGGCTCTCGCCCGTCGAGCACCGGGTCGTGCCGGACCGGATCGCCGCCGGCAGCTGGGCCTTCGCCGCGGCGACGACCCGCGGTGACGTCGAGGTCGTGGGCGGCGTGGTCGCGCACCTGGGGCTGCCGCTCGAGCTGCTCGCCGAGGCAGGGTGCGCGGTGTCGGTGACGCCCGACGGGTTCCGCGTCGTCGCCCCGCCCGGCCGGCCCCGGCCGGTCGACGTCGCGACGCTGCCCTACCCGGGGTTCCCGACCGACCTCCAGCCCTTCGCCCTCACCCACGACGCGGTCGCCGACGGCAGCGCCATGGTCACCGAGAACCTCTTCGAGGCCCGGTTCCGCACCGTCCAGGAGCTCGCCCGGCTCGGGGCCCAGACCCGGGTCGACGGGCACCACGTGCTGCTGCGCGGGGTGCCGCAGCTGTCCGGCGCGCCGGTCGAGGCCAGCGACATCCGCGCCGGGGCGGCGCTCGTCGTCGCCGGTCTGGTCGCCGACGGGGTGACGACCGTCTCCGGCGCGCACCACGTCGACCGCGGGTACGCCGGGTTCGAGCTGCTGCTGCAGGGTCTGGGGGCCCAGGTGACGCGCGAGCCGGAGCCGCCCGCCTTCGGCTGAGTCACGATTTCACAACGGTCACACCCGCCACAGTGTCCGATCCGTCCACTGTGCCCCGTGACCCGTCACCATGTCGTCGTATCACCCCGGGAGTGACGAGGCTCCTTGCAGGTGTCGATCAGGTGACGACCTCACCGGATCTCGGGATCGGCGACAACCTTCACCCACCGTGCGACGTCTTCACGGTGAGGACGCAGGAACTACGGGCGCGAGGCTCGACGACGGGGGTAGGGCATGCAGGTGACGGTCACGGAGGCGGGGAGCCGGCTCCGGCTGGTGGGACGGCTCGACGTCGTCCACGCGGCGGACGTGCGAGCGGTGCTGCTGGCCGCGGTCGACGCCGGCTCGGGGGACCTGCACGTCGACCTCGCCGACGTCGTGCTCGCCGACTCGACGGCCCTCGGGCTGCTCGTCGAGGCGCACCGCCGGGCCCAGCGCCGCGGTCGGCGCCTGGTGCTCGTGCACCCGCAGCCCCGGACCGAGCGGCTGCTGCGCGCGGCGCGGCTGCTGCCGCGGGGGCGCCGTACGGCGGCGGTGGACGAGCCCGCGCTCGAGGTGTCCGCGCCCGTCGGTGTGGTGGCTCTCACCGCCTGACGGCCTGCCGGGGCGGGGCGCCCGTCGCTACCGTCGGCGCATGGTGGAGATGGACGAGGCGACGGACGAGGCCGCACCCCGACCGCAGCGCGACCGTCCGTGGGTGATGCGGACCTACGCCGGGCACTCGAGCGCCGCGGCGAGCAACGCGCTCTACCGGCGCAACCTCGACAAGGGCCAGACCGGGCTGTCGGTCGCCTTCGACCTGCCGACGCAGACCGGCTACGACCCCGACCACCCGCTCGCGCGCGGCGAGGTCGGCAAAGTCGGGGTGCCGGTCAGCCACCTCGGCGACATGCGGCGGCTCTTCGAGGGCATCCCCCTCAAGGACATGAACACGTCGATGACCATCAACGCGGTCGCGATGTGGATGCTCGCGCTCTACCAGGTGACCGCGGAGGAGCAGGCCGTCGCGGCGGGCGAGGACCCCGCCGAGTGGGTACGGTCGCTCGCCGGGACGACGCAGAACGACATCATCAAGGAGTACCTGTCGCGGGGGACCTACGCGTTCCCGCCCGAGCCGTCGCTGCGGCTCATCGTCGACATGATCGCCCACACGGTGCGCGAGATCCCGCGGTGGAACCCGATCAACATCTGCAGCTACCACCTGCAGGAGGCCGGCGCGACGCCGGTGCAGGAGCTCGCCTTCTCGCTGTCGACGGCGGTCGCGGTGCTCGACGCGGTGCGCGACTCGGGGCAGGTGGCGCCGGAGGACCTCGGCGACGTCGTCGCGCGGATCTCGTTCTTCGTCAACGCGGGCGTGCGGTTCGTCGAGGAGATGTGCAAGATGCGGGCCTTCGTGCAGCTGTGGGACGAGCTGACCCGCGGGCGGTACGGCGTGCAGGACGCGAAGCAGCGGCGGTTCCGCTACGGCGTCCAGGTCAACTCGCTCGGGCTGACCGAGGCGCAGCCGGAGAACAACGTGCAACGGATCGTCCTCGAGATGCTCGCGGTGACGCTGAGCAAGGACGCCCGGGCGCGGGCCGTGCAGCTGCCGGCGTGGAACGAGGCGCTGGGGCTGCCGCGGCCGTGGGACCAGCAGTGGTCGCTGCGGCTGCAGCAGGTGCTCGCCTACGAGTCGGACCTGCTCGAGTACGACGACCTGTTCGCCGGGTCGCACGTCGTCGAGGCCAAGGTCGCCGAGCTCGTCGAGGGCGCGCGGGCCGAGATGGCGCGGATCGAGGAGGCCGGCGGCGCGGTCGCTGCGGTCGAGTCGGGCTACATGAAGTCGGCCCTGGTCGCCTCGCACGCCGAGCGGCGCCGGCGGATCGAGACGGGGGAGGAGGTCGTCGTCGGGCTCAACCGCTTCACGACGACCGAGCCCAACCCGCTCACCGCCGACCTCGGCACCGCGATCCAGACGGTCGACGCCGACGTCGAGGAGGCCGCCGCCGCGTCCGTGCGGGCGTGGCGCGAGGAGCGGGACGCCGACCCGGAGCGACGCGCGGCGGCGCAGGAGGCGGTGGAGCGGCTGCGGGCCGACGCGGCGTCCGGGACGAACCTCATGGCGGCGACGCTGGCGTGCGTCCGGGCGGGGCTGACCACCGGCGAGTGGGCGCAGGTGCTGCGCGACCGGTTCGGCGAGTACCGCGCGCCGACCGGGGTCTCGGGGTCGGTGGGCGTCTCGAGCGGCGACGGGTTGCTCGCGGTGCGCGAGGCGGTCCGCCGCACCGGCGAGGAGCTGGGCGAGCGGCTGCGGGTGCTCGTGGGCAAGCCCGGGCTGGACGGGCACTCCAACGGGGCCGAGCAGGTCGCCGTACGGGCGCGGGACGCGGGCTTCGAGGTGGTCTACCAGGGGATCCGGCTGACGCCCGAGCAGATCGTGTCGGCCGCGGTCGCCGAGGACGTGCACCTCGTCGGGCTGTCGATCCTGTCCGGGTCGCACATGGCGCTCGTGCCGTCGGTGCTCGAGGGGATGCGCGCCGCCGGGCTCGACGACGTCCCGGTCGTCGTCGGCGGGATCATCCCCGAGGGTGACGCGGCGCAGCTGCGGGCGGCCGGGGTGGCGGCGGTCTTCACGCCGAAGGACTTCGGGCTGACCGAGATGGTGGGGGAGTTCGTCGGGCTGATCCGGTCCGCGCGGGGGCTGGGGACCCTGGCGGAGCTGGAACCGGCCGCGGTCTGACCCGGCACCAGCCCGGCGCCTCCGCTCAGCCGACTCCGGTCGCCGACTCGCGGCGCAGGTCGGCGGCCGCGTGCAGCGACCCGTCGGCGCGGCGGTGGGCGGCGGCGACCCCGCCGAAGTACATCGAGCGGTGCCCCTGCGAGACGGCGGGCAGACCGGAGCGTCGTACGGCGGCGAGGATCTGGGGGTCGTCCTCGACCTGGACGGTCGCGGTCGCGTCGTCGCCCATCCGCTCCGGCGTCGTGTCGAAGGTGAGGTGCAGGCGGGGGGCGGCGATGGCGTCCTCGAGGTCCTCGCCCGCGAAGCAGTGCCGCCCGAGGACCTGCAGCAGCGCGGTCGTGATCCGGTCGGCACCGGGCGTCCCGATGGCGAGGACCTCACCGTCGGCGCCGCGCCCGGCGGACGGGGCCATGTTCGAGGCGAGCCGGGTACCGGGGGCCAGGGCGTGCAGGCCGAGGCGGTTGAGCTCGGGCTCTCCGAGGCAGTTGTTCGCCATCAGCCCGGTCCCCGCGACGGTGAGGCCGGAGCCGTACCCGGCCGACGCGGTCACCGAGCAGGCGGTGCCGGTGTCGTCGACGACGGACACGTGCGCCGTCGAGCCGGACGTCGGCAGGCTCTCCAGGCCGTGACGCTGCACCTGCTCGAGGAGGGCGTACCCGTCGCGCTCGAGGTCGGTCGACCGGTCGTGCACGCGCAGCCGGTGGCCGAGGACGAGACGCTGGATCCGGATCACCTCGTCGAGCGAGAAGCCGGTCCGGGCCAGCTCGGTGAGCATGACGGTGAGGACGGGCCCCCCGATCGAGGGCGGGGCGTTGGTCGCCAGCGACCACGGGCCGGCGTCGAGGCGCAGGGCGGGGCGGACACGGGCCTCGTACGCCTGCAGGTCGGTCAGGGTGAGCAGGCCGCCGCGGTCCTGCAGGTCGGTGGCGACGGCGCGCGCGAGGTCGCCGTCGTACAGGTCGCGCCACCCCGCGTCGGCGAGGTGCTGCAGGCTGTCGGCGAGGGCGGGGTCGGCGATCGCCGCACCGGGGGAGAGGGCGACGCCGTCGCGCAGGAGGAGCGCGGCCGTCGCGGGGTCCCAGGCGAAGAGGGTGTCGCCGGTGAGCGCCAGGTAGCTGGCCGCGGCTGCGCCGAGCGGGAACCCGGCGCGGGCGCTCGCGACGGCGGGGGCGAGGACGTCGTGCCAGGGCAGACGCCCCCAGCGCTCGTGGGCCAGGCCCAGCCCGGCGAAGCCGCCGGGGGTGGCGACGCTGCCCGGCCCGGCGAAGAGGGTGAGGCCGCCGCCGTACGTCGTCGTGATCTCGCGCAGCCCCTGGCCGAAGCGCTCGCGCGGCAGGCCGCGACCCGGCATCTCGACGTTGCCGTCGACGACGACCGGGTCGTCGTCGGCGGGCCAGACCGTGACGAAGGCGCCTCCCAGGGGGCTGACGACGCCCGGCTCGGTCGACATCGCGACGGCCATGGCGGCGACCGCGGCGTCGACGGCGCCGCCCCCGGCCGCGGTGACGTCCAGGCCGGCCTGGACGGCGAGCGCGTTCGGGGCGGCGACGGCGGCAGGCACGGCGACATCCTCGCGTACCTCCGGCGTCGGCTCACCCGGACGCCCGCCCCGCGGTCCTCCCGCCCGCCTCAGCTGCGGAGCAGGAAGGCGCGCAGGCGGTGCTCCGGGGTGGGATGCCGCTGGGGGCGGCTCGGGCGGGCTCGGCGGCCGTCGGGACGGGTCGGGGCCGCGGGCAGGACCGGCGGGGAGGTCGAGCGGTAGGTCAGGCCGGTGGGTGTCGTGACGCGGACGGCGTGCCGGGTCGCGGGGGCCGTTCTCGTCCGCGTCCCGGCTGCGGTCGGCGGGACGTCGTCGTCGAGGACGTCGCTGTGCCAGCCGGGGGCTTCCTTGGTCTGGTTGCAGCGGGCGCAGAGGCCTTGGCCGTTGGTGGCGGTGGTGGGGCCGCCGTCGGTGTGGGGGGTGACGTGGTCGCCGTGGCGGATGGGGGCGTCGCAGTACGGGGTGCGGCAGGTCTGGTCGCGGGCGATGAGGAAGCGGCGCAGGCCGCCGTCGAAGACGCGGCGTCGGGACTCGAGCGCGACGAGGGCGCCGGTGTCGGGGCACGCCCACAGCCGGCGCAGGAACGTCGCCGCCCGCGCCCCGACCTCAGGGTGGGCGTCGGGGGCGCCGCGGACCAGGTGCCGGGCCAGCCACGCCGGGATCGGGCCGTACCCCGGCACGTGGGCCGGCTGGTCGTAGCCCGGGTCGTCGGGGTCGCCCCACAACGCCTCGGCCGAGACGACGAGCTGGACCTCGACCGGCACCGCCGGCGGACCGCCCTGACCTCGTGGCTCCTGCACCTCACCGGCCGTACTGGCCGTACTGGCCGTACTGGCCGTACTGGCCGTACTGGCCGTTGCGGCTGCGGGCTCTTCCGGAGGCGTGGCCTCTCCCGGGGCCGGGGGCTCTCCTGGGCTCGGGGGTTGGGCCGGACTCGGGGGTTGGGCCGGACTCGGGGGTTGGGCCGGACTCGGGGGTTGAGCCGGGCTCGAAGCCCGGGCAGGGGTCGGGGTGGGGGTGTCGCTGTCCCACCGGGTCGGGTCGGTGACCCACCCGGGCAGGTCCGGCGTCCCGGCCGACTGCCCGGTCACGGCCTGCACCAGCAGGTCCGCCATCAGCTGCCCCGTCCCGCGCCCGTCGCCGGCCGTCTTCGCCGCGGACGCCGCCGCCGACAGCGACGCCTGGCAGGCGATGCCCTGCACCACCGGCAGCAACGCCGTCAGCCACAGCATCCCGTCGGCCGCGGGTCGCGTCGAGACCCGACGCTGCCCGACGGCCTTCTCGTGCCGCTTCACCGCGGCCTGCGGGTCCAACGCGTACCCGCGCGCGATCACCGCCGCTCGGACCTGCCGCTCGCTCCAGCACCGCAGACCTTCCCCGACCTGCTCGTCCACCCGCCGCCGCAGCGCCGGCGTCAACGTGCTGGTCTCCCGGGCCACGATCTCCGCGCCCCACTCGGAGACCTCCCCGGCGTCCAACGCCGCCAACGTCCGAGGCAGGTCCGACGTCCACGCCTTCGCCGCGGCCACGCACGCCGAGGCCCGCGCCGGCGAGATCCGCCGCGCCAACCCGACCTGCCCCACCACCGACGAACGCGCCAACCGCTCCGCCCGCACCCGACGACGGACCGCCGCCCGATCACCCGGCTCGTCGCCGTGCCCGAGGGATGTGCCGTGCGCCGCGGGGGACCCGGCGCGCGCGTCGAGCACCGCGAGGGCCGCCGCCTCCTGCGAGACCGCGAACGCCGCCGTCACCCTCGCCTGCGCCCCCGCCGCCACCGACTTCACCGCCTCCAGCAGAGAGATCACCTCGACCCGGACCGCGTCCACCGGCGCCACCACGACCACCGGCGCGATCGAGGAGCCCTCCTCCACGGGCGCCGGCTCGAGCTCGAGCGGCGGCGAGAACTCACCCGCCGCGACCTGCGCCCCGACCTGCCGCAGCTCCCTCGTCAGCCACTCCAGCCGAGCACGAGGCTCCGACGGCACGTCCTGCGACGTCGGGGGCCGCTCCCCGACGGTCTCGCACACGTCGTCCGAACCGACGTGCAGGTCCGGCTCGCCGGGCATCGCCCCGCCTGCCGGCCCTGCGCCCTCCGTGGATTCGAACATGTGTCCAATCTACTGCCGACCACCGACATCCCACCGTCGCCACGGGAGCCTGTGGACGACGGCGCGGCCGGCGTCGTCCTGTGGACGACGGGCCCGCCGGGCGACCGGACAGGTCGACTCACCCGGGCTCGTCCACCGCCGCGTCGAGCGCCGCGTCCACGCGTGCCATGAACTCCTCGAACCGGTCGTGGTGCACGCTGTGGCCCGCGCCGTCGACGACGTCGACCCGGTGCCCGAGACCCCGCAACCGCTCCGCCTCCGCGGGCGGCACGAGGGGACTGTCGTCGGCGAGGACGAAGGCCGAGGACAGGACGCCGTACGAGCCCGCCGTCGGCACCACGGTGGCGGGGAAGCGCCCCGGGTCGACGAGCGCATCGCAGATCGCCGGGTCCCACCCCTGCAGCCCGGCGTACTTCGCCTCGACCGCCTCGGCTCGCCACCGCGGGTTGCGCCGCGCGATCTCCTCGCGGGTCCACGCCTTCTGCTCGCCGTACGCCGACAGCGCCGCGCCGGCCGCGGGCAGGTCGAGCACCGGGTCCTCGTGCACCGCCACGCGCGGCCGCAGCCGCTCGAGCGCGGCGGCCAGGGTGTAGCCGCCGAGCGAGTGCCCGACGACGAGGTACGGCGTCGGCGGCGCCTGGTCCAGGACCGCCCGGACGAGCACCTCCTGCGACCACCCGTCCGGAGCAGGACGACCGTCGTGCCCGGGCAGCGTCACCGCCGTCACCCGGAACCCGCGCTCGGCGAGAGCCGGTCCGACCCGGTACCAGACCCCGGGCCCGCCGGTCAGCCCGTGGATCAGCACGGCCTGCCGGTCCCCGTCGCCCCACGTCGTCACGCTCACGCCAGCACCCTCCGCATCCGCAGTCTCGGCCGCCGCGAGGCCACCGCGTCGGTCGTCCCGACGACCTCGAAGCCGACCCTCTCGAACATCGCCCGCGTCCCCACGAAGGCCATCGTCGTGTCGATCCGACCGCCCTCGGCGTCGACGGGGTACGCCTCGACCGCCGGCGCCCCGTGCTCCGCCGCGAAGGCCACGGCGCCCTCGATGACCTGGCCGGCCACGCCCTGCCGGCGCCACCCGCCGCGGACGACGACGCAGATGACGGACCACACCGGCACGTCGTCGACGGCCGGGATCCTCGTGCTGTGCACGAGCCGCGGGATGTCGGTGCGCGCCCCGACGTTGGCCCAGCCGACCGGCGTGCCGTCCCGGTAGGCGACGACCCCGGGCGCCACCTCGCGCGCGCACAGCGACCGCGCCGCTCGCTCGCGCGCGTCGGGCCCGTCGCCGCCGAGCTCCTCGATCTCCGCGAGCCGCAGCCGGTGCGACAGGCACCAGCAGTGCGTGGCGCGCCGGTTCGGGTTGATCACGTCGGCGAAGTCCTCGAACCGGTCCGGCGTCACCGGGTGCGTCTCCCAGGTCATGCGCCCAGCCAAGCACGCCCCACCGACGGCCACACCGCCGCGGGGTCGGCTCAGAAGAGCCGCGACTCCGTGTCGTCCATCCCCCGCAGCGCGTCGTAGTCGAGCACGACGCACCGGATCCCACGGTCCTCGGCGAGCACCCTGGCCTGCGGCTTGATCTCCTGCGCGGCGAAGATCCCGGTGACCGGCGCCAGGTGCGGGTCACGGTTCATCAGCTCGAGGTACCGCGTCAGCTGCTCGACCCCGTCGATCTCGCCGCGCCGCTTGATCTCGACGGCGACGTGCCCGCGGGCGGCGTCGCGCGCGAGGATGTCGACGGGCCCGATCGCCGTCATGTACTCCCGCCGCACCAGCGACCACCCGTGCCCGAGCGTGTGGATGTGCTCGGCGAGCAGCCGCTGCAGGTGCGCCTCGACGCCGTCCTTGACCAGCCCGGGGTCGACGCCCAGGTCGTGGCTGGAGTCGTGGAGCACCTCGTGCAGCCTCACCCGCAGCCGGTCCTCGGACTTCTGGTGCGCGACGACCCACACGGCCACGACCCCGTCGGCGGCCTCGTGCTCCTCCGGCTCGACCTCGGCCATGACGCACGGCGGCGACATCCAGTTGAGCGGCTTGTACGACCCGCCGTCGCTGTGCACGAGCACCGACCCGTCCGCCTTGACGAGCAGGAGCCGCGTCGCCAGCGGCAGGTGCGCCTGGAGACGACCCTCGTAGTCCACGGAGCAGCGCGCGACGACCAACCTCACGGCCGGTCAACCTACCCGACGTCCGTACGACGCCCCGTACGGCGCCGCCCGCGACGCCTCCGTACGACGCCCCCGCGGCTCAGCCGCGACCGTCCTCGACGGGGGGCTGGAGCGCCATCGCCGCGGAGGGGAGCGTGGGGCGGGGCCGCCGCGGCTCGCGCACCCCGGCGAGCCCGCCGTCGTCGTCCGGGTCGTCGGTCGGCCCGGGTCCGGTCACCTCGCTCCACTCGAGGAAGTCCCGCGTCCCGACCGGCACGCGGCGGCGGCGCCGGAACAGGCCCGTGCGGGAGGGGCGGCCCGGGACGTGGAGGCGAGGCATCTCCCGAGTGTGCTCCCGGTCACCTCTCCCCGTCGAGACCCCCAGGACCTCGACTGCGACGAGGGTCACCCGCCGACCGGTCCGGCACCCGCGGGCGGTCTGACAGACTCGCCGCCATGGCTCGTGAGTTCACCAACGTCGGTGTCGTCGGTCTCGGCACGATGGGCGCCGGCATCGTGGAAGTGTTCGCCCGCAACGGGATCGACGTGACGGCGGTGGAGGTCGACGACGCCGCCCTCACCCGCGGGCGCGGAGTCCTCGAGCACTCCACCGGACGCGCCGTGGCGCGCGGCAAGCTGAGCGAGCAGGACCAGGCGGCGCTGCACTCCCGCGTGCACTTCACGACCGACCTGCAGGACCTCGCCCCCTGCCAGCTCGTCGTCGAGGCCGTCCCGGAGCGGCTCGACCTCAAGAAGGACCTCTTCGGCCGGGTCGACCAGGTCGTCGGCGCCGACGCGGTCCTCGCGACCAACACCTCCTCCCTGCCGGTCACGGAGATCGCCGTCGCGACGAGCGACCCGAAGCGGGTCGTGGGCATGCACTTCTTCAACCCCGCGCCGGTGCAGCAGTTCGTCGAGGTCATCCGCACGGTCGTCACCGCGGACGACGTCTTCGAGGACGTCAAGGGCCTGGCCGAGCGCCTGGGCAAGAAGCCGGTCGTCGTCGGCGACAAGGCCGGGTTCATCGCCAACGCGCTGCTGTTCGGCTACCTCAACCACGCCGTGTCGATGTACGAGACCCGCTACGCGACGCGCGAGGACATCGACGCGGCGATGAAGCTGGGCTGCGGCCTGCCCATGGGCCCGCTCGCGCTGATGGACCTCATCGGGCTCGACACCGCCTACGAGATCCTCGACACGATGTACAAGCAGGGTCGCGACAGGCTGCACGCGCCGAGCCCGATCATCAAGCAGATGGTCAGCGCCGGTCTCAAGGGCCGCAAGTCCGGGCGCGGCTTCTACACCTACGCCGAGCCCGGCAGCTCGCAGGTCGTCGGCGACGCGCAGACCCCGAGCCCGACGGCGGCGGGGGGCACGTCGCTGCGGACGATCTCGTCGGTCGGCGTCGTCGGCTCCGGCACGATGGCCACCGGCATCGTCGAGGTCCTGGCCAAAAGTGGCTTCCCGGTCACCTACGTCGCGAGGAGCGACGAGAAGGTCGAGGCCGTCCGGGCCGCCCTCTCCCGCAGCCTGGCTCGCGCCGTCGAGCGCGGCAAGCTCGAGCAGGCCGACGCCGACGCGGCGCTCGCGCGCGTCACCGGGTCGACGAGCCACGACGACCTCGCCGACGCCGACCTCGTCGTCGAGGCGATCGTCGAGGACCTCGAGGCGAAGCAGGACCTGTTCCGCACCCTCGACAAGGTCGCGAAGTCGGGCGCCATCCTCGCCACGACGACCTCCTCGCTGCCGGTCATCGACTGCGCCGTCGTGACGAGCCGACCGCAGGACGTCGTCGGCATGCACTTCTTCAACCCCGCCACCGTCATGCGCCTCGTCGAGGTCGTGCACACCGTCTCCACCGCCGCCGACGTCACCGCGACCGTCGTCGACCTGACGACCCGGCTCGGCAAGCACCCGGTCCAGTGCGGCGACCGCGCCGGCTTCATCGTCAACGCGCTGCTCTTCCCCTACCTCAACGACGCGGTGCGGATGCTCGAGGCGCACTACGCGACCGCCGACGACATCGACCTCGCCATGAAGACCGGCTGCGGCTACCCGATGGGCCCGTTCGAGCTGCTCGACGTCGTGGGCCTCGACGTCTCGCTCGCCATCCAGCGCACCCTCTACCTCGAGTTCCGCGAGCGCGGGTTCGCCCCCGCACCGCTGCTGGAGCACCTCGTCACCGCGGGCTACCTGGGCCGCAAGACCGCGCGGGGGTTCCGCACCTACGCTTGAGGGGTGCCCCGAGCGAACCGCCGCCGCCGCGACGACGCGCCGCTCGACACCTCCCGGATCGGCGGGGTGACGAGCACCGAGCGCTACGCCGGCACGCTCTTCACCGTCCGCCGGGTCAGCGGCGCCACCGGCGCGAGCGCCGAGCGCGCCTACCTCTGCCCGGGGTGCCAGCAGGACGTCCTCCCGGGGACCCCGCACGTCGTCGCCTGGCCGGCCGAGGGCGTCGGCGGCCTCGGCGACCGCCGGCACTGGCACTCCGGCTGCTGGCAGCGCCGCGACGCCCGGCCCCCGGGCAACGCCTACCGCTGACCGGCTAGCCTGCCCGGCGTGACCGCCAGCCCGTCCCGCGCCGACGAGATCCGCGCCAGCTCGATCCTGCCGGCCCGCCGCGAGGACGTCGAGCTGCACACCGCCGACGGGCTCACCCTCGTCGGCGAGCTGGCCCTCCCCGCGCACCGCGACCCGGTCGCGACCCTCGTCACGCTCCACCCGCTGCCCACCCACGGCGGCTTCATGGACAGCCACGTCCTCAAGAAGGCGTCGTACCGGCTGCCGGCGACGGCCGACCTCGCCGTCCTGCGCTTCAACCTGCGCGGGGTGACCTCACCCCGCGGCACCAGCCAGGGCGCCTTCGACGGCGGGGTGGGGGAGCGGTACGACGTCGCGGCGGCGATCGAGCTCGCCGAGTTCCACGAGGACCCGCCGCTGCCGCGGCGCTGGCTCGTCGGCTGGTCGTTCGGGACCGACCTCACCCTCATGTACGGCCTCGACCCGTCCATCGAGGGCGCGATCCTGCTCAGCCCCCCGCTGCGCTACAGCCGGCCCGAGCACCTGGCCGCGTGGGCCGACTCGGGCAAGCCGCTGCTGGCCCTCGTCCCCGAGCACGACGACTACCTGCGTCCCGACGAGGCGCGCGAGCGGTTCTCGGTCGTCCCGCAGGCCCGGGTCGTCGGCGTCGACGGCGCCAAGCACCTGTGGGTCGGCGAGCCCTACGTGCGACGCGTCCTCGACGAGATCGTGGCGCAGGTCAACCCCACGGCGCTGCCGTTGCCGACGACCTGGCCGGCCGCCGAGCAGCGGCACGAGCCGAGCCCGACGGTCCGCGCCTGAGCGGCCACCGTACGGCGCCCCTCACCAGCTCGAGTGCCGGGGCGCGCCCTCCGCGTAGCCGGCCGCGCTCTGCAGCCCGACGACGGCCCGCTCGTGGAACTCGGCGACCGTCCGCGCGCCGGCGTACGTGAACGCCGAGCGCACCCCGGCGACGATCGCGTCGAGGAGGTCCTCGACGCCGGGGCGCTGCGGGTCGACGTACATCCGGGCGCTGGAGATGCCCTCCTCGAAGATCGCCTTGCGCGCCCGGTCGTACGACGACTCGGCCGCCGTCCGGTGGCGCACCGCCCGGGAGGAGGCCATGCCGAACGACTCCTTGTAGCCGCGGCCGTCGGAGCCGACCATGAGGTCGCCGGGCGACTCGAGCGTCCCGGCGAACCACGACCCGACCATGACGTTGGACGCACCGGCGGCCAGGGCGAGGGCGACGTCGCGGGGGTGCTTGACGCCGCCGTCGGCCCACACGTGCGCGCCGAGCTCGGCCGCGGTGCGCGAGCACTCGAGCACCGCGGAGAACTGCGGTCGCCCGACGCCGGTCATCATCCGGGTCGTGCACATGGCGCCGGGGCCGACCCCGACCTTGACGATGTCGGCGCCCGCCTCGACGAGGTCGCGCACGCCGTCGGCCGAGACGACGTTGCCCGCGCAGACCGGCAGCCCGAGGTCGAGCGCCCGCACCGCGGCGAGCGCCTCGAGCATCTTCTCCTGGTGCCCGTGGGCGGTGTCGACGACGAGCACGTCGACCCCGGCGGCGGCGAGCTCCTTGGCCCGTCCGGCGACGTCGCCGTTGATCCCGACCGCGGCGGCGACCCGCAGCCGCCCGGCGTCGTCGACGTTGGGCGTGTAGAGGGTCGCGCGCAGCGCGCCCTTGCGCGTGAGCAGCCCGACGAGGCGGCCGTCGGCGTCGACCGCGGGCGCGAGCCGGTGGTGGCCGGCGGCGAGGGCGTCGTACGCCGCCTCGGCGGTGACGTCGGCGGGGACGGTGACCAGCTCGCGCGACATGACCTCGCGCACCTGGGTGAACCGGTCGACGCCGGTGAGGTCGGTCTCGGTGACGACGCCGACCGGGCGGCCGTCGTCACCGACGACGACCGCCGCACCGTGGGCGCGCTTGGGCAGCAAGGTCATCGCCGCGCCGACGGTCTCGGTGGGGGACAGCGTGATCGCGGTGTCGTGCAGCAGGTGCTTGCTCTTGACGTCGGCGACGACGTCGTGGACCACCTCGGTCGGGATGTCCTGCGGCACGACGGTGATGCCGCCGCGGCGGGCGACGGTCTCGGCCATCCGCCGGCCCGCGATGGCCGTCATGTTCGCGACGACGACCGGGATCGTGTTGCCCGTGCCGTCGGCGGTGCGCAGGTCGACGTCCATCCGCGACGCCACCGACGAGCGGCGCGGCACCATGAAGACGTCGTCGTACGTGAGGTCGTGGGTGGGCGCCAGGCCGTTGAGGAAGTGCACGCGAGCAGGCTACGCGCCGGGCGCCGGCCTCAGTGGCGCCGCTGGCGGGGGACGAGGACCTCGTCGTAGAGCAGCAGGAGCCCGGCCGCGGCCGGGATGGCGATGAGCGCGCCGACCATGCCGAGCAGCGTCCCGCCCGTCAGCGCCGCGACGACGGTCACCGCGCCCGGCACGCTCACCGTGCGCCGCATGATGCGCGGCGCCAGCAGGTAGTTCTCCAGCTGCTGGTAGACGATGAAGTAGACCAGCGCGATGACCGCCTTGGTCGGCGAGTCGAAGACCGCGACGACGGCCACGAGCAGCGCCCCGAGCGTCGCGCCGACCATGGGCACGAGCCCGAGGAAGCCGACGCACACGGCGAGGACGGCGGCGTACGGGATCCCGACGAGCGACATCATGATCCACGCGCAGAACGCGTTGAACCCCGCGACGGCGACCTGCGAGACGGCGTAGATGCCGACCCGCCGCATGATCTCCTCCGACAGCGAGATGACCCGCGGCCGGCGGCTGGCCGGCACGACGGCGTACGCCGCCTGCTTGAGCGCCGGCAGGCTGGCCAGGAAATACAGGGTGAGGACGAGGACGGTCAGCGTCTCGAAGACGCCGGTGACGATGGCCTGCCCCGCGCCGAGCAGCCCGCCCGCGACCTGCGAGAGGAACGCGCTGTCGGTCAGCCGGGCGTTGAGCTCGGCCTGCAGCCGCGAGATCACCTGGTAGTGCTGGTCGAGGTCCTGCACCCACGACAGGGTGAGGGTCTGCTCGAGCAGGCTCGGCGCCGCGGTGACGAGGGCGCTGGCCTGCGTGGTGACCGGCGGCACGACGACGAAGCCGAGCAGCACGAAGACGAGCACCACCCCGGCGAACACCGTCGCCACCGCCCCGCCGCGGCGCAGCCGGTGCCGGGTGAGGAAGGCGACGAGCGGGTCGAGCGCGAGGGCGAGGAAGAAGGCCGTCGTCAGCAGCGTGAAGACGGTGCCGAGGCTCGAGACCAGCCGCCACAGGCCGTAGGCGGTGAGGACGCCGATGGCGCCGACGAAGCCGACGTAGAACGGGGACTGGCGGTTGAGCGGTCGCCCCGCGGGGCCGAAGTCGCGCTGCGGCGGCCCGCTCGGGCGCGGGGCCGGCGGAGCCGGCTCCCGTACGGCGTCCCTCGCGGGCTCCGGCTCGGTCTCCTCCTCCCGCGGCAGCAGGTCGTGGAGCAGGTCGGGCCCTGCCGGCTCGGGGGACGTCTCCGGCGGTTCGACCGGGGGGTGGGCGAGCCGCGTCGGCGCCCCCGCCGCGAGGCGCACGCGCTGACGACGCCGTAGGTCGCTCCACCGCCCGAGCACGGTCCCAACCTAACCGCCGCGTCGGCGCGCGCGGCTCAGGATCGCCTCAGGATCGACCCTGGTCCGACCCCGAGACGCCTGCCCGTCACACGTCGCGGAACCGGTTGATCTCGCGCTCGAACCGGGCGCGCTTCTCCGGGTCGCTGACCCCGAGCCCCTCCTCGGGCGACAGCGTGAGGACGCCGACCTTGCCCTGGTGCAGGTTGCGGTGGACGTCGTACGCGGCCTGGCCGACGTCCTCCATCCGGTAGGTGCGGCTGAGGGTCGGGTGCACGAGCCCGCGGTCGACGAGCGAGTTCGCCTCCCACGCCTCGCGGTAGTTGGCGAAGTGCGAGCCGATGATCCGCTTGAGGCTCATCCACAGGTAGCGGTTGTCGTACTCGTGCATGAAGCCCGACGTCGACGCGCAGGTCGTGATCGTGCCGCCCTTGCGGGTGACGTAGACGCTGGCCCCGAAGGTCTCGCGTCCCGGGTGCTCGAAGACGATGTCGATGTCCTTGCCGCCGGTCAGCTCGCGGATCCGCTTGCCGAACCGCTTCCACTCGCTCGGGTCCTGGGTCGCCTCGTCCTTCCAGAACGCGTACCCCTCGGCGGTCCGGTCGATGACCAGCTCGGCGCCCATCGCCCGGCAGATCTCCGCCTTCTCCGGCGAGGACACGACGCACACCGGCGTCGCCCCACCGGCGAGGGCCATCTGCGTGGCGTACGAGCCGAGCCCGCCGCTGGCGCCCCAGATGAGGACGGTGTCGCCGAGCTTCATCCCGGCGCCGTTGCGCGAGACCAGCTGCCGGTACGCCGTGCTGTTGACCAGCCCGGGGGAGGCGGCCTCCTCCCAGGACAGGTGAGCGGGCTTCGGCATGAGCTGGTTGGTCTTGACGACCGCGAGCTCGGCCAGCCCGCCGAAGTTGGTCTCGAAGCCCCAGATCCGCT
This sequence comes from Lapillicoccus jejuensis, assembly GCF_006715055.1. NCBI lineage: Bacteria > Bacillati > Actinomycetota > Actinomycetes > Micrococcales > Intrasporangiaceae > Lapillicoccus > Lapillicoccus jejuensis. The sequence goes on from NZ_VFMN01000001.1 coordinate 2,934,174, forward strand.
GCTCGGGGTCGAGCATCGTGTCGCCGTGCCCCTCCGCGCTCTCCAGCTCGACGGACAGGCAGTGGGCGACGACCTCGGCGCCCGGCTTCCACAGGTGCACCCCCGGACCGGTGCGCAGGACGACGCCCGCGAGGTCGGAGCCGACGACGTGGTACGGCAGGTCGTGGCGCTTGGCGATGGGCGACAGCCGGCCGTAGCGCTCGAGGAACCCGAAGGTCGAGACGGGCTCGAAGATCGAGGTCCAGACGGTGTTGTAGTTGATCGCCGAGGCCATGACGGCGACGAGCGCCTCGCCGGGCGCGAGCTCGGGGACGGGCACGTCGTCGAGGTGCAGGGACTTGCGAGGGTCCTTGTCCCTGCTGGGGATCCCCTCGAAGAGCCCCACCTCGTCCTTGTGCACCGTCACCCCCCGGTAGGTGTCGGGCACCTCGAGCGCGCTGTACGTCGCCTCGGTGCGGTCGCCGGCAAGGATCGCCTCGCGGATGTCACCCATGTCAGCCATGGCGAGAACCTACTGACGGGTCACCTGGCCCCTCCGGGTCCTGAGACCCCGGTCACCTCGTGACGTGGCTCACCGGTCGTTCGACGAGCAGGTCCGTCACGGTGACGAGGTCGTGACCGTCCGCGCGCAGCGCCGCGAGGATGCCGTCGAGGTGGTCGATCGTCGTCAGCCGGTCGGGCGACCCGGAGTCGTGGGCGAGGACGACGTCCCCGGCCGCGACGAGCTCGCGCGCCCCGGGGACGACGCGGTCGGGGTGGCCCACCCAGGCGTCCTCGTGCATCTGCGTGCTCCACAGCACGCAGGTCAGCCCGGTCTCCGCGGCGGCGAGCAGCGTGGAACCACCGAGGTGCCCGTACGGCGGCCGGAACAGCACCGGGGCGCGCCCGGTCACCCGCGTCAGCTCGGCGCTCGTGCGGGCCAGCTGGTCCTGCACCTGCGCGAGCGGCAGCCGGCCGAGGTCCGGGTGGTCCCACGTGTGGTTGGCCAGCTCGTGACCGGCGTCGAGCGAGCGGGCGTGCACGCCGGGGTGCGCGCGCAGGTGGTCGCCGCGCACGAAGAAGGTCGCCGGGGCGTCGTACCGGGCCAGGGAGGCGAGCACCCGCGGGGTCCAGTCGGGGTCGGGTCCGTCGTCGAAGGTGAGCGCGACCCGCCGGTCACCGGGGGTGCGCGACCCGGACCAGACGACGACCCCCTGCCCCGCGCGGGGGCGGGAGCGGTCGGGCCGGACCGCGGAGACGGCCGTCCCGTAGAAGGGCAGCGGCGAGCGGCTCTCGACGGTCTGCACCTCGCGGTCGGTGCCGAGGGAGGCCGCCGCGCCGACGACGGTGCCGCCGAGGGCGAGCAGGACGTCGCGACGGGCCGGTGACACAGGCGCAGCATAGGGACGGCGTCCGGGTGCCGGCCGGGGATCGGACGAAGAACGGCCGTCCGGACGAGGCGACGTGCCCGCTCAGCGGAGCAGGCCCTCGCGGCGGGCCACGGCGACCGCCTCGGTGCGCCCGGCGGCGCCCAGCTTCGCCAGCACGTTGGACACGTGCACGCTGACCGTCTTGGTGCTGATGAAGAGCCGTCGGCCGATCTCGCCGTTGCTGCGGCCCTCGGCGACGAGGGCGAGGACCTCGCGCTCGCGGTCGGTGAGCGACGGGCGCCCGGGTGCCACCGGGGCGGAGGGGTCGGGCCGCCGCGCGCCGCCGAGGCCGCGCAGCTCGAGCAGGAGCGGCTCCGCGCGCAGCCGCTGGGCCACCTCCCGGGCGCGAGCGGCCTCGGTCCGGGCGGCCGCCGGGTCGCCGACGGCGCGGAGCACCGCCGCGAGCCGGGCCCGCGAGCGGGCCGTCTCGTAGACGGCGCCGTGCTCCTGGAAGCCGGTGGTCGCCGTGCGCCACGCGGAGACGAGGGCGTCCTCGTCAGGCGCGTCGGCGCCGGCCACCCAGGCCAGCCGCAGCCGCTCCGCGAGGGCGCGGTCGCGCCACACGCGGACCTCGCGCCGGTGGACGGGGGCGAGGTCGTGCGCCTCCCACACGGCCGCGCCCGCCGCCAGCACGCGCTCCGCGGCGACCAGCAGCCCCGCGTGGTCGGCGCTGGCCGTCCGCGGCACGGCCGCGGCGAGCTGGCCGAGGACGAGGGCGGTGAGCCGCACCTGCACCCAGACCACCCACACCGGGTAGAGCCGGGTGACGTGCCCGACCGCCTCGTCGTGGGCCCGGAGCATCCCCTCGACGTCGTGACGGTCGCCGAGCAGGTCGATGGCGGCCCCGCCGCCGACGGCCGCGGCCACCCCGTCCAGCGGCCAGGCCGCGCGCGACCCGCCCAGGGCCGCCGACGCCTCCGGGTCCCCGGCGCCCCGGCCTGCGAGGACGGCCAGCCGGACCGAGTCGAGCAGCCCGGCGGCCACCGGGGGCGGGTCCTCGCCGCTCGCGTCGGCGAGCGCGAGCGCGTTGTCCCAGTCGCCCGCCGTGTGCAGCGCGAGCGCGCCGAGGACGCGGCTGTCGAGGGCGTACGGCGCCCAGGGGCGTCCCGTTCCCTGGGCCCGCCGGGCCGCCTCGAGGTAGGCCGCGGTGCTGCCGGCGTGGTCGCCGGCGGCGGTGCGCAGGCTCGCCGTCTGGTGCAGCGCGCGGATCTCCGTGGCCGTGTCGCCGGACGCCCGGGCCGCGGCGAGGACGCCGTCCAGCCGCTCGAGCGCGGCTCGCGTGTCCCCGACGAGGTCCTCGGCCCGGGCCAGCGCCACCGACGCCTCCGCGGCGACGACGGTCAGGCCGACCTCGTCGGCGAGGTCCCGCGCCCGCCGGGCGAGCGCCCCGCCCTCGACGGGGTCGACGAGGCGGGTCGTCGCGAGGGCGTGGACGACGAGGGCGCGGGCCCGCAGGGCGGTGGGGGCGTCGGGGACGAGGGTGACCGCCTCGACCGAGAAGGGCAGCGGGTCGAGGTCGGAGTCGGTGAGCCACAGCTGGGCCGACAGCGCGACGAGCAGCCGCGCCCGGTCGAGCGGGGCGAGCGGGGCGAGCGGGCCGGGCGAGACGGACCGGTCCGCCGCGCGTACCTCGTCGTGGAGCAGGGCGAGCCCCCGGTCGGGGAAGCCCGCCTGCGACAGCGCGCCGGCCGTCCGGACGACGAGCACGACGTGCGGGTCCGGGTCGTCACCCGGTCCGGCGGTCCAGTCGGGGGCGGGGGCGACCGCGAGCGACTCGCGCGCGGGCCCGGGTGGGGCGGTGAGGTCGAGCGCGATGAGGTAGAGGGCGACGGCGTCCTGCGGGGCGCCGACCCGCATGGCCTCGTCACCGGCCTCGGCGGCGGCGCGGGCGGCGACCGCCTGGTCCCCGGCGGCGCGGGCGTGCCGCGCCAGCTCGGCGGCGGTGCCGGGCGCGGTCCCGGCGACGAGCACGGCGACGTAGGCGGCGTGCAGCCGGGCGCGCTCGCCGGGCAGCAGGTCGTCGTACGCCGCCTCGGCGAGCAGGGCGTGCCGGAAGGCGTAGCCGCCGCCGGAGGTCGGGACGAGGACGTGCTGGTCGACGGCCTCGCGCAGCGAGGCCTCGAGGCCGAGCGGGTCGGCCGCGCCGCCGCCCAGCTCGAGCAGGACGGCCGCGAGCAGCGCGTGGGACACGACCCGGCCACCGGCGGCGGCGACCCGCACGACCTGGCGGGCGGCCTCGTCGAGCCGGTCGAGGCGGACGAGGAGCAGGTCGGCCAGGTCGTCGGGGACGGCGCGGCGGGCCGCCGCGCTGGCCAGCTCCTCGGCGAAGAAGGCGTTGCCCTCGGCCCGCTCGACGACGGTGCGCACGAGGTCGGGCGCGTCGAGCAGCCCGCCGACGAGGTCGCGGACCGCGTCGTCGGCCAGGCCCTCGAGCTGCAGGCGGTGGACGACGGGCAGCCGGGTCCACTGCGCGAGGACGGGCCGCATCGGGTGGCGCCGGTGGACGTCGTCGCTGCGGTAGGTGACGACGAGGGACAGCGGCGACGGCGGCCCGCCCGGGTCCCGGCGCGAGAGCAGCGAGGTGAGCAGCTCGCGGGTGGCCTGGTCGGCCCAGTGCGCGTCCTCGACGACGAGCAGCAGCGGCCGCCGCGCCGCGGTGGCCGACAGCAGCGCGGAGACCGCCTCGACGACCTCGGCGCGCGAGGCCGTCCCCGCCGCGGTCCCGTCCTCGGCGCGCAGCCGCTGGCGGGGGAGCAGGCGCGCCAGCGCCGGGTGGTCGGCGAGGACGGCCTGCGTGGTGGCGGGGTCGTCCTCGGCGAGCCGTCCGAGGACCTCGGTGACGGGCAGGTAGGGCAGGGCGCTGTCGCCGAAGTCGAGGCAGTGACCCACGACGGTGCGCCACCCGGCGGCCTCCGCGCGCCCGCGGACGGCGGCCACGAGCCGGGTCTTGCCGACCCCGGCGTCCCCGCCGAGGACGACCGCGCCGCCGGGCCGGGCCTCCTCCAGGCCGAGGGCGGCGACCAGCTCGCCGAGCTCGCGGTCGCGGCCGACGAGCGGCGACCGGCGGGGGTCGAGGGCCATGCCCCCATCATCGGGTGTCACGCGGGCGCGTCACCTCCCGCCGGTGCGCCGGCGCGGGCCGGTCGCGTCGGTGCGGGTCGTGGGGCGCGCGTCGCCGTGCCGGCGGGTCCAGCGGCGGAAGCCCTCGAGCCGGTGCGCGTCGGTCGCGCGGACGACGTCGTGGGCGACGGTGTGGCTGAGCGGGTACATGCGGTCCTCCTCGGTCGCGGCCCGCGCCGGCCCGGGCGGGCCGGCCGGAGCCGATGAGGAGACGGTGCGCGCCTGAGGTGGCCCGCCGCATCGGGCGATACCTCAGATCGGGGCGCCGCCCGCGGTGGGGTACCTCAGACGGCCCGGGTCAGGCGTGCCCGCCGGCGGGCTGGACGAGCTCGACGAGGACGCCGCCGGCGTCCTTGGGGTGGACGAAGTTGACCCGGCTGTCCGACGTCCCGCGGCGGGCGGTGTCGTAGAGCAGGCGCAGGCCGCGCTCGCGCAGCACCGCGGCGGCGGCCTCGACGTCCTCGACCCGGTAGGCCACCTGCTGCAGGCCGGGGCCGTTGCGGTCGAGGAACTTGGCGATCGTCGACTCCGGGGTGAGGGGGGCGAGCAGCTGCACGCAGGAGCCGGAGTCGCCGACGCCCATCATCGCCTCGCGGACGCCCTGCTCCTCGTTGACCTCCTCGTGCAGCAGCTGCATCCCAAGGCTGTCGCGGTAGAACGCGATCGCGGCGTCGAGGTCGACGACGGCGACACCGACGTGGTCGATGGCGGTGAACAGGTGCGGGAACTCGGCCATGCCCGGCAGCGTAGGGCGGCCCGGGCCGAGGTGGCGGGTCGGCACCGTCGGCTGTGGCCAGCGCCACCCCGGCGGGCGCCGGGAGGCCCTCGCGGCCGCGGTTAGAGTGCGCCCATGACCTCCACCGACCCCACCGTCATCGTCGCCGGCGCCCGCACGGGCATGGGCCGCCTGCTCGGCTCGCTCAAGGACTTCTCGGGCGTGCAGCTCGGCGGTCTGGCCATCAAGGGCGCCCTCGAGCGCGCGGGGGTCGCGCCCGACCAGGTCGACTACGTGATCATGGGCCAGGTCCTCACCGCCGGCGCCGGGCAGATCCCCGCGCGCCAGGCCGCGAACGAGGCCGGCATCCCGCTCGACGTCCCGGCGCTGACGATCAACAAGGTCTGCCTGTCGGGTCTCGACGCGATCGCCCTGGCCGACCAGCTGGTCCGCGCGGGCGAGTTCGAGGTCGTCGTCGCCGGCGGCCAGGAGTCGATGACCAACGCGCCGCACCTGCTCGAGAAGACCCGTGAGGGCTACAAGTACGGCGACGTGACGATGAAGGACCACATGGCCCTCGACGGCCTGTGGGACGCGTTCACCGACCAGCCGATGGGCGCGCTGACCGAGTCGGCCAACACCGGCGACCTCGCCTTCAGCCGCGAGGAGCAGGACGCGTTCGCCGCCCGGTCGCACGAGCGCGCCGCGCGGGCGTGGAAGGACGGCCTGTTCGACGACGAGGTCGTCACCGTCAGCGTCCCGCAGCGCAAGGGCGACCCGCTGGAGTTCCGCGCCGACGAGGGCGTGCGTCCCGACACGAGCGTCGAGACCCTGGCCCGGCTGCGCCCGGCCTTCAGCAAGGACGGCTCGATCACCGCCGGGTCGGCCTCGCCGATCTCCGACGGCGCCGCCGCCGTCGTGGTGATGAAGCGCTCGAAGGCCGAGGAGCTCGGCCTGACCTGGCTGGCCGAGATCGGCGCCCACGGCGTCGTCGCCGGCCCCGACAGCAGCCTGCAGGCCCAGCCGGCCAACGCCATCCGCAAGGCCTGCGCGCGCGAGGGCATCGAGCCGACCGACCTCGACGTCGTCGAGATCAACGAGGCCTTCGCCGCCGTCGGCCTCGCCTCGGCCAAGCTCCTCGGCCTCGACGAGGAGAAGGTCAACCCGAACGGCGGCGCCATCGCCATGGGCCACCCGATCGGCATGTCCGGCGCCCGTCTCGCGCTCACCCTCGCCCTCGAGCTGCGCCGCCGCGGCGGCGGCGTCGGGGCGGCCGCCCTGTGCGGCGGCGGCGGTCAGGGCGACGCCCTCGTGCTGCGGGTGCCGACCACCGCCTGACGGGGTGGGCCCGCGGCAGGTCGACGTCGCCGCGCTCGTCGCCGGGACCACCGCCGGTGAGCCGCGCAGCATCGCCCGGCTGATCTCGCTCGTCGAGGACGGCCACCCCGCCCTGCCCGAGGTGGCCGCCGCGGTCGCGCCGTACGGTGGGCGGGCGCACGTCGTGGGGCTCACCGGCTCGCCCGGCGTCGGCAAGTCGACGACGACCAACGCCCTCGTGCGCGCGCTGCGCGCGCGGGGTCTCCGGGTCGGGGTGCTCGCCGTCGACCCGTCGTCGCCCTTCTCGGGCGGGGCGCTGCTCGGCGACCGGGTCCGGATGGAGGAGCACGCCACGGACCCCGACGTCGTCCTGCGCTCGATGGCGGCGCGGGGCCACCTCGGTGGCCTGTCGGCCGCGGCCCCGATGGCCGTGCGCGTCCTCGACGCCGCGGGGTGCGAGGTCGTCCTCGTCGAGACCGTCGGGGTCGGCCAGTCCGAGGTGGAGGTCGCCGGGCTCGCCGACACGACGCTGGTCCTCCTCGCGCCCGGGATGGGCGACGGCATCCAGGCGGCCAAGGCCGGGATCCTCGAGGTCGCCGACGTGCTCGTGGTCAACAAGGCCGACCGCCCCGGCGCCGCGGCGACCAGCCGCGACCTGCGCCACCTCGTCGGCCACGCCCACCGCGACCCGGGCGCGTGGACGCCGCCGGTGGTGCGCTCGGTGGCCAGCCGGGCGGAGGGCGTCGACGACGTCCTCGCCGCGGTCGTGGACCACCGGGAGTGGCTCGGGCGCGAGGGTCGCCTGCGCCGGCGCCGGGTGCGGCGGGCCGCCGCGGAGGTCGAGGCGCTCGCGGTCGCCGCGCTGCGGGCCCGGATCGGCGACGTGCACGGCGCCGCGGACCTCGACGCCCTCGCGTCCGCGGTCGTCGACGGGCGCACCGACCCGTTCAGCGCGGCGGACGAGGTCGTCGCGCGGCTGGGCCCCGCCTCGGACTGACGTCCGAGACGCCGTACGTCGGACGTCCCTATGCTGGCGGACGGCCGCGCCAGTGACGTCCCGGTCGCCCCCTCACGGCGGACCGGTTTCGGTGTCGTCGCGAGCGGGCACCGCACCTGCTCCCTCCCACCCCGAAAGGGCACCATGCAGACCTGGCCCGGCAGGCCCTATCCCCTCGGCGCCACGTACGACGGCACCGGCGTCAACTTCGCCCTCTTCTCCGAGGTCGCCGAGAAGGTCGAGCTCTGCCTCATCGACGACGACGGCACCGAGACCCGGGTCGAGCTGCCCGAGACCGACGGCTTCGTCCACCACGGCTTCCTGCCCGGGCTGCAGCCCGGCCAGCGCTACGGCTTCCGCGTGCACGGCCCCTACGACCCGGCGAACGGCCACCGCTGCAACCCGGCCAAGCTGCTGCTGGACCCGTACGCCAAGGCGATCGACGGGGTCATGGACGGCGACCAGTCGCTGTTCTCCTACGAGTTCGGTGACGAGGAGGGCGGTCTCGGCCAGGAGCCGGAGACGAGCGACAGCCTCGGCCACACGCTGACGTCGGTCGTCATCAACCCGTTCTTCGACTGGGGCACCGACCGCCCGCCGATGCACGAGTACCACGAGAGCGTCGTCTACGAGGCGCACGTCAAGGGCCTGACGATGCTGCACCCGGAGGTCCCGGAGGAGCTGCGCGGCACGTACGCCGGCCTGGCGCACCCCGCCGTCGTCCAGCACCTCGTCGACCTCGGGATCACCGCCATCGAGCTGATGCCGGTGCACGAGTTCGTCCAGGACTTCTCGCTCCAGGACCAGGGCCTGCGCAACTACTGGGGCTACAACACGATCGGCTTCCTCGCGCCGCACCACGAGTACGCCGCCTACGGCAGCCGGGGCCAGCAGGTCACCGAGTTCAAGTCCATGGTCAAGACGATGCACGAGGCGGGCATCGAGGTCATCCTCGACGTCGTCTACAACCACACCGCCGAGGGCAACCACATGGGCCCGACGCTGTGCTTCCGCGGCATCGACAACGCGGCCTACTACCGGCTCGTCGAGGACGAGCCCGCGCACTACTACGACACGACCGGCACGGGGAACTCGCTGCTCATGCGCAGCCCGCACGTGCTGCAGCTCATCATGGACTCGCTGCGCTACTGGGTCACCGAGATGCACGTCGACGGCTTCCGCTTCGACCTCGCGGCGACGCTGGCCCGTCAGTTCCACGAGGTCGACAAGCTGTCGGCGTTCTTCGACCTCGTCCAGCAGGACCCGGTGATCAGCCAGGTCAAGCTCATCGCCGAGCCGTGGGACGTCGGCGACGGCGGCTACCAGGTCGGCAACTTCCCGCCGCTGTGGACCGAGTGGAACGGCAAGTACCGCGACACGGTCCGCGACTTCTGGCGCGGGGAGCCCGCGACGCTCGGCGAGTTCGCGTCCCGGTTCACCGGGTCCTCCGACCTCTACGAGCACTCCGGCCGCAAGCCGATCGCCTCGATCAACTTCGTCGTCGCCCACGACGGGTTCACCCTGCACGACCTGGTCTCCTACAACGAGAAGCACAACGAGGCCAACGGCGAGGACAACAACGACGGCGAGAGCCACAACCGCTCGTGGAACTGCGGCGTCGAGGGCGACACCGACGACGAGGGCGTCCGGCGGCTGCGCGGGCAGCAGATGCGCAACTTCTGGACCACCCTGCTGCTCTCGCAGGGCGTGCCGATGATCGCCCACGGCGACGAGCTGGCGCGCACCCAGCACGGCAACAACAACGCCTACTGCCAGGACTCCGAGCTGGCCTGGGTGCACTGGGAGCTCGACGAGGAGCACCGCGACCTGCTGGCCTTCGCGCAGCGCATCGTCCGGCTGCGCACCGAGCACCCGGTGTTCCGTCGTCGGCGGTTCTTCGCGGGCAGCGCCGACCACGGCGGCGAGAGCGAGCTCGGTGACGTCGCGTGGTTCGAGCCCGGGGGCCAGCACATGGACGCCGAGGCGTGGGCCAACGGCTTCGCCAAGTCGCTCATGGTCTTCCTCAACGGCGACGCCATCCCCGAGGTCGACCGGCGCGGCCAGTCGATCCACGACGACTCGTTCCTCGTGGTCTTCAACGGCCACGACGAGCCGATCACCTTCACCGTCCCCGAGGCGACGTACGGCGAGCAGTGGTTCGTCGAGATCGACACCGCCGCCTCCGACCCCGCCACCGCCCTCACCGGCGGGGCGGCGGGCACCACCGGCGCCCCGGTGCCGGTCGCCCCGGCCGACGCGTCGGTGTCGGTGCCGGCGGCCAAGGTGCTCGAGCCCGGCGCGCAGCTCGAGGCGCAGGGCCGCAGCACGATGGTGCTGCGCTGCCCGCGGGCGGAGGCGTGAGCGTGGCCCGGTCCACGACGCCCGTCTCCACCTACCGCTTCCAGGTCCGCCCCGAGTTCGGCTTCGCCGACGTCGCGGCGCGGGCCGACCACCTCGCCGCGCTCGGGGTGACGCACGCCTACCTCTCGCCGGTCCTCACGCCGGTCGAGGGGTCGCAGCACGGGTACGACGTCCTCGACCACACCCGCCTCAACCCCGAGGCCGGGGGCCGCGAGGCCTTCGACGCCATGGCGCAGACGTTGCGGGACAAGGGGATCGGCGTCGTCGTCGACGTCGTCCCCAACCACATGGCCGTGCCCACCCCGGAGTGGGGCAACGCCCCGCTGTGGGACGTCCTGCGGCACGGTCGGGAGGCCGCGCACGCGCACTGGTTCGACGTCGACTGGGACGTCGAGGACGGGCGGATCCTCGTCCCGGTCCTCGGCGCGACCCTGGAGGAGGCGCTGGAGGGCGGCGAGCTGGCGCTCGCCCGCGACGGCGGCCCGGGCGGCGACGAGACCGTCGTGCGCTACTACGACCACGAGGTCCCCGTCGCCCCCGGCACCGAGGACCTGCCGCTGCTGGAGCTGCTCGAGCGCCAGCACTGGCGGCTCGCGCACTGGCGCGAGGGGACGACGGCCCTGAACTACCGGCGCTTCTTCGACGTCACCACCCTCATCGGGGTGCGCGTCGAGGTGCCAGACGTCTTCGAGGCCACGCACGCGTTGCTGGGCGAGCTCGTGGCCTCCGGGCAGGTGGCCGGGCTGCGGGTCGACCACCCGGACGGCCTGGCCGACCCGCGGGGCTACCTGCGCGACCTCGAGCGGCTCACCGACGGCGCGTGGGTCGTCGTCGAGAAGATCCTCGAGGGCGACGAGGGGCTGACCTCGGACTGGCCCTGCGCCGGCACCACCGGCTACGACCTGCTCTGGCGGGTCGGCGCGCTGTTCGTCGACCCGGCGGGGGAGGAGCCGCTCACCGAGCTGCTGGCCACGACGACGGGCTCGCGGATCTCGTTGTCCGACAGCATCCGTCGCGCCAAGCAGGAGGTCGTCGGGACCGTCCTGCCGGCCGAGGTGCACCGGCTGCGCCGGGCCCTGGCCCGCGTCCTGCCCACCGAGGACGCCGGCTCGCTCGAGCGCGTGCTCGGCGAGCTGCTCGTCGTCATGGACCGCTACCGCGCGTACGTCGTCCCGGGGGAGGCTCCCGACGAGGAGGCCCTCACCGTCCTCACCGGGTGCGCCGACCGGGCGCGCGAGCACCTCGACGAGGCCGACCACGCCACCTTGCTGCGGGTCACCGAGGTCCTGGCCGGTCGGGCGCCCGAGGGCGCCGACGAGCAGGCCGTGGCCGACGTGGTCGTCCGCTTCCAGCAGACCTGCGGGCCGGTGATGGCCAAGGGGATCGAGGACACCGCGTTCTACCGCTACCACCGGCTGGTGGCCCTCAACGAGGTCGGCGGCGACCCGGACCACTTCTCCGTCTCCCCGGAGGAGCTGTTCTCCTTCGTCGAGCGCACGGCCACCCGCTGGCCGACGACGATGACGACCCTGTCCACCCACGACACCAAGCGCTCCGAGGACGTCCGCGCCCGGCTGCTCGCGCTCTCCGAGCACCCGGCGGCGTGGCGCGACTGGCTGCGCGAGGCGCAGGAGCTGGCGCGCCCGCTGCGGGGCGAGCCCCTCGACGGGGCGACCGAGTACCTGCTGTGGCAGACCGTCGTGGGGGCGTGGCCGATCAGCGAGGAGCGGCTGCTCGCCTACGCGCGCAAGGCGATCCGCGAGGACAAGACCTCGACGCGGTGGACCGACCCCGACGAGGCGTACGAGGCCGCGGTCGACCGGTTCGTCACCGGGGTGCTGGCCGACGACCGGCTTGTCGCCCACGTCGAGGCGTGGGTGGAGCGCACCGCGGTCGCGGCGCGCGCGACGACGCTCGGCCAGAAGCTGCTCCAGCTCGTGCTGCCCGGCGTCCCCGACGTCTACCAGGGCAACGAGTCGCTCGACCTCAGCCTCGTCGACCCGGACAACCGGCGCGAGGTCGACTTCGCCGACCGCGCCACCCGGCTGGCCCGGCTCGACGGCGGCGCCGCCCCGGCCGACCTGGCCGACGAGAAGCTGCTCGTCACCTCGCGGGCGCTGCGCCTGCGGCGCGAGCACCCGCAGTGGTTCGTCGGCGACGCGGCCGCGTGGCAGCCGGTGCCGACGACCTCGGACCACCTCGTGGCGGTCGGGCGCGGCACCGTCGACCGCGTCGAGGTCGTCGCCGTCGTCACCCGGCTCGCCGGGTCGCTGGCGACGACCGACCCGTGGGAGGGAGTCGAGGTGCACCTGCCCGAGGGCCGCTGGCGCGACCTGCTGACCGATCGCCCGGTCACCTCGGGCGGCTCGGTGGCCGCGGCCGACGTGATGGGCGACCTGCCCGTCGTCCTGCTCGTGCGCGAGGAGGGGCGATGAGCGGCGAGGGGACCCGCCAGACCGAGATCCGCGTCTGGGCCCCCGCGGCCCAGCGCGTCGACCTCGACGTCGCCCCCGTCGGCGGCGTCGTCACGACGACGCCGATGACCCACGCGCCGGGCGGGTGGTGGGTCTGGCGCGGCGAGGGCCGCACCCCGCTGGACTACGCCTTCCGGCTCGACGGCGGCGACCCCCGCCCCGACCCGCGCAGCGCGTGGCAGCCGCACGGGGTGCACGGCCCGAGCCGCACGTTCGACGCGTCGTCGTACGGCTGGGGCGACGACGGGTGGCGCGGCCCGCGCGAGGGCGCCGGGGCGCTCGGCGGGGTCTTCTACGAGCTGCACGTCGGCACCTTCACGCCGGAGGGCACCTTCGACGCCGCGCTGCGGCGCCTCGACCACCTCGTCGCGCTCGGGGTCGACGTCGTCGAGGTCATGCCCGTCGCCGCCTTCCCCGGCCGCTGGGGCTGGGGGTACGACGGCGTCGGGCTCTACGCCGTCCACGACGCGTACGGCGGCCCGGAGGCCTTCCAGCGCTTCGTCGACGCCTGCCACGCGCGCGGTCTCGGGGTCTGCCTCGACGTCGTCTACAACCACCTCGGGCCGAGCGGGAACTACCTCGGCGACTTCGGGCCGTACTTCACGGACAAGCACACGACGCCCTGGGGGCCGGCCGTCAACCTCGACGACACCGGGTCCGACGTCGTGCGCCGGTTCGTCGTCGACAACGCGCTGCGCTGGCTGCGCGACTTCCACGTCGACGCCCTGCGGCTCGACGCCGTCCACGAGCTGCGCGACTCCTCCTCGCGGCACGTGCTGGCCCAGCTGTCCGACGAGGTCGCCGCCCTGTCGGACGAGCTCGGGCGCCCCCTCACCCTCGTCGCCGAGTCCGACCTCAACGACCCGGTCATGGTCACCCCGACCGCGGACGGTGGCCGGGGCATGTCGGCGCAGTGGGCCGACGACGTGCACCACGCCCTGCACGCGGCGCTCACGGGGGAGTCGAGCGGCTACTACGCCGACTTCGCCGAGCCCGGCGTGCTGGCCAAGACGCTGCGCGAGGTGTTCCTCCACGACGGGCGCTTCTCCAGCTTCCGCGGGAAGGAGTGGGGGGCGAAGGTCGACCCGCAGCGGCACGGCGGGCACCGGTTCGTCGGCTACCTGCAGACCCACGACCAGGTCGGCAACCGGGCCGTGGGCGACCGCGTCTCCGACTCGCTGACCCCCGGGCAGCAGGCCACCGGGGCGGCGCTCTACCTGCTGTCCGCGTTCACGCCGATGGTCTTCATGGGCGAGGAGTGGGCGGCGTCGACGCCGTGGCAGTTCTTCACCGACTTCGAGGAGCCGGAGCTCGCGGACGCCGTCCGCGAGGGCCGACGGGGCGAGTTCGCCTCGCACGGCTGGGACGCCGAGGAGGTGCCCGACCCGCAGGACCCGGCCACCCGGGAGCGCAGCGTCCTGCGCTGGGACGAGGTCACCGAGGCGGGCCACGCGCGGATGCTGCGCTGGTACACCTCGCTCGTCGACCTGCGACGCTCCGACCCCGACCTCGCCGACGACCGCCTCGACCACGTGCACGTGCACGAGGAGGCGTCCCGGTGGCTGCGGCTGCACCGCGGCGGGGTGCGCGTCGTCGTCAACGCCGTCGCGGACCCGCAGGTGGTGCCGCTCGACGCCGACGACGACGAGCGGGCTCGCGTGGTGCTGACCTGGGACCCGGCGACCACCCGGCGGGTGCCGGGCGGGGTGGAGCTCGGCGGTCACGGGGTGGCGGTGCTGCGGGTCCCCTGAGCCCGCCGCGGGGCCTGGCCGGCGAGCGGGCATGATGCTCGTCATGAGCACCTTCGACGTCGAGGCCCTGCGCGCGCACTTCCCCTCCCTGCGGTCGGGGGCCGCGCACTTCGACGGTCCCGGCGGGTCGCAGACGCCGGACGTCGTCGCGCAGGCCATCGCGTCGACGATGACCTCGTCGATCGCCAACCGCGGCCAGGTCACCCCGGCGGAGCGGCTCGCCGACGACGTCGTCACCGGGGCGCGCTCCGCCATGGCGGACTACCTCGGCGCCGACCCGCGCGGGATCGTCTTCGGCCGGTCGATGACCGCGCTGACGATGGACCTGGCCCGCACCCTGTCGCGCGGCTGGGCCGCCGGCGACGAGGTCGTCGTCAGCCGGCTCGACCACGACGCGAACATCCGCCCGTGGGTGATCGCCGCCGAGCGCGTCGGCGCCGTCGTGCGGTGGGTCGACTTCGACCCGCGGACCGGTGAGCTCGACCCGGCCGACGTGGCCGCCGTCCTCGGGCCGCGCACCCGCGTCGTCGCGGTCACCGCCGCGTCCAACCTCATCGGCACGATGCCCGACGTCGCGCGGATCGCCGCCCTGGCCCACGAGGCCGGCGCGCTCGTCGTCGTCGACGCCGTCCACCACGCCGCGCACCACCGGGTCGACCGGGCGGCGCTCGGCGCCGACGTCGTGCTCTGCTCGCCGTACAAGTTCTTCGGGCCGCACCTCGGGGTGCTGGCCGCCGACCCCGCGTGGCTCGAGACGGTGCACCCCGACAAGCTGCTGCCGTCCTCGGACGCGGTCCCCGAGCGGTTCGAGCTCGGCACGCTGCCCTACGAGCTGCTCGCCGGCACGACCGCGGCCGTCGACCTCATCGCGTCGTCCGTGCCGGGCGAGGGCACCCGCCGCGAGCGGCTCGACCGCTCGGTGGCGGCGACGACGGCGTACGAGGACTCGCTGCGCCGCGGGCTCGAGGCGCAGCTCGCCGACCTGCCCGGCCTCACGCTGCGCTCGCGGGCGCAGCACCGCACGCCGACGCTGCTGCTGCAGGTGCACGACCGCGAGCCGCGCACGGTGCACGAGGCGCTGGCCGAGCGGGGCGTCTACGCACCGGCCGGCTCGTTCTACGCGCTCGAGGCGTCGCGCCACCTGGGGCTCGGTGACACCGGCGGCGTCCGCGTCGGGCTGGCGCCGTACACCAGCGCCGACGACGTCGACCGGCTCGTCGAGGGGCTGCGGGCGGCGCTGCGCCGCGCGGCCTGAGGAGCGAAAACCGCTCGCGCGGCGTCGTCCCGGCCCCCTACCGTCGCGGGCATGCGCATCACCCCCCTCGACCTCGCCGACGACGTCGCCTGTCGCCGGGCGTACGACGCCGGGGTCTCCGCCATCGTGCTCGACCGACCCTGGATCTCGCCCGCGAGCCTCGCCGAGGCGCTCGTCGACTGGCGGCACCCCGAGCCGGGCATCCGGCAGGAGATGGTCGTCGCCCTCGGCGACGGTGACGACGGGCTGCCGCTCGACGCGGTGGCCGGGACGGCGACGCTGTGGCTGTCCGACGACGACAACACCGACAAGGCGTGGGTCGAGGTCCGCGTGCACGCGGACCACCGCCGGCGCGGCGTCGGCCGCGCCCTCGTCGAGCACCTCGTGGCGCGGGCCCGCGCCGAGGGCCGGGTCGAGGTGCTCGCCGACCTCGCGGTCCCCGTCACCGACCGCGCCGACCTCGTCGGCCACCCGTACGTCGCCTTCGCGCAGGCTCTCGGGTTCGAGCAGGTCGCGGTCGACGTCAACCGGCACCTCGAGCTGCCGGTCGCGGACGAGGCGCTCGACGCGCTGGAGGAGCGGGCGCGTCCCCGGTGGGAGGGGCGCTACTCGCTGCAGACCCATGTCGACGGGGTCCCGGAGGAGCTGCGGCAGGGCCTGTGCGACGCGATGAACCGGCTGGCCACCGACGCCCCGAGCGGTGACGTCGACTTCGAGCCGGAGTCGCTGACGCCGGCGAAGTACGCGCACAACCTCAAGGTGCTGCGCGAGCAGGGGCGGCACCGGCTGACGACGATCGCGGTCGAGGACGCCACGGGCGTCGTCGCGGCGTACACCGACCTCGTCCTGCCGGCCGAGCCGAACCCGGTCGTCTGGCAGTGGGGCACGCTCGTCGTCGCCGAGCACCGCGGGCACGCGCTCGGGACGGCGGTCAAGGTCGCCAACCTGCGGCGGCTGCAGGCCGACCACCCCGCGCGCGAGCGGGTCGTGACCGGCAACAACGACACCAACCGCTGGATGATCGACGTCAACGAGGCGATGGGGTTCCGCGTGCGCGAGCTGTGCCCCGAGGTGCGTCGCCGGCTCGAGCCCGCGGGTGCGTAGCGTGAGGGCATGATCGTCGCCTTCTCCGTCGCCCCCGCCGCCGCCTCCGACGAGACGGGCTCCGTCCACGACGCCGTGGCCGCCGCCGTCGAGGTGGTCCGGGCCAGCGGCCTGCCCAACCGCACGAGCTCGATGTTCACCGAGGTCGAGGGGGAGTGGGACGAGGTGATGGCCGTCGTCAAGGGCGCCGTCGACGCCGTCGCCGCCGTCAGCCCCCGGGTCTCCCTCGTCCTCAAGGCGGACGTGCGGCCCGGTCGCACGGGCGAGATCGACGGCAAGGTGGCGCGGCTCGAGGCGGCGCTGGAGGCCCGCGCGCAGCACGGCTGAGCGCCCCCACGGATTGGGGCCGCCCCCGGTGGGTGTGTCATCGTGGGTCGTCCGGTGCTCGTCGTGACCGGATCGTGACCTGTGCCCCGTCCCCGGAGGAATCCCCGTGCCCCTCGTCCGCCGCGTCGCCGTCGCGGTCGCCGCCCTCGCCGGGCTGGTCGTGGCCGTCCTCGGCCTCTGGCTGGCCGTCGTCCTCGGCCCGAGCGGCACCGCCACCTTCACCGCCCGCGCGACCGGCCCGGTCGTCCTCGGCCCCGACGTGCTCGGGGCGCTCGACGTGCCGGTGACGGTGCGGGCCCACACCGGTGACGGCGACAGCGCCGCGACCGGCGTCTTCCTCGGTGTGGCCCCGGCGGCCGACGTCGCCGACGTCGTCGGTGGCTCCCGCGTCCTGCGGGCCGTCGAGGCCCGGTTCCCGGCCCGCGTCCTCGACCTCGCCCCGAGCGGGACCGGGTCGCTCGCGGACCCCGCGGGGCTCGACGTCTGGGCCACCTCCGCCCGCGGCTCGGTCGACGTCCGGCAGCCGGGCAGCGACGCGGTGCTCGTCGCGCCGTCGGGCGCCGAGCCGGTCACCATCGTGCTCGAGCGCCGGCACGCCACCTGGTT
The DNA here is from genome assembly GCF_006715055.1 of Lapillicoccus jejuensis. Classification (NCBI taxonomy): domain Bacteria; kingdom Bacillati; phylum Actinomycetota; class Actinomycetes; order Micrococcales; family Intrasporangiaceae; genus Lapillicoccus; species Lapillicoccus jejuensis. The sequence continues at coordinate 2,951,610 of NZ_VFMN01000001.1, forward strand.
CCTCGAGTGCCTCGTCGCCGTCGTCGTCGGGCTCATCGTCGCCGTCGCCGGCGCCGCCTGGCTCGTGCAGGCCGTCGGCCACCGCATCCCCGTCGGGCCGCTGGGGGCCCGACGGGTGGGCCGCGCCCGGCCCGCGCCCGGTGCGCACGACCACGACGAGCACGACCACGACGAGCACGACCACGACGAGCTCGAGAACGACGAGCACGAGAACGGCGAGCACGAGAACGACCACGACGACCACGACGAGCACGAGGAGGCCACCCGATGAGCCGCTCCTCCCGCCGCGCCCTGCTCGCCGGCACCGCGCTCGCCGCGGCCCTGGGCCTCGGCGCCTGCGGCGTGGTCGTGGGGGTCGGGCCGGCCCCGACGGCCACCGTCGGCGGTGTCCTCGACAGCGCCCGCGCCCAGGAGATCGCCACCCGGGTCGTCGGCCAGGCCCGTCAGGCCGCTGCGACCCCCGGCGCCGTCGGCGACGCGCTGCGCACGGCCGCCTTCACCGGGGACGCGCTGGTCGCCGCCCGCGCCGACGCCAAGCTCGCCTCGGCCACGGCGTCGACGGTCAAGGCCCAGCGCGAGCTCGTCGCCGCGGCCCCGAGCGTGCTCGCGGTCTCGCGCGGGGCGTCGTACCCCCGCACCATCGTCGCGCAGTCGCGCTACGAGCAGTCCGACCTGCCGGTGCTGCTGCTCCTCGTCACCCCCGACGCGCGCACGTCGTACCGCATCGCGGCGAGCGTGGGGATGCTGCCGGGCACCCAGGTGCCCGGCTTCGACCAGGTCTCCACCGGCTCGGCCGGGCTGGGGGCCGCCGACGTCGCCGACGGGGGTCGCTACGGCACCCTGCTCGACGGGTACGCGTCCTCGCTGGCCTACCCGGCGCCGACCAGCACGACCGCCCCCGGTGTCGCCGCGGGGGACCGGTTCGCGAGCGCCGTCCGGACCAACGCCGCCGCGCAAGCCAAGGCGGTGGCCGCGATCGGCAGCTTCCGGCAGGTCCACGACCTGCGCTCGGTGGTGGGTGGGCTGCACACCGCGGACGGCCGCGGCGCGCTCGTGTTCGCGACGCTCGACCGGTCCGACACCCTGCTCGTGCGCAGCGGCACCCTCAGGCTTCCGTCGACGTTCACCGTGCTGAGCGGCCTGTCCTCCGTCTCGTCGGAGGCCGACCTCACCACCCTCGAGGTCGTGGCGCTCGTCGTCCCGCCCGACGGCGACGCGACCGTCGTCGGCGGCGAGGAGCACCTGTACGCCGCCTCCGGCGCCTGACCCGCCCGACCCCAGCGCGACGACCCGTCCCGCGCCACGAGAGGATGACGTCATGACGCAGCAGCCGTTCTCCACCTCCGCCCTGCGGGGCGCCGTCGACCTCTCCTCGCTCGGCCGGTCCGCCGCGGCTGCTCCCGGCCGGTCGGCCGGTGGTCCCGGGGCGGGCACCGGCGCGGCCGGTGGCGGCGTCGTCGTGCAGGGCACCGACGCCGGCTTCCAGGACGTCGTCACCGCCAGCGGCCGGGTGCCCGCCGTCGTCGTCCTGTGGTCGGCCCGCCTGCCGGAGTCGCAGGACTTCGTCGACGTCCTCGCCGGCGTCGTCACCGGCTACGAGGGCCGCCTCCAGCTGGTGTCGGTCGACGTCGACGCCAACCCCGGCCTGCTGCGCGCCTTCCAGGTGCAGTCGGTCCCGGCGACGTACGGGCTCGTGCAGGGCCAGCCGGTGCCGCTCTTCGCCGGCGCCCTCGCCCCGCAGGAGGTCGCGCCGTGGCTGGACGAGCTGCTCCGGCTCGCCGTCCAGCAGGGTGTGACCGGCCGGGTCGCCGTCACCGAGGCGCCGCCCGAGGGCGAGGAGGCCCAGGAGCCGCCGCTGCCCCCGCACCTGCAGGCGGCGTACGACGCCATCGAGGCCGACGACCTGGACGGTGCCGAGGCCGCCTACCGACAGGCCCTCAAGGAGAACCCGGGCGACGAGGAGGCCAAGATCGGCCTGGCCAACGTCGGGCTGCTCCAGCGCACCCGGGACGCCGACCCGCAGGCCGCCCGCGCGGCGGCGGCGGACGCGCCCACCGACGTCGAGGCGCAGCTGCTCGTGGCCGACCTCGACGTCCTCGGTGGCCACGTCGAGGACGCGTTCGGCCGCCTCGTCGACCTCGTCCGGGTCACCGCGGGCGACGAGCGCAACCGGGTGCGCGAGCACCTCGTCGAGCTCTTCGCGATCGTGGGCGCGAAGGACCCCCGGGTCGAGAAGGCTCGTCGGGCTCTGACCAACGCGCTCTTCTAGACCCGGGGGTCCTGCGGATCGGGGGCGGCGGGTCAGCGGCAGCGGACCCGGCGCACCGTGCTGCTCATCAGCACGCCCCGGCCGCTGCGCCGCAGCTGCTCGAGGGTGACGAGGTTGGGGCGGTGTCCCTCGGCGTGCTGCGGGAAGGACGTGGCCGGGTGGACGTCGGCGCGGGCGGTGGTCTCGTGGGTGGTGGTGATGTCGGTGACGGCGGTCATGACGGCTCCCGGGGCTCGTGGCGACTGGTGACTGGTGACAACCGGAGAACGCCTCCACTACGCCGTTCTGTTCCCGAGGGTGCCTCCGTTTTCTCTGTGACGTCCCGGGGTACGTGGTCCGGTCTGACGTGCGACGGATGGGTAGCGTCACGGGGTGCCCTCGAACTTCGCCTGCCTCGGTTTCGTCCGCGACCCGCTGCACGAGGACGAGCTGTTCGCGCTGCTCGACCGGGCGTTCCACCTCTCACGGCGGCTCGGCGTGGGTCTGGACGGGGCGCACGTGCACCGCTGGGCCGGGGAGGACGGGTCGGTCCTCGTCGTCGAGGTGGACGGTGCCGGTGGCGTCGTGGGGGTGACCCCGTCGCTCGTCGGTCGGCCGGGCGTGCGGCTGGCCGACCTGCGCCGGGTCTCCGTCGACGTCGTGACCGCGACGGCCCTGGGGCCCGACCAGGAGCCGGTGGCCCCCCTCGCCGTCGACCTCGAGGAGCGCCGCTTCCTCGACACCCACGAGGCGGCTGCCGACGCGAGCGTCGTCGCCCTCGGTCGGGACGTCGCCCTCGCCGACGCCGACGCGGAGCGCACCGTCCACTCGTACGGCGTCGGGGACGGCGTCGCGCGGGTGCCGCAGCAGGACGCGGGTCGGGCGCGGCTGACCGGCACCGTCCTCGCCGTGCAGGAGCGGCGCAACGAGCTGACCGACCTGCCCTACCGGGTCGCCCGGGTCGACACCGTGCTGGGGGAGGTCGACCTCGCCCTCGCGGTCCCGGGACCCGAGCCGGTCGTGGGCGACGTCCTCACCGGCGAGGTCTACCTCGTCGGGTCGGTGCCGGCGCTGCTGCCGACCTGAGCCGGCGACCCCGGGGCCTCAGGACCCCAGCGCGGCCGAGACGACGTCCTTGGCCTCGGCCTGCACCTGGGCCAGGTGCTCGGGGCCGCGGAAGGACTCGGCGTAGATCTTGTAGACGTCCTCGGTCCCGGACGGGCGGGCGGCGAACCAGGCGCTGCTCGTCGTCACCTTGAGCCCGCCGATCCGCGCGCCGTTGCCGGGTGCGGTCGTCAGCCGGTCGGTGATGTCCTCGCCGGCGAGCGTCGTCGCCTCGACGGCCTCGGGGGACAGGGCGCCGAGGGCGGCCTTCTGCTCCCGGGTCGCCGCGGCGTCGATGCGGGCGTAGGCGGGGTCGCCGTGCTGCTCGACGAGGTCGGCGTAGTGGCGGCTGGGGGTCTTGCCGGTCGCCGCGAGGATCTCCGAGGCGAGCAGCGCGAGGATGATCCCGTCCTTGTCGGTCGTCCACACGGTGCCGTCGAAGCGCAGGAACGACGCGCCCGCCGACTCCTCGCCGCCGAAGCCGACCGACCCGTCGAGCAGACCGGGGACGAACCACTTGAACCCCACCGGCACCTCGAGCAGCCGCCGGTCGAGGTCGTCGGCGACGCGGTCGATCATCGAGCTCGACACCAGGGTCTTGCCGATGGCGGTGCCCTGCGGCCACCCGGGCCGGGCGCCGCCGTACAGGTAGCGGATCGCGACGGCGAGGTAGTGGTTGGGGTTCATCAGCCCGGCGTCCGGGGTGACGATGCCGTGCCGGTCGGCGTCGGCGTCGTTGCCGGTGGACAGGTCGTAGGCGTCGCGGCGCTCGATGAGCGAGGCCATGGCGTACGGCGAGCTGCAGTCCATCCGGATCCTGCCGTCCCAGTCCAGCGTCATGAAGCGCCAGGTCGGGTCGACCTCGGGGTTGACGACGGTGAGGTCGAGGCCGTGCCGCTCGGCGATCTCGCCCCAGTAGCCGACGGAGGCACCGCCGAGCGGGTCGGCGCCGATCCGCACGCCGGCCTCGCGGATCCTGCCCAGGTCGACGACCGACGGGAGGTCGTCGACGTAGTGTCCCAGGAAGTCGTATCGCCCGACCTCACCGAGCGCCTTCTCCAGCGGGACCCGCCGGACGTCGCGCAGACCGCCCGTGATGATCTCGTTGGCGCGCTTGGCGATCCACGACGTCGCGTCGCTGTCGGCGGGACCGCCGTGGGTCGGGTTGTACTTGAAGCCGCCGTCGGTCGGCGGGTTGTGCGAGGGCGTGACGACGATCCCGTCGGCGAGCCCGCCGCCCTGCTTCCCGCGGTTGAGCCGCAGGATCGCGTGCGAGACGGCCGGTGTCGGCGTGTAGCCGTCGCGGTCGTCGACGAGGGTCGTCACGCCGTTGCCGACGAGCACCTCGAGGGCGCTGCGCCAGGCCGGCTCGCTGAGGCCGTGCGTGTCGCGGCCGACGAGCAGCGGCCCGTCGACGCCCTGACCGGAGCGGTACTCGCAGATGGCCTGCGTCGTGGCGAGGATGTGGTCCTCGTTGAACGCGGTCTTCAGGCTGGACCCGCGGTGCCCCGAGGTGCCGAAGACGACCTGCTGGTCGGGGTCGGTGACGTCCGGGTGGCGGTCGTAGTAGGCCGACACCATCGCGTCGACGTCGACGAGGTCGGACTCCTGGGCGCGCTGCCCGGCGCGGGGGTCGGTCATGACGGGGATCCTGCCACGACGCCGCCCTCGACCGTCCGCTCCAGCGGCACGTCCGCGGGGGCCGGCGCGGCCTCGTCGAGCGGCACGAGCCAGACGGCGGAGAGCTTCGGCACGACGAGGTTGCAGGCGTAGGGCTGCCCGTCCCACGGCTGCTCCTCGGCCTCCACGACGCGGCCGGTGGAGGAGGGGGCCTCGGGGTGGTAGCCGGCCGTGTCGAGCACGACCTCCCAGCGACCGGCCCGGGGGAGCCCGATCCGGTAGCTCTCGTGCGTGCTGCCGCTGAAGTTGACGACGGCGGCGAGGACCGGCGCGTCCGTGGCGCGGTCGCCGACGCCGAAGCGCAGGTAGGAGAACGTGTTGTGACCGGCGTCGTCGGCGTTGAGCCACAGGAAGCCGGCCGGGTCGCGGTCGAGCTCCCACAGCTCCCTGCGCTGGACGTAGAGGGCGTTGAGGTCCTTGACCAGCGCGTGCACCCGGTAGTGGGCGGGCTGGTCGAGCAGCCACCAGTCGAGGCTGCGCCCGTCGGCCCACTCCGACTCCTGGGCGAACTCGCTGCCCATGAAGATCAGCTGCTTGCCCGGGTGCGCCCACATGTGGGCGAGGAAGGCGCGCACCGTGGCCAGCTGCTCCTCGCGGGTGCCGCGCGCCTTGCGCAGCAGCGAGCCCTTGCCGTGCACGACCTCGTCGTGGCTGATCGGCAGGACGAAGTTCTCCGAGAACGCGTACATCAGCGCGAAGGTCATCGCGTTGTGGTGGTACTGCCGGTAGATCGGGTCCTGGCCGATGTAGCGCAGGCTGTCGTTCATCCAGCCCATGTTCCACTTGAAGCCGAAGCCGAGACCGCCGCTGTCGGTGGGCCGGGTGACGCCGTCCCAGGACGTCGACTCCTCGGCGATGGTGACGATGCCTGGCACGCGCTTGTACGCCGTCCCGTTGGCCTCCTGGAGCAGCTGCACCGCCTCGAGGTTCTCCCGCCCGCCGTGCACGTTGGGGATCCAGGCGCCGGGCTGGCGCGAGTAGTCGAGGTAGAGCATCGACGCGACGCCGTCGACGCGCAGGCCGTCGACGTGGAACTCCTCGAGCCAGTAGATCGCGTTGGCGACGAGGAAGTTGCGCACCTCGGGCCGGCCCATGTCGAAGATGTACGAGCCCCACTCCGGGTGCCAGCCCTTGCGCGGGTCCGGGTGCTCGTAGAGCGGCTGCCCGTCGAAACGGGCGAGCGCCCACGGGTCCGTGGCGAAGTGCCCGGGCACCCAGTCGAGGATGACCCCGATCCCGTTCTGGTGCAGCGTGTCGACGAGGAAGCGGAAGTCGTCGGGGGAGCCGAAGCGCGAGGTCGGCGCGTAGTACCCGGTGACGTGGTAGCCCCACGACGGCACGTACGGGTGCTCCATGACCGGCAGGAACTCGATGTGCGTGAAGCCGAGGTCGCGGCAGTAGTTGACGAGGTGCTCGGCGAGGTCGCGGTAGGACTGGCCCTGGCGCCACGAGCCGAGGTGCACCTCGTAGACGCTCATTGGCCCCGTGTGCGGGTTCTCGTTGCGGCGGCGCTCCATCCACGCGTCGTCGGCCCACTCGTGGTGGGTCTCGGTGACGACGGCGGCGTACTTGGGGGCGACCTCGGTGCGCCGGGCCATCGGGTCGGTGTGGTTGCGGGTGACGCCGTCGGCGCCGCGGATGGCGTAGAGGTAGTTCATCCCCTCCTCGGCGCCCGGGACGAAGAGCTCCCAGATGCCGGTGCCGATCAGCTGCCGCATCGGGTGCGACACCCCGCTCCACCCGTTGAAGTCGCCGATGACGTGCAGCGCCGTGGCGCGCGGCGCCCACACGGCGAAGGACACCCCGCGGACGGTGCCGAGCGGGCCGCCGTACTCCCGCACGTGCGAGCCGAGGACCGTCCACAGCTGCTCGTGGCGGCCCTCGCCGACGAGGTGCCGGTCGATCTCGCCGAGGGTCGGCGCGAAGCGGTACGGGTCGTCCTGCTCGTGCTCGACCCCGTCGTCGTAGGCGACGAGCAGGCGGTAGTCGTGGGTCTCGCTCACCGACGGGGCGGTGCCCGACCAGACGCCGCCCTTGACGTGGTGCAGCTCGAGCAGCTCGCCGCCCTCGAGCCGGGCGCGGACCGAGCGGGCCAGCGGGCGGTAGGCGGTGACGGTCAGCCCGCCCGGGCCGAGGTGGTGTCCGAGCAGGTCGTGCGGCTGGGAGTGCCGGGCCTCGAGGAAGGCGTCGACGGCGCTCTCGTCGGCGACCTGGGCGGAGGTGGGGACGGTGCTCATGCGAGGTCCTTCCTGCTGTCGGTGCGGGGAGCCGGGTCCCCGGTCACCAGCCGCTGGACGGCGGCGGTCGGGATGCCCAGCCAGGAGGGCCGGTTGCGGGCCTCGTAGACGACCTCGTAGAGCGCCTTGTCGAGCTCGAGGCCGGCGAGGACGTCCGCGGCGGTGGGGTCGGTGGAGGGGTCGGTGCCGGTGACGGCGGCGTACCCGGCCAGGAAGGCCGCTCGGCCGGCGGAGACCCACCCGCGCGCCGAGGTCCCGGGCCGGTCGAGCTCGACGGAGCCGCCGGCGTAGTCGAGCGAGCGCAGCATGCCGGCGACGTCGCGCAGCGCGAGGTCCGGTCGGACCCGCTCGGAGAGCGGTCGCAGCGGCTCGCCCTCGAAGTCGACCGCGACCCAGCCGCGGTCGCCGACGTGCAGCACCTGGCCGAGGTGGTAGTCGCCGTGCACCCGCTGCAGCGCCGGCCAGGGCGCGTGCGCGAACCGGTCGAGGACGGCGGCGATGCCGCTCTCGTACGACGCCAGGGCCGGCACCTCCGCGAGCGCGGCGGCGGCCCGCTCGCGCACCGACGCCACGAGCGCGGAGCGCTGCGCGTCGTCGGCCTCGTGGGTGCCCAGGGTCTGCGCGAGGGTGACGTGGATCCGGGCGGTGGACTCCCCGAGCTCGCGGGCCTCGCGGGCGAAGTCGGTGCCCTCGCCGGCGGCGCGGAGCGCGACGCGCCAGGCGTCCTCGACCCCGGGGAAGAAGCGCTGCGCGAAGGCGAGGTGCCCGGTGACCTCGCGGCCCTCCTGCGCCGGCGACAGCGGGTCGAGCCACGTGCCGACGACGTGCCCGACCGTGGCCGGGACCTGGGTCGAGCCGGCCTCGGTCAGCGCGGACTGGACGACGACGTCGGGGTTCTCGCCCTCCTGGAGGGTGCGGAACAGCTTGACGATGACGGGCTCGGCGGGCAGCCCGGTCGTGACCTCGACGACCTCGCAGACGACGGACGTGTTGGACTGCTCGCCGCGCAGGACGTGCGAGCGCACCAGCCGGACGTGCGGCCCCGCGACGTGGGTGCCGACGACGCGCTCGTCGAGCGTGTGGCTGACGTCCTGGTGCTGGGCCGGCACCTCGCCCTCGACGAGGGCGAGCAGCCGGTCGACGAAGACCGGGTCGTGCGGGGCGTCGTAGAACCACCGGTGGCCGAGGACGCCGTGCTCGGCCTCGCCGATGAGAGCGTGCCGGGCGTCGTCCAGCGGAGCGGCGCGGTAGGTCATGGGGACCTGGTAGACGACCGGGGTCGCCCCGGACTCGTCGGCGACGACCATGACCTCGATGCCGACCTCCCCGGTCGGGTCGTCGAGGCGGTAGCCGCCCAGCTTGCGCAGCCGCGGCTCACGACCCTTGGTCGCGCACCAGCGCTGCCGCGGGAGCCACTCGGCGAGCAGGTCGAGCTTGCCGGGGACGAGGGTCGTGCGGTGGATCTCGGCCACGGCTCAGGCCCCCCGCGCCGGGTCCACCGCGACGACGTGGACCGGCTCGGTCTCCGGGCCCACCCGCACGAAGACGTGCTCGCCCCAGGTCCACTGCGCCCCGGTGATCTCGTCGCGAGCGGTGAAGCGCTCGCCCCAGCCGAGACCGAGGGCCTCCATGTCGAGGTGGACGGTCGTCTCGCGGGTCGCGTGCGGGTCGAGGTTGGCGATGACGAGGACGGTGTCGACGCTGCCGTCGGGCAGCACCTCGCGCTTGGAGAACGCCATGACGTTCTCGTCGTCGGCGTGGTGCAGCGAGAGGTTGCGCAGCCGCCGCAGCGCCGGGTGCGCGCGGCGGATCTCGTTGAGGCGGGTGAGGAACGGCGCGAGGGAGCGCCCCTCCTTGACCCCACCGGCCTCGTAGTCGGCCCAGCGGCGGTCCTTGTACTCGTACTTCTCGTTGTCGACCTGCTCCTCGGCGCCGGGCCGGGCGACGTTCTCCATCAGCTCGTAGCCGGCGTAGATGCCGTAGGTCGGCGACAGCGTCGCGGCGAGCGCCGCGCGCAGCACCCAGGCGGTGGGGCCGCCGTACTGCATGTAGGGGGTGAGGATGTCGTGCGTCGTGGGCCAGAACGACGGGCGCAGGAAGTGCGCCGTGTCGCGGGACAGCTCGGTCGCGTACTCCTCGAGCTCCCACTTGAGGTTGCGCCACGCGTAGTACGTGTAGGACTGCTGGAAGCCGGCCTTGGCCAGGGCGTGCATCATCGACGGCACGGTGAAGGCCTCGGAGAGCCAGATGGTGTCCGGGTGCTCCTTCGCGACGTCGGCGATGAGCCACTGCCAGAACTGCACCGGCTTGGTGTGCGGGTTGTCGACCCGGAAGATGCGCACCCCGTGGTCGAGCCACACCTGGATGACGCGACGCACCTCGGCGTACGCCTCGGCGGGCGCGTTGTCGAAGTTGACCGGGTAGATGTCCTGGTACTTCTTCGGCGGGTTCTCGGCGTAGGCGATGGTGCCGTCGGCGCGGGTCGTGAAGAACTCCGGGTGCTCGGTCACCCACGGGTGGTCGGGGCTGCACTGGAGCGCGAGGTCGAGCGCGACCTCGAGCCCCTCGGCGCGGGCCGTGGCCACGAAGTGGTCGAAGTCCTCGAAGGTGCCGAGGTCCGGGTGGATCGCGTCGTGCCCGCCGTCCGGTGAGCCGATGGCGTACGGCGACCCGGGGTCGCCCTCCTGCGCCACGAGGGTGTTGTTGCGGCCCTTGCGGGCGGTCGTGCCGATCGGGTGGATCGGGGTGAGGTAGACGACGTCGAAGCCCATCGCGGCGACGGCGGGCAGCCGCTCCGCGGCCGTGCGCAGCGTGCCGGAGTGCCAGCGGCCGGCCTCCTCGTCGTACCGGGCGCCCTCGGACCGGGGGAACATCTCGTACCAGGAACCGAACAGCGCGCGCTCGCGCTCGACGAGCAGCGGGTAGCTCGGGGACGGGCTGACCAGCTCGCGGAACGGGTGCGCGGCGAAGAAGGCGTGCACCTCGTCGGCGACGCCGGCGTAGAGGCGCTCGGGGGCCGGTCGGCCGGTGTCGCGCAGGGTCGCCGCGAGCCCGGTCAGCAGACCGGTGTCGGTGCCGTCGCCGCCCAGCTCGGCGGCGGCGCGCTCGAACAGCCGCGCGCCCTCCTCGAGCATCAGCTCGCTGTCGATGTCGGCCTCGACCTTGATCGTGGCGTCGTGCACCCAGGTCCCGAACGGGTCGCTCCAGCCCTCGACGCGGTAGGTCCAGCGGCCGGGCCGGTCGGGGCGCACCGTGCCGCTCCACCAGCGCAGGCCCCAGTTGTCGACCGTCATGGGGAACGGGTGGTCGACCCCGTCGGGGTCGGTGAGCACGGCGGTCGCACGGACGGCGTCGTGGCCCTCGCGGAAGACCTGGGCGGCGACGGTGAAGGCCTCGCCCTCGACCGCCTTGGCCGGGCGCGTGCCCCCGTCGACGAGCGGGCGGACGTCGTCCACGGGGATCCGGCCGACCGGCCAGACCTCCGGCGGGAGGGCGTCCTGCAGCAGGGCCAGCGGGGTCGTGCTCGACGAGGCGGTCGGAGGGGCGGGTGCAGCGGCGTCGGACGCGGTCACGGGGCCGACGCTACCCGTTGTCGGGGTCCCCCGAACGGACTCGGTCCGCGGAAGGGGAGTGCCCGCTACTGTGGGCCCCCACCCCTGCGGCGCAGCGTCGCGCCCACGACCCCATGCCCCTTCCCCCTGGGCCCCTCCCCGGACCGTCCGGGCACCACGGGGACCCTGGAACGACCAAGGAGAGTCGCGTGACCACAACGCAGGTGGGCAGCCCGTCGGGCGCCCCCGCCGAGCCGCCCCGCCGTGGCCTCGGCCACGTCGCGCCCCGCCACGACGTCGAGGGCTTCGTCGGCAGCTTCATGCGTGAGCTCAACTACGGCCAGGGCGTCAGCCTGACCCGCAGCTCCCTCAACGACCGCTACCTCGCGCTGGCCCGCACCGTGCGCCACCACCTGCAGTCCCGGTGGATGGCCGCGCTGGCGCAGCAGGCCGACGACCAGGCCAAGACCGTCTGCTACCTCTCGGCCGAGTTCCTCCTCGGTCGCCAGCTCGACAACGCCATCCTCGCCAGCGACCTCGACGACGTCGTCGAGGAGGGCCTGGGCCAGCTCGGGCTGTCGCTGTCGACGCTGCGCGCGCAGGAGATCGAGCCCGGGCTCGGCAACGGCGGCCTCGGCCGGCTCGCCGCGTGCTTCATCGACTCGCTCGCGACGATGTCGGTGCCGTGCGTCGGCTACGGCATCCGCTACGAGTACGGCATCTTCCGCCAGTCCTTCGAGGACGGCTGGCAGCGCGAGGACACCGACCCGTGGCTGGCGCTGGGCAACCCGTGGGAGTTCCCGCACCCCGAGCACGCCGTGACCGTCAACTTCGGCGGCACGACGGAGCACTACGAGGACGAGGACGGCGCCACCCGCACCCGCTGGCTGCCGGACTGGGACGTCCAGGGCGTGCCCTACAACTACATGGTCCCGGGCTTCCGCAACGGCCGGGTCAACACCCTGCGGCTGTGGAGCGCCAAGGCGACCCGCGGCTTCAACCTCAACTCCTTCAACGCCGGCGACTACGTCGACGCCGTGCGCGCGGAGACCTTCGCGGAGAAGATCTCGATGGTCCTCTACCCCGAGGACTCGACGCCCCAGGGCAAGGAGCTGCGGCTGCAGCAGCAGTACTTCTTCGTCGCGTGCTCGGTGCACAACTTCATCAACCAGGTGCTGCCGAGCGACTTCGACCTGCACAAGCTGCCCGACCGGGTGATCTTCCAGCTCAACGACACCCACCCGGTCATCGCCGTCCCCGAGCTGATGCGCGTGCTCGTCGACGAGAAGGGCTTCGACTGGGACGAGGCCTGGACCATCACGCAGCAGTGCTTCGCCTACACCTGCCACACCCTGCTGCCCGAGGCCCTCGAGGAGTGGAGCATCGAGCTGATGGGGCGGCTGCTGCCGCGCCACCTCGAGATCATCCGCCGCATCGACGAGGAGTTCCGCGCCGAGGTCGCCGCCGCGTTCCCGGGTGACGAGGCGATGCCCCGCCGGATGGCCATCGTCGGCGACCACACCGTGCGGATGGCCCACCTGGCCACCGTCGCCGGCTCGAAGGTCAACGGCGTCGCCGAGCTGCACTCGCAGCTGCTGCGCGACAAGGTGCTGCCCGACTTCTCGGCGCTGTGGCCGGAGAAGTTCACCAACGTCACCAACGGCGTGACGCCGCGGCGCTTCCTGCGCCTGGCCAACCGCAACCTGTCCTCGCTCATCACCGAGGCCATCGGCCCCGGCTGGGTGACCGACCTGGATCGGCTGCGCGAGCTCGAGCCCTTCGCCGACGACCCCGCCTTCCGCGAGCGGTTCCGCGAGGTCAAGCGCCTCAACAAGGCCACCCTGGCGCGGACCCTGCAGTCCCGCAACGGGATCGAGATGCCGACGACGGGGATCGTCGACATCATGGTCAAGCGCCTGCACGAGTACAAGCGCCAGACCCTCAAGGTGCTGCACATCGTCTCGCTCTACGAGGGCGTCGTGTCGGGCCGGCTGGCCGTCGAGGACGTCACCCCGCGGGTCTTCGCCTTCGGGGCCAAGGCCGCCCCCGGGTACGCGATGGCCAAGCAGATCATCGGCCTCATCAACGCGGTCGGCGCGACGGTCAACGCCGACCCCCGTCTCGACGGCCGGCTGACCGTCGTCTTCCCGCCGAACTACGACGTCACCCTCGCCGAGAAGCTCATCCCGGCCGCCGACCTGTCCGAGCAGATCTCGCTGGCCGGCAAGGAGGCGTCCGGCACGGGCAACATGAAGCTCGCCCTCAACGGCGCCCTCACCATCGGCACCGACGACGGCGCCAACATCGAGATCCGGCGGCTCGTCGGCGACGAGAACTTCTTCCTCTTCGGCCTGCTCGAGCCGCAGGTCGAGGAGCTGCTCGCCAAGGGCTACGACCCCGCGTCGTACGCCGCCGCCGACCCGCGCCTCACGTCGGCCCTCGACCTCATCGCGTCGGGCGCCTTCACCGGCGGCGACGCGTCGGTCTTCTCGGGTCTCGTCGACAACCTCCTGCACCACGACCGCTTCCTCGCGCTCGCGGACTTCTCGGCCTACATGGAGGCGCAGGACCGGGTCGACGCGGCGTACGCCGACCCGGAGGGCTGGACCCGCTCGGCCGTGCTCAACGTCGCCCGGTGCGGCTTCTTCTCGTCGGACCGCGCGATGCGCGAGTACATCGACAAGATCTGGCACGCCCAGCCGGTCGTCACCTCGCTGTGAGGTAGACCCGCAGCGACGTCGCCGTCACCTGCTCGCGCAGGTCGGCGGCGACGTCCTGCGGGTCGCCCGGACGCTCCCACGCGGAGTCCCAGACCAGCCGGTACGACGCCCCCGCCGGCGGCCGGGGCAGCGTCAGCGTCGTGTCCTGCGCACCGCCGTGCAGGACGAGCAGGACCGACTCCTCGCCGAGCCAGGTGCCGTCGAGCAGCAGCTGCAGGGTCCGCGTCCCCGGGTCGCCCCAGGCGCCGTCGGTCATCGCCGACCCGTCGGCGCCGTACCAGGCCACGTCCTGCGCGCCGTCGTCGGCGACCGGGCGGCCCTGGAAGAAGGTGCGCTGGCGCAGCACCCGGTGCTCGCGGCGCAGCCGGGTGAGGAAGCCGGTCGTCGCCAGCAGGTCCTCCTGCCACGGCGCGAGCTCCCAGTCGAACCAGGAGATCTCGTTGTCCTGGCAGTAGGCGTTGTTGTTGCCGCGCTGGGTCCGGCCGAGCTCGTCGCCGGCGTTGAGCATCGGCACGCCCGTGCTGACCAGCAGCGTCCCCAGCAGGTTGCGCAGCGACCGCCGGCGCCGGGTGAGCACCTCCTCGTCGCGGGTCGGGCCCTCCACCCCATGGTTCCACGAGAGGTTGTGGCCCGAGCCGTCGCGGTTGCCCTCGCCGTTGGGCCCGTTGTGCTTGTGGTCGTAGGCGACGAGGTCGTGCGCGGTGAAGCCGTCGTGGGCGGTGACGTAGTTGACCGAGGCGATGGGGCCGCGGTCACGGGCGCCGAAGAGGTCCTGCGACCCGGCGAGCCGGGTGGCGAGGTCCTGCACGCCGTGGCCGGCGTGCGCCTGCGCGGCGACGTCGGTGAGCCAGAACGAGCGCACGGTGTCGCGGTAGCGGTCGTTCCACTCGCTGAAGGGCGGCGGGAACTGCCCGGTGCGCCAGCCGTGCATGCCGACGTCCCACGGCTCGGCGACGTTCTTGACCCGGGACAGGACCGGGTCCGTGCGCAGCGCGACGAGGAAGGGGTGGTCCATGTCGTAGTCGTCGTTGCGGCCCCGGGCCAGGGCGACCGCGAGGTCGAAGCGGAAACCGTCGACGTGCACCTCCTGCACCCAGTAGCGCAGCGAGTCCAGCACCATCCGCGCGACGACCGGGTGGCGCAGATCCAGGGTGTTGCCGCACCCGGTGACGTCGATGTCGTGGCCGCGCTCGTCGAGCCGGTAGTAGGTGCGAGCGTCGAGCCCGCGCCAGGCCAGCGTCGGCCCGTCGTGGCCACCGAGCTCCGCCGTGTGGTTGTAGACGACGTCGAGGATCACCTCGACGCCGGCCCGGTGCAGCTCGCGCACCATCGTCTTGACCTCGTCGAGGACGCCCTGCGGGTCGCTCGCGTGGGCGTACCCGGCGTGCGGGGCGAAGAAGCCGAGGGTGTTGTAGCCCCAGTGGTTGGTCAGCCCGCGCTGGACCAGCGCCGGTTCGCTGGTGAACGCGTGCACCGGCAGCAGCTCGACGGCGGTGACCCCGAGCCGGGTGAGGTGCTCGAGCGTCGCCTCGTGGGCTAGGCCGGCGTACGTGCCCCGCAGGTGCGCCGGCACCCCCGGCAGCCGCCGGGTCAGGTTGCGCACGTGCGTCTCGTAGAGGACCGAGTCGGTGAGCGGGTGGTGCAGGGGGCGGTCGCCCGCCCAGTCGAAGCCGTCGCCGAGGACGACGCCCCGGGGCACGTACGGCGCCGAGTCGCGCTCGTCGCGCAGCCGCGCGTCCCCGACGAGGGTGGGGCCGACGGAGTGACCGAAGACCTCCGGGCGCCAGGTGACGCGGCCCTCGATGCCGCGGGCGTAGGGGTCGAGCAGCAGCTTGGCCGGGTTGTGCCGCCATCCGCGCTCGGGGTCCCACGGGCCGTGCACCCGCACGCCGTACCGCTGGCCCTCGCCGACGCCGGGCAGCCGGCCGAACCAGAAGCCGTGCGCGCGCTCGCTGAGCGCCACGCGGCGCTCGGACTCCCCGCTGTCGTCGCCCGTCTCGAAGAGGCACACCTCGACGGCCTCGGCGTCGTCGGCGAAGATGCTCACGTCCGCCCCGGAGCCGTCGGGCAGGAGGGTCACGCCGGCCGGTGGGGGCAGGTCGCGCAGGGGCCGCGGAGGGGCGGGGGGGCGCATGGTGACCCAGCGTACGGGCGGCTAGGGTTCGGCCCATGAGCGATCCCACGAGCCTGCCGAACTTCCCGCCGCCGGCGGACGAGCACCCGCTGCGTGGCCGCGTCCTCGACGCCCTCACCGACCTCGGGCTGCGCCCCGACATCGACGCCGACGGCGACGTCTCGTTCACGATCGGCGAGCCCGCGCAGCAGCTGTTCATCCGCTGCCAGGACGGCGACTTCCCCATCATGCGGGTCTTCGGTCAGTGGATGGTCGGCGACCAGGTCCCCGACGACCACGAGCTGCGCCTGCAGCGCTGCAACGACTTCAGCCTCCAGCTCAACCTCGTCAAGGTCGGCCTCGTCGCCACCGAGACGGGGGAGAACCTCGTCGTGTCCGGCGACCACATCGTCCCCGTCGGGGTCGAGGTCGGCCCGCTCTTCCAGGTGACGGTCAACATCATCATGGAGGTCGTGCGGATGTGGCACACCTCGTTCCTGCCGCCCGAGGAGCAGGAGCGGCTGGCCCGCGAGGCCGGCCAGGTGCCGCCGACCGACCCGGCCCCGCCGCAGGACGGCTACGAGCCGCGGCACCGCCCGAGCGACGAGATCTGAGGGGCCCGGCAATGAGCGAGTTCGTGCGCCTCGAGGTCGACGGCGGGGTCGGGACCATCCGGCTCGAGCGGCCGCCGATGAACCCGCTGTCGGTGCAGGTGCAGGAGGAGATCCGCGCCGCCGCCACGGAGGCCGCCGAGCGCGCCGACGTGCGCGCGGTCGTCGTCTGGGGCGGCGAGAAGGTCTTCGCCGCGGGCGCCGACATCAAGGAGATGCAGACGATGTCCTACACGGACATGGTCGACCGCTCCGCGGCCCTGCAGTCCTCGCTGACCGCGGTCGCCCGGATCCCCAAGCCGACCGTCGCCGCGATCACCGGCTACGCCCTCGGCGGCGGCTGCGAGCTCGCGCTCGCCTGCGACTTCCGGGTCGCCGCCGACGACGCGAAGCTGGGCCAGCCGGAGATCCTGCTCGGCATCATCCCGGGCGCCGGTGGCACGCAACGGCTCTCGCGGCTCGTCGGCCCCGCCCGGGCCAAGGACCTCATCTACTCGGGTCGCTTCGTCGCCGCCGACGAGGCCCTCGCGATCGGCCTCGTCGACCGCGTCGTCCCCAAGGCCGAGGTCCACGACACCGCGGTCGCGTGGATGCGCACCTTCGCGGCCGGGCCGGCGTACGCGCTGCGGGCGGCCAAGGAGGCCGTCGACCGCGGGCTCGAGACCGACCTCGACACCGGGCTCGAGATCGAGCGGATGCTCTTCGCCGGCCTCTTCGCCACCCACGACCGCACGGCGGGCATGACCTCGTTCGTCGAGCAGGGCCCCGGCAAGGCGGTCTTCGAGGGGCGCTGACCGCCGCGGCGCCGTACGGATCAGGCCCGGGCCACGTCGGGCGGGGACGAGCGCCGGCGCAGCAGCAGCACCGGGATCCCCGCGCCGAGGACGACGAAGGCGCTGCACAGCACGACCAGCCACTGTGAGGTCGCGTTGGCCGGTCGCACGCGCTGACCGCCGTCGACCGCGGCCGGCGCCGACGGCAGCTGCACCGTCGCCGGCAGCGGGGCGGGGGAGGCGACCGCCGTGGCGGGCCCGGTGGCGTGCAGGGTGAAGCCGACGCTCTGCAGCCCGCGGGTCTTCCCGACCGCGTCCATCTCGACCTGCCAGTCCCCGGGCGTGAGCTGCGCCGTGCCGACGTAGTACCCGGGCCGCCCCGGGGCCGGGGAGACGTGCAGCGGCTGGGTGCTGCCGTCGGCGGCGCGGTAGGCGACCCCGACGACGCTCTCGCCGACGACGGCGTCGTGGTCGGGGTAGCGCACCTCGGCGACCACCGACAGCTCCGGTCCCTGCGCCTCGACGGAGAGCGTCACCGCGCTGATGAGGGCGTGGGCGGAGGCGGTCGGCAGCGCGCCGCCGACGACCGGCCCGAGGAGGGCGGCCGCCAGCACCAGGAGGACCGCGACGGCGCGACGCATCCTCCGATGGTAGGAACCCGGACGGCTGCCTGACTGCTGAATGACGGATGTCCGGAAAACCGCCCGGGCCGGTCCACGGTCGCCCTACCGTCCTGGACACCAACTGCACGCACCACGAGCGATCGGGTGCCGGACCGCCCGCCAGGAGGCGTCCCATGACCAGCACCGCCCTGCACCGACGGCACCTCCTCCTCCGGGCCGCCACGACCGTGTGCGCCCTCCTGACCGCCTGCGTGCTCGCGTCGTGCGGGAGCGGCTCGACCCCGGCCGCGGCCGACAGCACACCCTCCGCGACGCCGACGACCACCGCCGAGGCCGCCGACGTGCCGGGCAGCCCGGGCCCGTCCACCTTCACCGCCGGCAGCAAGACCCTGGCCGTCACGGTCACCGGCAGCACGGTCACCCCGGCGCCGACGACGGTCGAGCTGCCGGTCGGGCAGACCCTCGCGCTGACGGTCACCTCCGACCACGCCGACGAGGTCCACGCCCACGGCTTCGACGTGGAGAAGGAGGTCGAGGCCGGGGGCTCCGTGCTCCTCGTCCTCACGGGCGCCGAGCCGGGGGAGTACGAGGTCGATATGCACGACCCCGTCCTCACCCTGCTCAAGATCGACGTGCGCTGACCATGGCGCCGGCGCTCGCGCCGGCCCTGCTGCCCGGGCACGGCGTCGGCAACCGGCACGACCTGCCGCTGCCGTTCGGCTTCGTCGTCGTGGGCGCGGTGGTCGCCCTCGTCGTCTCCTTCGCCGCCCTCACCCTGTGGCGGGCGCGCCCGCGCGACCCCGCTCGGGCCGGCCGGCCGCTGCCGCAGGCGCTCGCCACGGTGCTCGACGCCCGTCCGGTGCGGGTCGTCCTCTCCGGCCTCGCGGTCCTGCTCGCCCTCGTCACGCTCGCCGCGCTCCTGGTCGGGTCCGACCGGCCGGACAACCCGGCGCCGTACGTCGTCTTCGTCTGGCTGTGGGTCGGCCTGCCCTTCCTCAGCCTGCTGCTCGGCCCGGTCTGGCGCGTCCTGGACCCGGTCCGACGGGTGCACGGCGCCCTCTCCCGGGCGGGCCGGGTCGACCCGGTCGCCGGCCTGCGACCGATGCCGGCGTGGGTCGGCTACCGACCCGCCGCCCTCGGCCTGCTCGCCTTCGCCTGGCTCGAGCTCGTCCAGCCGGACCGCGCGACGCGCTCGGTCCTGCTCGTCTACGTCGTCGCCTACCTGGTCCTCACCCTGGCCGTCTCGCTCGTCGCGGGACGCGCGTGGTTCCGCACCGGCGACGCCTTCGGTGTCCTCTCCGAGCTGTACGGCGCCCTCGCCGTCGTCGGCCGCCGCGCCGACGGGCGCTGGGTGGCGCGCGGCCCGGTCGCCGGCGCGGCGGGGATCCCGCGCGCCCCGGGGCTGCTGGTGACCGTCGCCGTCCTGCTCGGCACGACGGCGTACGACGGCGTGCAGGGGCAGCTCGCGTGGACCAGCGCCGTGCAGTCGTCCCCGTCGCCGCTGCTGTGGCAGGCGGGCGGGCTGATGGCGGTCATCGCGCTCGTGGCCGCCACCGCCGGTGGTGCCGGTGCGGTCTCCGCCCGGGTGGCGGGCCGGCCGGTGCGCGGGGTCCCGACCGCGTTCGCGACCTCGCTCGTGCCCGTCGCCGCGGGGTACGTCGTCGCGCACTACTGGTCGCTGCTCGTCTACGGCGGGCAGGTGACCTGGACCCTGCTCAGTGATCCGCTCGGAACGGGCGCCGATCTGCTCGGGGTGGCCGGGTGGACGCCGTCGACGGCGCTGATCCAGCCGGGGGCGACGGCCGTCGTGCAGGTCGTCGCCATCGTCACCGGTCACGTCGTCGGGCTCGTCGTCGCGCACGACGTGGCGGTCCGGCTCTTCCCGCGCCGGGCCGCCGTCCTCGGCCAGGTCCCGGTGCTCGTCGTCATGGTCGGCTACACCGTCGCCGGGCTCCTGCTGCTGTTCGCGGCGTGAGCCGGCCGGTCACCGCCCGTGGGCTGGCCCCGGCTCACGACGCGCCCCCCGGGTCCAGCCCGGCTGGAACCACTGCCCGGCGAGGTTGCCGGCGATGAGGGTGGAGGTCTGCGGGTCGAGCAGGAGCACGTCGCTGTGCTCGACCAGGGCCAGGACGGCCGACGCGTCCTGCGTCGCCAGCGGCAGGGTGCGCCGTTCGCCGTCCTCGGTGACGACGAGCAGCTCGAACGTCCCCGGACCGTCCGGCCGGTCCGGGGGGCCGGGGGTCCAGTTGGCGTTCACGTAGTCGACCCGCAGGGTGTCGGTGCTGGCTCCGCTCATGAGCCACCCTCGCGCGCGCAGGAGCGCGCCGCCACCGGAGGGGTCGCGCGTGGGGCACGTCGGCGTCCGAGGGTGGGCGTCACGACCGCGGTGACGACGAGGACGACGCCGGCGGTCCCGAGGGTCGCCACCGGGCCCACGCCGCCCACCACGGACCCCCCGACGAACGAGCCGAGCGAGCCGGTGGCCTGGACGAGGGCCGACTGGCCGGCCAGGAGCGCTCGACGGTCGGCACCCCTGCTGCTGCGCACGACCTGGGCCGTGACCCCGGCGTTGCCGACCGCGATCCCCACGCCCGACGTGGCAGCGGCCGCCGCGAGGACGGCGGTGCCCGACGGCGTCCCCGTGGTCAGGCCGATCGTCACCCAGGCGAGCCCCGTCACGCCCCAGGCGGTCGCGACGGCGGGCAGTGGAGCCACGCGGCGCAGCAACGGCAAGGTCAGCAGCGCACCCGCGACGGAGCCGGCTCCGTACCCCGTCAACCCGACGGCGAGGACGGTGCCGGGCCGCCCCTGCCGCACCCCGAGGACGGTCAGCCCGATCGTGAAGGAGAACCACAGCAGGCAGCCCGTCCCACGGACCACCCAGCCGGCGAGCACGTCCGGTCGCTCCCGCAGCAGCGGGCGGACGCGGGGCGGGGGACCGGCCCCGACCGGCCCCGGGGTAGCCGGTCGCACCGACGCCACGAGCGCGGCGGCGGCCACCCCGGCGCCGACCTCACCCCAGAGGAGGACGACGGCGTGGCCGGCGGTGACCCCGAGCCCGCCGAGGACGGGCCCGAGGACCATCCCGATCCGGCGGCCGAGCTCCCGGGCGCTCAGGAGACCGACCGCGCGGTCCACGCCGGGCAGCCCGTCCCCGAGGTCCGCGACGAGGGCGTCGCGGCCCGGATCCGTCAGCGCCTGGGCGCTGCCGAGCACCAGGCCGCCCACGACCAGCGGCCACCACGCGCGGGCGTGCGTCGTCGCCCAGGTCGCCACGACGACCTGACCGCCGGTCCCGACGAGGGAGCACGCGGCCAGCCGGCGCCCGTCGGACAGGTGATGTCGCAGACGGCGGGCCCACCACGGGGAGAGGAGGACCGGCACCCCCGTGACCCCGGCGACGACGCCGGTCGCCGCGGTGGACCCGGTCCCGGTGAGGACGAGCAGGGGGAGGGCGACCTGCGAGACCCGGAAGGCCAGGTCGGTGAGGGTGACCCCCGTGAGGACCAGGGCCGCGTCCCGCGCCGGCCCGCCTGACGTGTCCACCGCTCCAGCGTCGCGTCCAGCGGTCCGGGTCGGTAGCCGTCGACCGGGGATGTCTGCTCAGAGGATCGCCGGATGGACTACCTGCCCGATCCCGATGAGCTCCGGCTGGTCGTCGCGGTCGACGAGCTCGGTTCCGTCGGGGCCGCCGCGCGATCGCTGGGGCTGGCGCAGCCGTCGGCGAGCGCACGGCTGGCCCGCCTCGAGCGACTCGTCGGGACACCGCTGTTCGAGCGCGACACCCGAGGGGCCAGGGCCACCGACGCCGGTCGGGTGCTGGCCGACCGGGCGCGATCCGTCCTCGCCCACCTGGGGTGGGCCGTCGAGGCGGCCCGTGACGCCGCGGACGGGCGGCGGCTCCGGGTCGGCACCGTGGCGAGCCTCGCCGCGCAGGTGCTCCCCGTGCTGGACGAGGCCGCCGGGTCCCAGGTCGACACCGTCGTCGACCACGGGTCGATCCTCCTGTCCGCGCTCGCGGACGGCGCGCTCGACGCCGCGGTGGTGGCCGTCGCCGGGAGACCGGGTCCGGCGGCCGCGCACCTGCGCCGCCACCGGGTGGGCGACGACGCCCTGCGGGCCCTGCTGCCCCGCGGGGTCCGTCCTGGCCGGGGTGCCCGTCCCTGGCGGGACCTCGACGTGGTGCTGGCCACGTACGACGGGTCGGCGGCGCCCTTCGCGGTGACGCTGGCGGCGCACGTCGCGCGGGTGCAGGTCGTCGCCACCATCCCGGCGGCCGTGGCGCTGGCCCGGCGGCGTGGCTGTGCCGCCGTGGTCCCGACCTCGGGTCTGCTCGAGGGGCCGCGCCCCGGCGAACGCCTCGACGACCCGCCACTGCGCCACCGGTGCCGCCTCGACCTCGTCCTGCCCCGCCACCCGGACGCACGGCTCGCCGGCCTCGCTCCCGTCCTGGCGCGCGAGCTCGGTCTCAGCACGGACCGGGGCTCGGTGACCCCTCGACGCTAGGTCGCGTGAGGGGCGGGGACCGGTCGACCGTGCTCGACGGTGACGACCCGGGGGCCGACCCCGGTCGCGGCCAGCGGGACCGGGTGCGCGCTGGTCGCGTGGTCGGGCGCCGGGACGCGGATGTGCACGAACACCCCGCCCTCGGGGGCCTCGTCGACGACGAGCCGGCCGCCCCGGGCCACCGCGACGCTGCGCACGATGCCGAGGCCGAGACCGGTCTGCGAGCGTTCGTCGGCCTCGAGGGGGTCGGTGAACCCGGCGGTCGCCCCGGCCTCGGTGAGCGCCGCGCGGCGGTCGGCGCCGATGCCGCGCCCCGCGTCGGCGACGCCGACGACGAGCCCGCCCTGGGCGTCGCGCCCGGTGTGCACGCGGACGACCTGGCCCGGCTCGGTGTAGCGCACCGCGTTCTCGACGAGCGTGTCGAGGACGACGCGCAGCCGCTCCGCCGAGCCGACGGCCTCGCCGGCGCCGACGTCGAGGACCCACTCGCGGTCGGTCACCCCCGCCCAGCGGCGCAGCACCTCGCGGGCGACGGCGTCGACGTCGACCAGCTCGAGGCCGTCGTCGCCCTGGAGCCGGATGAGGCGCAGCAGCCGCTCCGAAGTGCGCGAGATCCGCTCGACCTCGTCGCGCACGATGTCGAGGTCGGCCACCCGGGCCGGGTCGCTCTCGCTCTCGCGCAGCAGGCGCAGGTAGCCGGTGCTGATGGTGAGCGGCGAGCGCAGCTCGTGCGAGGTGAGCCGGGTCAGCAGGACCTGGTCGGCCACGCGCTGCAGCTCGCGCTGGGCGAGCTCGGTCGACGTGGTGAGGGCGTCCTGGCGGCGGCGCACGTTCCAGACCAGCAGCCCCATGAGGAGGCTCATGAGCGGGATCTCGGCGGTCTCCTGCCAGGCGAGGACCCCCTCCGAGACCCGCAGGACGAGGATGCCGCCGGTCAGCAGCGTGAACCCGGCGAGGGCCGCCCAGGTCTGGGTCCGTGACCACACCCGGGCGCCGAAGGCGAGCGCGAAGGCGGCCCAGGCGATGTGGTACGGGATCGTCTCGTCGCCCGGCAGGTTGTACATGACGATGCTGCAGACGAGCGCGAGGACGAGCCACGCGACGTACGTGCTGCGGGCCATGCGCTGCAGCGGCTCGTGCCGGTGCAGGTGGCGGCCGCCGGTGCCGGGGCGCACGTCAGGCCCCCACGAAGCAGTAGCCGACGCCGCGCACGGTCTCCATCGGCAGCCCGAGGACCTTGAGGCGCAACCGGCGGATGTTGACGTCGACGAGGTTGGTCCCGGGGTCGAAGTCGAGCCCCCAGACCGAGCGGAGCAGCTCCTCCCGGGTGCACACGTCGCCGCGGCGGCGCATGAGGTGGGCGAGCAGGGCGGCCTCGCGCTCGGCGAGCGCCCGGGTCCCCCCGGGACCCTCGACGGTGCGGCGGGACAGGTCGAGGCGCAGTCCGCCGGCCTCGACGTACCGGCCCGTCGGTGCGGTCCCGTGGTCGAGGTGCCGGCGGATCCGGGCGTGCAGCTCGACGGGGTCGAAGGGCTTGCCGACGACGTCGATGGCACCCCGGTCGAGCGCCTGCACCCGGACGGCGACGTCGGTCACCCCGGACACGACGATGACCGGGACCTGCGGGTGCTCGCGGCGCAGCCGGTCGAGCAGCGGCAGGCCGCTGTGCGGGCCGAGGACGAGGTCGAGCAGGACGAGGTCGACCTGTTGGGCGGCCAGGGCCGAGAGCGCCTGCTCCGGCCCGCCCGCGGGCACGACCGAGAACCCCTGCTGCCCCAGGATGCGCTGCAGCAGCGTGCGCATCCGAGCTTCGTCGTCGACGACCAGTATCGAGTCCACCCGAGATCCTTCGTATCCGGCCTTCACCCCAGTCCCAGCCCGTTCGCAGTATGCGGTTCCGCGGGGGGCGCTGCTGGGAGTTTCCGGGAAAGTTCGCATTGCGAGCAGTTCGACGCGAATGCCCGGATCGGTCGTGCGGTGAGGCATTCGTCCAGGCCCCTGACCAGGCTCGATGACAGGTCGGTGACACCGGGGTGACAGCGCGATGAGAGATGGCCGCACTCGACGACACACGGGTGGCTGCGCGACGCAACCTGTGCGTCGCCAGCCGGTCCGGGCTGGCCCGTGCTCGTCGATGGGGGTCCACCGCCATGTCCGGTGCCGCTGCGGTCCGTCGCTCCACCCGTCCGCGCCGTCTGGTCGCGGCCCTGCTCGGCACCACCCTGGCCGTCCTCGGGGGCGCAGGGGCGTCCCTCGCGTCCGCGGCCCCGTCCCTGTCCTCCGCGCCGACGGTGGCCCCGGCGGCCGCCGCCGCGCCCCGGACCCCCGGCTCCGTCACCCTCACCGTGCTCTCGCTCAAGACGATGGCCGGCGACCCGAGCGCGACGCCGCCGCGGCCCGCCGCCGTCGCCGGCCAGCCGATCGGCGAGGGCTACCACTGGATGGTCAACGAGGACGACACGGGCGACCCCGGGACCGCCGCCGCCCGCGGCACCCAGGCCTGCCTGCCGCACCAGGCCCCCGGCGGGGCCGTGTCGTCCGGGGCCGACCTCGTCACGGACTGCCCCTGGCCGAGCATCCGCGCCACCAACGGCTGGGCCAAGGTCGTCGCGCAGGGCACCGAGGCCGACCTCGACGCGAGCAAGGCCCTCTCGCTGCCCGGTGGCAAGTACCTCATCTCGGTGACCGCCGACGGCTTCAAGATCGCCGGGGCGCACTTCACCGTCGACGGCGGGTCGACGCCCCAGCCCGTCAACGTCCGCATGCTGCCGACCCCGCTGCCGCTCGCGACCCTCAAGATCCAGGTCTTCGACGACCTCGCACCGGTCGACGCGACCTACGAGGCCGACGCCGAGCCGGGCCTGCCCGGGTTCGTCGCGTCGCTGAGCGACGTCTTCGGCCGGGTGAGCACCGACTACTACGGCAACCCGCTCTGCACGCCGTACCTCATCGACCCCACGACCCACGGCCTGCAGTACGACGCCCACGACCGTCCCGTCGTCGACGCCGCCCACGACACCGGCCGGTGCACCAGCGACGCCCAGGGCGTCATCACCATCCCCAACCTCGGGGAGGACCGGTACGCCGCCCTCGTCTCCCCGCCGGTCGGTCAGCAGTCGCAGTGGGCCGAGACGACCACCCTCGAGGGCGGTCACGACACCGACATCTGGGTCCAGGCCGGCGACTCCGGGCTCGACAACGAGGTGATGAAGGGCGCCGAGCCGGTGCCCGCCACCCAGTTCGGGTTCGTCCGGATCGGCAGCACCCTCAAGGCGGGTGCCACCGGACACGTCAAGGGTCACGTCAGCGCGCAGCTTCCCTACATCGCCGGCTCCGGCGGCCAGCCCGGCCCGGCCGAGGGCATCGCGGTCGGCGCCAAGCTCGGCACGCCGATCAGGAACCCGTGGGTCGCGCTGTCGGACCTCAACAACGGCGACCAGCAGGTCTACGTCGGCTCCGGCAACGCCGACGGCACCTTCGACATCGCCGGGGTGCCCGACGGCAGCTACCAGCTGACCGCGTGGGACCTCGACCAGGACTACATCCTCAACAGCATCAACGTCGCCGTCGAGGGCGGGCAGGCGGTCGACGTCGGCCTCGTGCCGCTCACCGGCTGGTTCACCCACGTCTACGGGACCGTCTACGTCGACAGCAACGGCAACGGCAAGCAGGACCCGGGCGAGCCCGGCGTCCCGCAGTTCCCGCTCACCGTCCGCGAGCGCGACAACTCGACGATGGACCAGGGCATGAACGCCGTGACGACGGACGACCAGGGCCACTACGACATCCGCGAGACCTACCCGCTCGGCAAGTTCCTCGTCCTCGAGGCCTTCGACACCCGCTACCGCACGTCGGGGATCACCTACCAGGGCGAGAACGACCCGAAGCCCACGACCATCCAGGGCGGCCTCGTCGACTTCGACTTCCTGCCGATCATCGGTCTCGGCGGCAAGGTCGACTGGGGCGTCACCCCGTTCGCCAAGACGGAGAACGGCGGCATCGCCGGCACCGTCACCTACGACACCACCCGCAACGAGCTCGACCCCAAGGACGCCGTGACCGAGGCCTACCAGCCCGGCATCCCCGGCCTCCAGGTCGACCTGTTCAAGCCGGTGCCGTGCCCCGCCGACGGCAGCGCCGCCTGCTCGGCCGACGGCAGGTACGAGATCGGTGCCGACGGCGCCTACGTGCGGTCCACGACCACGCCGCTGCAGACCTACACGACCGAGGGGTGGAACGCGCCGAAGGGGTGCACCGCCCGGATGTGGAACGGGGTGCCGCTGTCGACGACCGACCAGCAGGCCCTGCCCGACCCGCAGGGTGACGGCTCGATCACCTGCCTCGAGGCGCCGATGGCCGGCGTCGCGATGGGTGCCGGTGACGCCTCCGACCCGACCGACGCCTCGACCGCCGTCAACGGCAACTACGGCTTCGGCGGTCTCGACGCCGGCGACTACATCGTCAGCGTCGAGATCCCGGACGACCCCAGCGGCCCGAGGACGCCGATGTACAAGGTCACCTCCGAGGAGGACGTCAACGTCTTCACCGGTGACGACTACGTCGCCCAGCAGGACTACGCGAACGCGACGCGCGGTGGCGGCCACACGGCCGACCCGCCGAACGCGACCGCGCTGCCCTCGCAGCCGCCGTCGCAGCAGGCCGGCATCATGTCCTCCTGCGTGGGCAGGACCCACCAGGTCCACGTCACCGACCCGGACTTCCTCAACGCCGGCGGCAGCCCCTTCGAGGGCCAGGAGCGCCCGTCCTGCCAGGACAAGCTCGTCACCGTCCGCAACGGCCAGACCGTCGCCCCGAACTTCAACCTCTTCACGACGGTGCCGATGCCGACGCACTTCTGGGGGCTGACCCTCAACGACCTCGGCCTGTCCCTGGACCGCACGAGCGCCAACTACGGCGAGGCGCAGGGCATGCCCTACGTCCCGGTCGGCCTGTACGACTTCGCCGGCAACCTCGTCGACACGACGCACACCGACTACAACGGTCTGTACGAGGCCCTCGAGCCCTCGACCGGCAGCTACAACTGCCCGGTCCCCGCAGGTCCCTGCCCAGGCATGTACCGCTTCGTCGGCAACGACCCGGGTGGTCAGGCCGGGCCGGACGTCCCGGCGACGCCGAACCCGGACTACAACCCGCGGTTCCGCACCATCGCGGCCAACTTCCAGGCCTGGCCCGGTCTCTACACCGTGACGGACGAGGCGCCGACCCAGGTCGCCTCGACCGTCCTCCTGCCCGACACCACCCCGGCCGGCATCACCGCCTGCGACCTGCCGACGTCGTACCCGCAGCTGTTCTCCGTCGACAAGCCGGTCGTCGCCCTCGGTGGGGCCACGGCCACCACCGACGCCGTCCGCACGGTGACGGTCAAGGGCCTGCACCTCGGGAGCACGCCGGGCACCGTCACCCTCACCGACACGACGGTCGCCACCCCGGTCCCGGTCACCGCGACCGTCGTCCCGGGCTCGTGGTCCGACACCCAGCTCTCCTTCGTCGTGCCGGCCACCGCCACCCCGGCGGACCCGCTGCAGCTGACGATCACCCGCTCCGGAGCCGGCGGGGCGTCCACCGTCAACGGTCTCACCCTCCAGACGGTGCGCACGACGACCGGCGCCGGTACGGCGGCGGGCAACCCGAAGGTCTACGCCGTCGGCACGGCCGCCGGCCAGTACCGCACCATCCAGTCCGCGGTCACCGCCGCGGAGAAGGCCCTCGGGACGGCGCCGTACGCCCTCGTCGTGGTCTACCCGGGGGCGCAGACCGCCCTGACCCCGCGCGGCGAGTACAACGAGAACGTCATCGTCGACAGCCGGATCCACGTCCAGGGCGTCGGTCCGGGCGGCTTCCAGGGCTCCACCTGGGTGCCCGGCTCGATCATCGACGGCTCCGGGTTCAGCCCCGACAACGCGCAGGGCACCGCCTGGCTCAACACGCTGGCGAGCGAGCCGGCCTACCAGGGTGACCCGGCCGTCCCGGACGCCGCCGTCGTGACCTTCCTGGCCCCCGCGCGCGACACGTCCCGCGCCAACGCCGGCTGGCGCGCCAGCCTCGACGGTTTCCAGGTCACGGGCGGCATCCAGAGCGACACGATCATCGCGCCCGACGCGGTGACCGGGGCCAACACGACGCCGTACGGCGCCGCGGGGGCGCTGGTGACCCAGGGTGGTGGCGTCTACGTCCACGCGGGCGTCAACGGCCTGCGGCTCACCGACAACCTCGTCACCGGCAACGGCGGTTCGTACGGCGGCGGCATCCGCGTCGGCACGCCGTACGTGCCCGGCAACCACAACTACGGCGTCGTCATCGCGCACAACCAGGTGCGCGACAACGGCGGCACCAACCTCGCCGGCGGCATCGGGCTCTTCCAGGGCTCGAACGGCTACTCCGTCACCGACAACACCATCTGCGGCAACCACTCCTCGGAGTACGGCGGCGGCCTGACCGCCTTCGGCTACATGGGCTCGACCGCGAGGACGCCGGCCAACAACGGCGACGTCGTGACCGGCTTCTCCGGGTCCGCCCAGGGCGGCGAGATCCGCCGCAACCGGATCTGGTTCAACCAGTCCTACGACGAGGGCGGCGGCGTGATGATCGCCGGCGAGCTGCCGGCGACGCCCGACGCGGTCAGCCCCGGCTCGGGCCCGGTCGTCATCGACCGGAACACGATCGAGGCCAATCTCGCCAACGACGACGGCGGTGGCATCCGGCTCCTGCAGGTGTCCGGGTCCAGCACCCGGCCCGGCAACCTCGGGCGGATCAGCATCACGGACGACACCGTCGTGGACAACGTCTCCGCCCACGAGGGCGGCGGCATCTCCCTCGACGACGCCCTGTTCGTCGACGTCGTCGACACCACCGTGGCGAAGAACATCACCACGGCGACGGCGGTGACGAGCGACGGCACTCCCGCCGCGGCCGGCCTGACCACGGGCGCGGTGAGCGTCCCGCTCCAGGCCTCGGTCGACAGGGCCTTCGCCGGCCCGCGCACCTTCCGCAGCCTCACCACGGGGAGGACCACGGTCCAGTACACGACCAACGACAGGCTGGTCTCGACCCGGAGGTACTCGGGCGACCTCGGCCAGCCGACGTCGAACTGGCTCGGCTTCGGCAGCCCGACGCTGCTCGACGACGTGTTCTACGACAACCGGGCCGGCACCTGGTCCGGCGGCAAGGTGTGGGGCATCACCAGCGGCGACCCCGCCGACCCGGTCGACACCTGGGACCTGCAGGTCGTCGACCAGGCCGCAGGAGCCACGGCCGCGACGCGGCTGACGGCGACGGGCACGGTCCTCGACGACGCCGTCCACTCGCCGAGCTACCTCTCCGGGGCGAGCACGGTGACGCAGACGACGACGAGCCCGTTCGCCGGCGACTACACCGTGGGCGTCCACATCCTCACCAACCGGGCCAACCCGCAGTTCCGGATGGCGTCGGTGGTCACGGCCAACCTCGACCTGACGACGCTCGGCGACTACCACCTCTCCGGCCCGGGCTCACCGGCCGTCGGCCAGGGCAAGGCCTCGGTCCCCGTCCGGTGGGGCGACGAACCGTCGACGGTCCCCGGCAGCACTCCGGCGACCGGGACCCCGTCCTCGGTGGCCTACACGGTGTCCGCCGCCCCGGTCGACGTCGACGGCGACCGCCGGCCGAGCACCGGGACGACGCGGTACGACGCCGGCTCGGACCAGCTGCCGTGACCGGCCCGGCCGGGTCCGTCACCCGGGAACAGACCTCCAGCAACGACCACCCAGGGAAAGCGATCGCGCGATGATGCTTCCGAAGAACACCAGTCTCAGTCGCCGTGCCCTGCTGGCCGGGGCCGGGGCGATGGGGATGGCCGTCGTCGGTGGCCGGCTGGTCGCCCCGGCGGTCGCGACCCCGGCCGCCGCCCCGGCCACCCTGGCCGGCCCCGCCGGCCCCGCCAAGAAGGTGCACCTCGTCGGGACGGACGGCTGGGCCGCCATGCCCGGCAGCGCCCCGAAGGACCCGCCCTTCTTCCCCGACCCGCTGGCGCCGGGCGACCTCAACACGTACATCTTCGGGTTCCGCGACGCGACCGGGCTCGACGCGGCGGCCACCGCGGCCCTGCGCGGCCACGCCCAGATCAGCGCACCGATGATGTGGTTCGACGAGCTGGACGAGATCACCATCACGCTGACCAACCTCGGGCTCGTCCAGCGCCCCGACCTGTTCGACGGCCACACGCTTCACTGGCACGGGTTCGTCAACGCCATCCCGCTGTTCGACGGCGTCCCCGAGCTGTCGCTGTCCGTGCCGATCGGGCGCGACTTCGACTACTTCTACAAGGTCCGCGACGCCGGCACGTACATGTACCACTGCCACTTCGAGGACGTCGAGCACGTGCAGATGGGCATGACCGGCATGGTCTTCGTCCGGCCCGCGCAGAACAAGGGCACGGGCAGCCTCCCGCCGGGCCGGTACGCCTACAACGACGGGGACGGCTCGACCCGCTACGACCGCGAGTACGCCTTCATGATGACCGAGATCTGGTCGGCCGCCCACTACCGGGACGCCCACATCCAGGTCAACGACTGGACCGACTTCGACCCGTCGTTCTCCTGCCTCAACGGCCGGGCCTGGCCCGACACCGTCGCCGACAACGGCAACCCGATGTCGACCGCTGCGGGCGCCCTGCAGTACCAGCCGATCACGTCACGGATCCAGGCCCGGCCCGGGGAGCGGGTGCTGCTGCGCCTCTCGAGCCTCAGCTACAACGACCACTCGCTCACCTGCGACGAGATCCCGCTCACCGTCGTCGCCAAGGACGCGAGCCTCCTGCGCGGTCGCGACGGCACGACGAACTACCAGACGACGAACACCGTGACCGTCGGCGCGGGCGAGAGCCGGGACGTCCTCTTCACCGCCCCGGACCGCGAGGGCACCTACCTGCTCTACGACCGCGACTACAACTTCCTCGCCAACGGGGGCGGCGCGGGCTACGGCGGCATGATGACGCAGGTCGTCGTCTCCGCCGCCGCCCCGGCGCAGCAGTACCCCAACGACCTCACCCACGACTTCCCCTACGACGTCGGATCGGCGGTGTGACGACGATGAGTCGACTCCTGCGACGGCTCCTCCCGGGCTCGGCCCGGCTGCGGCCGGTGACCACCCGGCTCGGGCTCGGCGCCGCCGTCCTGGCCATGGTCGCGGCGGTGGCCGCGACGACCCCCGGCTCGGCCCAGGCGGCCACGTCCGAGGGGCTCGCCTGCGACACCAGCCCGACCAACAGCTTCACCCTGACCGCCGACGACGGGTACATCAGCACCCCGGACGGCAACTCCATCTACACGTGGAGCTACGCCGACGAGGCGCAGCGCTCGTTCCAGTTCCCCGGCCCGGTGCTGTGCGTCGACAGCGGTGCCCCGGTGACCGTGGTCCTGCACAACCACCTGCCCGAGGCCACGTCCATCATCTTCCCCGGCCAGCGCGCCGTCAGGGCCGACGGCCGGCCGGCCGCACCGCAGTTCGCGACCGACGCGCAGGGCGACCCGACGACGACGATGACCTCGATGGTCCAGTCGGCCGACGCGCTCAGCGGCGCGACGCCGGGGGAGGTGACCTACACCTTCACCGCCGGCTCCCCGGGAACGTACCTCTACAAGAGCGGCACCGACGCCGACAAGCAGGACCAGATGGGCCTGTACGGCGCCCTGATCGTGCGCCCCGCCGGGCACGCCGGGCAGCTCACCGGGCGCGGCGACTCGGCGTTCGACCCCGCCCACGAGTACCTGTTCCTGCTCTCCGAGGTCGACCCCGACCTGCACCTCGCGGTCGAGCGCCACCAGGCCGTCGACTGGGCGGGCTACCGCGCGCGCTACTTCCTCATCAACGGCCGCAGCATGCCCGACACCCTGGCGCCCAACAACGCGCCCTGGCTGCCGAACCAGCCGTACGGCGCGATGGTCCACATCAAGCCCTACGACCCGGCGAGGCCGGTGGAGAACGCGATCCGCTACCTCAACGCGGGCACCCACAACTACCCCTTCCACCCGCACGGCAGCGACGAGCGCGTCGTCACCACCGACGGCCAGGCCCTGCAGGGCGCCGGAGGCGAGGACCTGTCGTACAGCAAGTACGACCTCGACGTGGCCCCCGGCCAATCGCTCGACGTGGTCTTCCACTGGCAGGACGCCGAGGGCTGGACCATCGGCGCGAACGGCCAGCCGACGCACCAGATCCCGACGCAGATCCCGGCCATCACCGACCAGCTGCTGGTCGGCTCGGACACCTGGTTCAGCCAGAGCCCGTACCTCGGCCAGAAGAACGCCGTCCCGACCTACATCACGGACAACAACGCGTGCGGCGAGTACTACCACATCGCGCACAGCCACGCCCTGCAGGAAGCCACCAACTACGGCGCCACCTTCGGGGGGATGATGACGCTCTACCGCATCGACCCGCCCGCCGGCTGCCCCGGGAACTGAGGCCACGATGTCGATGCCGTCCCGCGTCCCGTCCCACGCGCTCCCCACCACCCCGATCCTGCGCCGCATCGCGGCGGTCACGGGGACGACGCTGCTCGCAGCGACGTTCCTCCAGACCGGTACGGCGCACGGGCTCGCCGCCCCCACCACCACCCGAGCGGTCGCCGCCCCAGCGACCTCGGGGGCGGCGAGCAGCTCCACCCTCACGTCCCGGTCGGCGCGCGCGTCGCTGACCGCCGCGACGACGCCGACCTCCGTGGGCAAGCTGGCCCCGGCCGGTTGCGCGGTCACCGGGACCACCGAGAGCTGCGACCTCTACGCCTCGCCCGGCTCCGCCCTCGTCGGCGGGCAGACGCTGCCGATCTGGGGCTTCTCGTCGACGGCCGGTGCCGCACCGACGGCCCCGGGGCCGAACCTCGTGGTCACCCAGGGCGACACCGTCACGGTGACCCTGCACAACGCGTGGGACGCCGCCGCGCCGAACCCGCAGCGTCTCGACCTCGCCTTCCCGGGCCTGTCCGTCGGCGACTTCGCCGACGGGGCCGGCCCCGGCCGGGCGCCGGTCGGCCCCGGGGGCTCGGTGTCCTACACCTTCACCGCCACCCGGGCCGGCACGTTCCTCTACGAGGCGGGCCACGCCGACCCGGCGGGCAACGGCGCCCGCCAGGTCGCCATGGGTCTGGCCGGTGCGCTCGTCGTCCTGCCCGCGGACGAGGTCACGACGACGTCGTACGCCGACGACACCGTGCTCGTGCTCAGCGAGATCGACCCCGACCTGGCCGCGCACCCGGACTCCTTCGACATGCGCGGGTACTCGCCGCGCTACCGGCTGATCAACGGCAACACGTTCCCCGAGATCCCGGCGGTCGCGACCAACGCGGGCTCCACGGTGCGGCTGCGCTACGTCAACGCCGGTCAACGCCAGCACCCGATGACGCTGCTCGGCGCGACCCAGAGCACGATCGCCCGCGACGGCCACCCCCTCGGCTTCCCCGACGCGCAGGTGACCGCCGTCCTCGAGCCGGGCACGACGACCGACGCGCTCGTCGCCGTCCCGGACGACGGGACGAGCACCTTCACCCTCTACGAGAGCGGCGACCACCTGCAGTCCGACGGCCAGACGGCCGGTGCCGGCTCCACCGAGGTCGCCTTCGGCGGGATGATGACCGCTCTCGACACCAACGCCCCGGTCGCGACCGGTGACGTGGTCGGGCCCAAGGCGAGCGCCGTGACCCTCACGGCGCCCACCCTGCCCCCGACCGGTCGGGACCCGGTGGCGCTCACCGCGACCCTCGACGACACCAGGACCGGGGGAGCGGCGATCCAGTCCGCCGAGTACGTCCTCGACGACCCGCACACCATCGGGGTGGGCAGCGGGACCCCGCTCACCGTGACCGACCCGACGGCCGGCCGCACCACGGCGACGGGCACCATCACCCCCGACCAGCTCCAGCTCCTCGGCGGTGGCACCCACACGGTGTACGTCCGCGGCGAGGACGCCAACGGCAACTGGGGGGCCTTCGCCGCCGGGACGCTGCTGGTCCAGGGGAGCGGGGCCGCCACGACGGGTGCCTACGTCTCCCCGGCCCTGACCGACCTGCAGGGCGGCACCGCCCTCGACGCCACCGGCGACGCCACGGCGTCCGGCGGCACGGTCACCGGCGCCGAGTACTACCTCCAGGACGACGCCGTGGGCGGACCCACCGACGCGCAGATCGCGGCGGGCGGGACCCCGATGAGCCTCAACCGCACCGACGCGGCCTCCGTCCGCGCCGAGTCGGCCGACCTCAGCGCGGCGATCGCGGGCCTCGGCGACGGGGACCACCTGGCCTGGGTGCGCAGCAAGGACGACCGCGGGCTGTGGGGCCCCTTCACCAAGGTCCCCTTCACCGTCGACACGAAGGGTCCGACCGCCGTGGGCCAGCTCATGCCGAGCCCGACGAACGGGCTGGTCTCCTCGCCCGGCACCCCCGGCTACGCCACGGTGTCGGCGACGGTCGACGACACCTCGGCCGGTGGCCACCGCATCGTCGACGCCGAGGCCTTCGTCGACCCGGCCACCAAGCCGGACCCCACCCGCTACGGCTCCGGCCTGCAGCTGGTGCCGGACGCTCCGACCCTCACGTCGTCGACCGAGTCCTTCCACGGCGGCGTGCCGCTCTCGCAGCTGCGTGCCCTCCCGGAAGGGGAGCACCACGTGTGGGTCCACGGCAAGGACGCGGCGGGCAACTGGGGCGACCTGTTCGACTCCACGTTCCAGGTCACCAAGACCGCGCCGGTCCTCGGCACGGCCGCCCAGGGCCTGGCGGTGCCGGCCGGTAACGCCGGGGCCGCGACGATCACCGCGACCGTCCCCCAGGCCAACCCGAACAACACGGTCTCGAGCACCTGGCTCGGCGCCGCCGAGTTCTGGTGGGGCACCACGGACCCGGGTGTCGGCAAGGGCACCCCGGTGACGGGCACCCTGTCCGCCGGCGTGCTGACCCTCAGCTCGCTCCCGGTCAGCGGCGTCGCCCCCGGTAGCCGGCGGCTCAACGTCCGCGTCGCCGACCTCGCCGGCAACTGGAGCAACCCGGTCGGGGCGACCCTCGCGGTCACGGCTCCGACCCTGGTGCAGGAGCCGTTCTCGGCCCCGCTCGGCTCCGCCTGGACCCGGACCGGGAGCGCGGTCACCGTCGGCAACGGTGTGCTGCAGGTGAGCTCGGGCTCGGCCAAGGCGTACGTCACCTCGACCGCGTCGATCTCGCGCTCGGTGGGGACCACGCTCACCACGGCGACGGCGACCGTCGACGTCGACGCCACCGGGGTCACCCGGGCCGGGTGGACGACGATCCTGTCGGCCACCGGCAGCGGCGGGCAGGTGTTCGGGCTCCAGCTGCAGCGGGCGGCGACCGGACCGGTCCAGGTCCGGACGGTGATGACCCGCCCCGGCACCACCGCCGTCACCGGGACGGCGGTCGCCCTGCCCAGCGGGAAGGCCACGCTCACCCTCGTCTGGCGCGCGGGTCCGAAGAAGGCCACGGCGACCACCCCGGCGGGCCTGCTGACGCTGAGCGTGGACGGGTCCGGCACGCCGGCCTCCTCGTCCACGGGGGCCACCAGCGGGCTGGCGGTGACGGGCCTCTCGCTCGGCGTCGTCGGCACGCCGGCCACCCCCGGCCTGCGCCAGACGCTGCGGCTGGACAACCTGCTGCTCACCCCGTGACCGCCGCGGGTGGCCGGGCGACCGCCCGGCCACCCGCGCCGGCACCAGCATCCGCACCGTCCGACCTCCCACCCACCCGCCCTCCGAGGGGACCCGTCATGACCACCGCACCCACCGCCTCGCGGCGTCGTCACCACGTCGTGCAGGCCGTCGCGCTGCTCGTCGTCGCCACGCTGCTCGGGCTCGTCGTCCACACGCTCGCCGGACGGCGCGCGGCGGCCGAGCCGGCGATGCCCACCGACCAGCGGATGGAGCAGCAGCTGGGGGTGCGCTTCAGCCGGGTCGCGGTCGTCGCGGACGGCGGCCTGGTCCAGGTCAGCTACGTCGTCCTCGACTCGGACAAGGCCACGCGCTTCCAGGACGACCGCGCCAACCTGCCCGTCCTGGCCAACCCCGGCACCGGGGCGTCCACCCAGCACGTGGCGCTGATGAAGCAGGGCCACAGCCTGCCGGTCGGGCAGTCGTTCTACTTCGTCTACCAGAACAACGGGACCGTGCACCCGCACGACCAGGCGACGATCTCCACGCACGGTCTGTCGCTGACCGGCGTCCCGGTGGAGTGAGGCCCTCCGTGCACCGCCGCGCCCGCGCCCTCGCCGTCCTCCTGCTGGCCGTCCTCGTCGCGCTCGTCGCGCCGGCCCCCACGGCGTCGGCCCACGCCTACCTCGACGCCAGCAACCCGGCCGACGGCAGCGTCCTCGAAGCCGCACCCACCCGGCTGGCCCTCACCTTCGACGAGGGCGTCGTCCCGTCGGCGACGACGATCACCCTCGTCGCCTCCGACGGGTCGCGCCGCACCCTCGGCCCGGTCACCGCGGACGCCACGTCCGACGACGCCCCCGCGAGCCTCTCGGTCCCGCTGCCGGCGCTGTCCCGCGGCGCCTACCAGGTGGCCTGGTCGACGGTCTCCGCCGACGACCTGCACCCCACCGGGGGGACGTTCGGCTTCGGCGTCGGCGTGAGCGTCGCCGCCGTCGGGTGGACGGAGACGGCCCCGTCACCCCTCGAGGGGGTGCTGCGGGCGCTGCTCCTCGTCGGGCTGCTGCTCGCCGTCGGCGCACCGTTCGCCTCCGACCTCGTCCGGCGACGGCTGCCGTCCGACCCGGAGGCCGCCCACCCGGTGGCCCGCACGGCGGGGTCGGCGGCCGCGCTCGCCGCGCTGGCCGGGCTGGCGCTGCTCGTCGACGAGCTCGTCGCGGGCTCCGGCGGCGCGAGCGCCGTCCTGCTCAGCCGGTACGGCGCCTGGTGGGGCCTGCGCGAGCTCGCCCTGCTCACGGCCGCGGCCGTCCTGCTGCCGGGCCGGTCGGCCCACCCGCGGCCGGCCGGGACGTGGCGGGCGCCGGCCGGCAGCGTGGCCGGGCTGGTCGCCGCGCTCGCGACCGCCGTCCTCGGGCACTCGGGGTCGGGCGCGACCGGGTCGCCCGCACGGGTGGCCCTCGCGACCCTGCACGTCCTGTCGGCCGCCGCCTGGCTCGGCACGCTCGCGCTGCTCGTCGTCCTCCTTGCGGTGCGCCGGCCGGGACGGCGGGCCGCCCGGCACCTCCTGCGGGGGCTCGCCCCCGTGGCGGTGGCGGGCGCGACCGGGATGGCCGTCACCGGGATCGCCCTGGCGAGCGGTGTCGTCGGCTCACTCGACGCGCTCCTGCTCACCGACTACGGCCGGCTGCTCCTGGCCAAGGTGGCCGTGGTCGGTCTGCTCCTGGCGGCCGGGCTGGTCAACCACCGCCGGCTCCGGGCTCGGGGGACGGACCCCGGCCGGCTCGTGCGGGCCGAGGTGGTGGGCGGGCTGGTCGTGCTCGTGCTCACCGGCCTGCTGACCAGCGGCCAGCCGGCCACCGAGCGCCAGCTCCAGCTCGACCCGGCGGCGACCGCGTCGATGCTCGTCACCCGGCAGGTCGGCGACCTGCAGGAGGAGCTGACCCTGCGGCCGAACCTGCCCGGCCGCAACCTCGCCGTGGTGCGGGTGGCCGACACCCGCCGGCCCTCCCCGGGACCCGTCACCACCGTCTCGGTCGGGGTCACCGACGCCGCCGGGCGGGTCGTCCTCGTCCGCGCCACGCCCCTCGGCGACGGCCGGTGGAGCGCGCCGGTCGACGTCGCCCAGTGGGGCCAGGCCGACGTGCGCGTCGTCGTCGCGCGCCGGGGCGTCGCCGCCCCGACGACGGCCGACCTGGGCTGGACCGTGGCCGCGCCGCCGGGCACGCCCGCTCCGGCGGTGTCCCGCACCCCCCTCGGCGGACCCCTGACCTGGGCGGCGTGGGGGATGGCCCTGCTCGCGCTCGCGGGCGCCGCGGTCCTGGGTCGTCGCGTGGTGCGACGGCAGGAGGCCGAGCGACGGCTCGCCGCCCGGGCCGCAACGGTGGGGCTGCCCACCCCCTGAACGGGCGGCGCGTCCCCGGACGCGTCGACCCCACCGAGGGACGGGACCCCCTGCCGCCCCTCGGCGCCTGGACCGGCCGGAGCCCCCGACCGGCCGGTCCAGGTCACCCCCTCCCGGGTCGTCGAACCGGCGGCTGCGCGAGCAGCTCGGTCGCCATCGCGGTGTGGGTGACCAGCGTCGTGACGAGCCCGCTGCGGGCGGCGGCGAGGACGGCGGGGGCCTTGGCGGCGCCGTACGGGACGGCGAGGACGTCCTGCACGTGGGCGAGCTCGTCCGCGTCCATGCAGATCATCCGGGCCGTGAGGTCGCGACCGACCACCCGTCCCTCGGCGTCGAGGAAGACGCCCGACAGGTCGGCGACCGCGCCGGCCCCCTCCAGCGCGGCGCGCGCGTCGTCGTCGAGGGCGTCGTAGATCGTGCTCTGACCGGCCGCGAAGCGCCCGAGCCCGATGACCGCCTTGGTGACCGACGGGAAGCGACCGTGGGCCCGGGCGATGTCCGGCTGGTCGCGCAGCGTGCGGGCGGTCGCCGCGTCGGGGAGCAGGAACGGCGCGTAGAAGAACGACACCTCCCCGCCCGTGTGCCGGGCGAGCTCGCGGACGATCTCGATGGAGGTGGCCGCGAGGTCCTCGCGGGGGAGGGAACCGGTCAGCTGGACCACCGGGACCGGCGGCAGCGGACCGACGTGCGCCACCGTCGTCGCGACCGCTCGCGCCCACGCCAGCCCCAGGACGTCGTCGCGCGTCACCGTCTCCGTCAGCAGCTCACCGGCCGCCGTGCCGAGGACCTCCCGCAGGGCGCCGGCGTCCTGCTCGGCGGTGCCGACGACGATGGCCGTGCGCAGGGACAGGTGCTCGCGCAGCCGTCCCGACAGGTCGACGTCGATGCTGCCCGGGTGCCCGATCTCGATGCGGACCAGGCCGGTGGCGAGCGCGGCGTCGAGCAGGCGGGCGACCTTGAAGCGGCTGATGCCGAGCTCGTCGGCGATCTCGATCTTCGAGCGACCGTCGACGTAGTGCCGACGCGCGACGGTCGCCATGAGCACCAGCTGCGCCGGTCCGGCGGTGCCGCTCGGTGCCGACGTCGTCGTCTCCACGGGTGCCTCGTCTCCTGACGGTGGGGGGTGCGCTGGCCGGATCCCATTGTGGGGCCTCGCCGCCCGCGGATGTCACGGGTCGGGCACAGGTGGGTCATGAACCCGGCACGGGTCCTTGACAGGCCGATGCCCCCTGCGTTCTACTCCTCCACGAGCATATGAGCAATAGCCCGCTCATATGAGCAAACGGCGGCCGACGGCTCGCCGTAACCGGACTCAACGAGGAGATCTCCATGTCGCGTGCGACGTACGCCACCGTGGCCGTGGTGGGGGCCGTGGCCCTCTCGACCGGCCTGTCGGCCTGCGCCGGAGCCGGAGGCGCCGGTGGCGCCGGTGGTGGTGGGGGCGGGTCGACCGACAGCATCAACGTGCTGATGGTCAACAACCCGCAGATGGTGGACCTGCAGAAGCTGGCTCCCGAGTTCACCAAGGAGAGCGGGATCAAGGTGAACTTCACCGTCCTGCCGGAGAACGACCTGCGCGACAAGACGAGCCAGGAGTTCTCCAGCCAGGCCGGGCAGTACGACGTCGCGACGCTGTCGAACTTCGAGATCCCGATCTACGCCAAGAACAGCTGGGTCGCGGACCTGACGTCCTACACGAAGTCGGACACGGCGTTCGACCAGTCCGACATCCTCGAGCCGATGACCAAGGCGCTGTCGGTGGACGGGAAGATCTACGGCGAGCCGTTCTACGGCGAGTCGTCGTTCCTCATGTACCGCAAGGACGTCCTCGCCGCGAAGGGCGTGACGATGCCGGCGAAGCCGACCTGGCAGCAGGTCGCCGACATCGCCGCCAAGGTGGACACGCCCGGGGGGATGCGCGGGATCTGCCTGCGCGGGCAGCCGGGCTGGGGTCAGCTCTTCGCGCCGCTGACGACCGTGGTCAACACCTTCGGGGGGACGTGGTTCGAGAAGGACTGGACCCCGAAGGTCAACGGCACCGAGTTTAAGGCGGCGACGAACTTCTACGTCGACCTGGTCAAGGCGCACGGTGAGGCCGGGGCGTCGCAGGCCGGGTTCACCGAGTGCCTCAACAACATGACCCAGGGCAAGACGGCGATGTGGTACGACGCCACCTCGGCCGCGGGGTCGCTCGAGGCGTCCGACTCGCCGGTCAAGGGCAAGATCGGCTACGCGCCCGCGCCGGTGGTCAAGACCGACTCCTCGGGCTGGCTCTACACGTGGGCGTGGGCGGTCGAGCAGAAGTCGGCCAAGAAGGACGCGGCCTGGAAGTTCGTCTCGTGGGCCTCGAGCAAGAAGTACGAGGAGCTCGTCGGCGCCCAGCTCGGCTGGTCCAAGGTCCCGGCGGGCAAGCGGGCCTCGACGTACTCCAACGCCGACTACGTCAAGTCGGCCGAGGCCTTCGCGACCGAGACCAAGAGCGCGATCGAGTCGGCCAACCCGGACAACCCCGGGGTGCAGGAGCGCCCGGCCCCCGGCATCCAGTTCGTCGACATCCCCGAGTTCCCCGACCTCGGCACCAAGGTGAGCCAGTACGTCAGCTCGGCCATCGCCGGCCAGGGCAGCGTGGACTCGGCGCTCGACCAGGGTCAGCAGCTGGCGGAGACCGTCGCCAAGAGCTACCAGAAGTGAGCTGAGGACCGATGTCCAGCACGACCACCGTCACTGCCCGGGGCGCCACCAGCGGCGCCCCGGGCGGGGGCCGGAGCACCGGCGCCGCCCCGGGGGCCGCCATGCGCCGTACGGGGGAGTGGGCCCGCCGGGCCCCGCTCCTGCCCGCCCTCGTCCTGACCGTCATCGTCACGCAGCTGCCGTTCGTCGTCACCATCGTCACGTCGTTCATCAGCTGGAACGCGTACTACCCCGACCGGCGGCACTTCGCCGGGCTGGAGAACTTCCAGACCGTCGTCTCCGACCCTGACGCGCGCAAGGCCATCCTCGTCAGCGTCACCCTCACCCTGTCGGTCGTCCTCGTCTCGCTGCTGCTGGGGCTGGTCTCGGCGCTGCTGCTGGACCGCAAGTTCCTCGGCCGCGGGATCGTGCGCACGCTGATGATCACGCCGTTCCTCGTCGTGCCCGTCGCCGCAGCGCTGCTGTGGAAGCACGCGCTGTACAACCCCGAGTACGGCCTGTTCGACGGGCTGCTGAAGCTGGTCCTCGGGTCGAACGCGCCGCAGGTCGACTGGATCGGTCAGTACCCGTTCGCGTCGGTGATGTTCGCGATCGTCTGGCAGTGGACGCCGTTCATGATGCTCATCCTTCTGGCGGGGCTGCAGTCCCGCCCGCTGGACGTCGTCGAGGCGGCCCGGATCGACGGCGCCAGCAGCTGGCAGATCTTCCGGCACATGACGCTGCCGCACCTGCGGTCCTACATCGAGCTCGCCGGCCTGCTCGGGACGATCTACGTGGTGCAGAACTTCGACCACGTCTTCACGATCACCTCCGGCGGCCTCGGCACGGCCAACCTGCCGTACTACATCTACCAGACCTTCTACACCGCCCACGACTACGGCCTGGCCTCGGCGGCCGGCGTCATCGTCGTCGTCCTCACCATCGCGGTGGCGACCGTCGCGCTGCGCACCGTGTTCAGCCTGTTCAAGGAGGAGAACCGATGAGCGCCACCACCGCGTCCACCGCTCCGGCGCTGCGTCACCGCAAGCGGTCGTGGGGCGAGCGCTCGCTCGGCCTGGTCGCCTGGCTGGTCGGGCTGATCTTCTTCTTCCCCTTCCTGTGGATGGTCCTCACCTCGTTCCACTCCGAGGCCGACGCGGCGACCAACCCGCCGTCGTTCTTCGCGCCGCTGAGCCTCGAGGGCTACCGCGACTTCTTCGCCGCCGGCCCGCTGCCGCCGCTGATCAACTCCGCGACCGCGAGCATCGTCTCGACGCTGCTCGTCATCGTCCTGGCCTTCCCGGCCGCCTACGCCCTGTCGATCCGCCCGGTGCGCAAGTGGACCGACGTGCTGTTCTTCTTCCTGTCCACCAAGTTCCTGCCCGTCGTCGCCGGGCTGCTGCCGATCTACCTGTTCGCGCAGCAGGTCGGGCTGCTGGACAACATCTGGCTGCTCGTCCTCTTCTACACGGTGATGAACCTGCCCATCGCCGTGTGGATGCTGCGCTCGTTCCTCGCCGAGGTCCCCGTCGAGATGCTCGAGGCCGCCCAGGTCGACGGGGCCGGGCTGCTGACGACGATGCGCAAGATCATCGCGCCCGTCGTCACCCCGGGCATCGCGGCGGCCGCGCTCATCTGCTTCATCTTCAGCTGGAACGAGCTGCTCTTCGCCCGCGTGCTGACGGCGACCGTCTCCGAGACCGCGCCGGTGTTCCTCACCGGGTTCGTCACCAGCCAGGGACTCTTCCTGGCCAAGGTCTGCGCCGCCTCGCTCGTCGTCTCGCTGCCGGTACTCATCGCCGGGTTCGCCGCCCAGGACAAGCTGGTCCAGGGCCTGTCGATGGGGGCGGTGCGCTGATGACGGCCCTGCGACCGGACACCCTCGACGCCCTGCCCGCGGAGGTCTCGCGCCCGACGTACGACCGCTCGGCGGCGACCCCGGGCATCGTCCACTTCGGGGTCGGCGGCTTCCACCGCGCGCACCAGGCGATGTACGTCGACGCGCTGATGGAGCGCGGTCTCGCCCTCGACTTCGGGATCGTCGGCGTCGGCACGATGCCGTCGGACGCGCGGATGCGCGACGCCCTCGGCCCGCAGGACGGCCTCTACACCCTCGTCGTCAAGCACCCGGACGGCCGGACCGAGGCCCGCGTGATCGGGTCGCTGCTCGGCTTCCACCTCGCCGCCGACGACCCGGAGGCGGTGCTGTCGCTGATGACCGCCCCGTCGACGCGGATCGTCTCGCTCACCATCACCGAGGGCGGCTACCTCTTCGACCCGTCCACCGGCGAGCTCGACACGACCCACCCGCTGCTCCAGCCGGACCTGTCCGGCGAGGGCGCGCCGACGACGCCGTACGGGTTCATCACCGAGGCGCTGCGACGCCGACGTGCCGCGGGCACAGCGCCGTTCACGGTCATGTCCTGCGACAACATCCCGGGGAACGGTCAGGTCGCCCGGCGGATGCTCGTCTCCTTCGCCCGCCTCACCGACGAGGCTCTCGCCGACCACATCGCGACCGACGTCGCCTTCCCCGACTGCATGGTCGACCGCATCACCCCGGTGACGAGCGCCGACGACATCGCGCGGCTCGCGGCGGACCACGGGGTCGAGGACGCCTGGCCGGTGGTCTGCGAGCCGTTCACCCAGTGGTGCCTCGAGGACCGGTTCCCCACGGGGCGACCGCCGTTCGAGGAGGTCGGGGTCCAGCTGGTCCCCGACGTCGAGCCCTACGAGCTGATGAAGCTGCGGCTGCTCAACGCCAGCCACCAGGCGATGGCCTACCTCGGGCACCTGGCCGGGTACACCTACGCCCACGAGGTCGCGCAGGACCCGCTCTTCGTCGAGCTCCTGCTCGGCTACATGGAGAAGGAGGCCACGCCGACGCTGCACGAGGTGCCGGGGGTCGACCTCGACGCCTACCGCCACCAGCTCATCGAGCGGTTCGCCAACCCCGAGGTGCGCGACACCCTGGCCCGGCTGTGCGCCGAGAGCTCGGACCGCATCCCCAAGTGGCTCGTCCCGG
Organism: Lapillicoccus jejuensis; assembly: GCF_006715055.1. Classification (NCBI taxonomy): domain Bacteria; kingdom Bacillati; phylum Actinomycetota; class Actinomycetes; order Micrococcales; family Intrasporangiaceae; genus Lapillicoccus; species Lapillicoccus jejuensis. Next base: position 2,995,516 of record NZ_VFMN01000001.1, read on the forward strand.
TCGTCCGCGAGAACCTGCGCGCCGGCGGGTCGATCGAGCGGTCCGCGCTCGTCGTCGCCGCCTGGGCCCGCTACGCCGAGGGCGTCGACGAGCAGGGCCGGCCGATCGAGGTCGTCGACCAGCTGCGCGAGCGGGTCATGGCCGCCGCCGCGCGTCAGGGCGAGGACCCGCTGGCCTTCGTCCGCGACGAGCAGCTCTTCGGCGACCTCGCCCGCGACGAGAGGTTCGCGGCGTCGTACACCCGGTGGCTGGCCTCGCTGCACGAGGTGGGGGCGCGGGCGACCATCGAGCGCGTGCGCGACGCCGGGTGACGCAGGGTAGAACTGGCCCGGTGAGCACCCTCGTCGCCGGCGTCGACTCCTCGACCCAGTCCACCAAGGTCGTCGTCTGCGACGCCGCCACCGGTGCCGTCGTCCGTGAGGGCCGCGCCGCGCACCCCGACGGGAGCGAGGTCGACCCCGAGCACTGGTGGCGGGCCTGGCGCGAGGCTACCGCCGACGGGCTGCTCGACGGGGTCGAGGCGGTCGCGGTCGCCGGCCAGCAGCACGGGCTCGTCGCCCTCGACGAGCACCGCTCGGTCGTGCGACCGGCGCTGCTGTGGAACGACACCCGCAGCGCCGGCGCCGCGCTCGACCTCGTCGAGGAGGTGGGTGGCCCGCAGGCGTACGCCGACGCGGCCGGCTCGGTGCCGTCGGCCAGCTTCACCGTCACCAAGCTGCGCTGGCTCGCCCGCCACGAGCCCGACGCGGCGCAGCGCGTGCGCAGCGTCCTGCTGCCGCACGACTGGCTCACCGCGCGGCTGCTCGGCGACGGCGACCTCGCCGGCGTCCCGCTCGTCACCGACCGCGGGGACGCCTCCGGCACCGGCTACTGGTCGCCCGCGCAGGGCCGCTACCGGACCGACCTGCTGGCGACCGCGCTCGACCGGTCGGGGACGGCCGGGCTGCCCGACCTGCCCGACGTGCTGGGGCCGGCCCAGGCGGCCGGCCGCACCCCCTCGGGGCTGCTCGTCGCCCCGGGCACCGGCGACAACATGGGCGCCGCCCTGGGGCTCGCGCTCGGTCCCGGTGACCTCGTCGTCTCGCTCGGCACGAGCGGCACCGTGTTCGGGGTGGCCGAGCACCCGACCGCGGACCCCACGGGGATCGTCGCCGGGTTCGCCGACGCCACCGGTCGCTTCCTGCCGCTCGTCTGCACCCTCAACGCCGCCCGCGTCCTCACCGCCGCGGCGGCGATGCTCGGCACCGACCTGGCCGGGCTCGAGCGCCTCGCCCTCGCGGCCGAGCCGGGCGCCGGCGGGCTCACCCTGCTGCCCTACCTCGACGGCGAGCGCACCCCGGTGCTGCCCGAGGCGACCGGCACCCTCGGCGGGCTGACCCGTGACAACGCCACCCCGGGCAACCTCGCCCGCGCCGCGGTAGAGGGGATGCTGTGCGGCCTCGCCGACGGTCTCGACGCGCTGCGCGAGCAGGGCGTCGCCGTCCGGCGCGTCCTGCTCATCGGCGGGGCGGCCCGATCGGCGGCCGTGCAGGCGGTCGCCGCGGGTCTGTTCGGGGCCCCGGTGGAGGTGCCCGAGCCGGGGGAGTACGTCGCCCTCGGCGCGGCGCGCCAGGCTGCCTGGGTGCTGTCGGGCGAGGCGCAGCCGCCGCGCTGGGACGTCGCCACCTCCGCGCTGCCGCGCGAGGAGGACGACTGGGCGGCGCCCCTGCGGGCGTCGTACGGGGCCCTGCGCCGGCAGGTCCACGGGGTGTGACGGGTCACGCCACCCGCGTGGTTACCCGCCGGTAACCTGGTGTCGGCAGCGTCACCCCTCCGTGATGACCGGTCGCCCCCGCGCCGGTGACAGGATGGGAGACGAGCGACAGCCCGACATCCCCGAACGACAAGGACGTTCCCACCCATGAACATCGTCGTCTGCGTCAAGTACGTGCCGGACGCCCAGGCGGACCGCACCTTCAGCGACAGCGACAACACGACCGACCGCACCAACGTGCCGGGTCTGCTGTCCGAGCTCGACGAGTACGCCGTCGAGGAGGCGCTGAAGATCGCCGAGGCCACCGAGAGCGAGGTGACGGTGCTGACCGTCGGGCCCGCGGAGGCGTCGGAGGCGACGAAGAAGGCGCTGCAGATGGGCGCCCACGCGGCCGTGCACGTCCAGGACGAGGCGATCCACGGCTCCGACGCCCTCGCGACGTCGCTGGTGCTGGCCAAGGCCATCGAGAAGATGGACCCGAAGCCCGACCTCGTGCTGACCGGCATGGCCTCGACCGACGGCACGATGGGCGTCGTCCCGACGATGCTCGCCGAGCGCCTCGGCCTGCCCGCCGTCACCTACGCCTCCGAGCTGACCGTCGACGGCGGCGCCGTGACGATCCGCCGCGACGGCGACCTGGCCTCGCAGACCATCGAGGCGAGCCTGCCGTGCCTCGTGTCGGTCACCGACCAGATCAACGAGCCGCGCTACCCCTCCTTCAAGGGGATCATGGCCGCGAAGAAGAAGCCGGTGCAGACCTGGTCGCTGGGCGACCTCGGCGTCGAGGCCGGCCAGGTCGGCCTGGCCGGCGCGTGGACCACCGTCGAGTCCTTCGCCGCCCGACCGCCGCGCCAGCAGGGGACGATCGTCGTCGACGAGGGGGACGGCGGCGCCAAGCTCGCCGGCTTCCTCGCCGAGCGCAAGTTCGTCTGAGCAGCAGCGCGCCCCCGACCTCGAATCCCGTGACAGGAGAACCCCATGGCTGACGTCCTCGTCCTCGTGGACCACCAGGGCGGCAAGGTCCGCAAGACGACCGCCGAGCTGCTCACCATCGCCCGCCGCCTCGGCGAGCCGTCCTCCGTGTTCGTCGGCGACAACGTCGACGGCGCCAAGGACATCCTCGCCCGCTACGGCTCGGCGAAGATCTACCACTCCGGCGCGGCCGAGCTCGGCGAGTTCCTCGTCGTGCCCCAGGCCGAGCTGCTCGCCCAGCTCGTCGAGCAGACCAGGCCCGCCGCCGTCCTCATCCCCTCCACCCCGGAGGGCAAAGAGGTCGCGGCGCGCCTCGCGGTCAAGACGGGCTCGGCGCTCGTCACCGACGCCGTCGACGTGCAGGGCGAGGACGGCAAGGTCGTGACGACCCAGTCCGTCTTCGCCGGGTCCTACACCGTCCGCTCGACCGGGACGACGGGCACCGTCGTCGTCACCGTCAAGCCGAACTCCGCCCCGCCGCAGCAGCAGCCGGCGCAGTCCGAGCTCGTCGCGGTCGACTTCACGCCCTCCGACCTCGCGCGCACCGCCAGGATCACGGCAAGCAAGCCGAAGGAGAAGTCGGGTCGTCCCGAGCTGACCGAGGCGGCCATCGTCGTCTCCGGCGGTCGTGGCACCGGTGGCGACTTCTCCAAGGTCGAGGACTTCGCCGACTCCCTCGGCGCCGCCGTCGGCGCGAGCCGCGCCGCCGTCGACGCGGGCTGGTACCCGCACACCTCGCAGGTCGGCCAGACCGGCAAGCAGGTCTCGCCGCAGCTCTACGTCGCGTGCGGCATCTCGGGCGCGATCCAGCACCGCGCCGGCATGCAGACGAGCAAGACCATCGTCGCGGTCAACAAGGACGAGGAGGCGCCGATCTTCGAGCTCGTCGACTTCGGCGTCGTCGGAGACCTGTTCTCCGTGCTGCCCCAGGCCACCGAGCAGGTCAAGGGCCGCAAGGGCTGAGCCCGAGCACCGAACCCGTACGGAGCCCCGGTCCGCCGGACCGGGGCTCCGTCGCGCGTCAGACCCGGGTGCCGAGCAGGGTGAAGCTGAGGGCGACCCGGTCGGATCCCTCGGTGAGCCGCCACTCGCCGTGGCCGTCGGTGTCGGCCGGGTCGACCGGCTCCATCTGCCCGGGGAACGGGCAGAACGGGACGCTGTCGTGCTCCTCGAGCCGGTCCAGGCGCACCCCCTCGTCCAGCAGGGCCTGCACCGTCTCGCCGAGCCCGTGGTTCCACGAGTGGGTGACCGTGTGGGTGATCGGCGGCGGGGCGCCGTCCGCGGTGGCGACGTACGTCTCGGCCTCGTCCCACACCTGCGGCTCGACGGTCTCGACGTACGGGTACGCGACCTCGAGCCGCGCGGGGTCGTCGCCGTCCGCGGGGACCCCCCGCAGCGCCCCGCACATCGGGTGGACGTCGCGCACGAACACCCGCCCGCCCGGGTGCAGGCACGCGGCGACCGCCTTCGCCCAGCGCCGGACCGACGGCAGCCAGCACAGCGCGCCCATCGAGACGTAGACGAGGTCGAACGTCCGCCCGTCGAGGGCGGCGGCCGCGTCCTCGACATCGGCGACGACGTACTCCACCGGGGTGCCGCACTCGCGCGAGAGCCGCCGGGCCTGCTCGACCGAGGCGGGGGAGAGGTCCAGCCCCGTCATCCGCGCGCCGAGGCGCGCGAGGGAGACGGTGTCGGTGCCGAGGTGGCACTGCAGGTGCACGCCCTCCACCCCGTCGAGGGCGGGCAGCCGCGGCCGGTCGAACTCGACGACCTCGGACAGGTGCGCGGGGTCGGCCACGAACCGCTCCCACTCGTAGTACGGCGCCGCCGCGTGGACCGGCGCGCGGTCGTCCCAGTTCCCGCGGTTGACGGTGAGGTGCTCGGGCTCGGGGGTCGGCTCGCTGGTCACCGGGGCACCGTACGGCGTCGTGCTCCCCGCCCGCGGCGCGCCGCCCGGGTTGCTTGCCGCGCGGGTCGGGGGACGATGGGATGGAGGGGTGCTCGACCCCTTCCTGCTCACGCACCAGCCGGTGCTGACCGGCGCGCTCGTGCGCCTCGAGCCGATGGGGGAGCAGCACCTCGACGGCCTGTGGCCGATGTTCGCCGACGAGGACGTGCGCGCCGGGACCGGCACGATGCACCAGTTCGCGCGCGAGCAGGTGCGGCTGGGCCTGGCCCGGGCGGCAGCCCGCGAGGACCGCGCGGACTGGGCCGTCGTCCGCCGCGAGGACGACGCGGTGGTGGGGGAGGTCGTGCTCATGGACCTCGACGAGGAGGTCGAGTCGATGACGTTCCGGATCGCGCTGACCGGGCCCGACGTCTTCGGGCGCGGGTACGGGACGGAGACCGCGCGGCTGGTGCGCGACTTCGCCTTCGACCGCCTCGGGCTGCACCGGTTGGCGCTCGAGGTCAACGCGGACAACGCGCCGGCGATCGCGGTCTACACGAAGGTGGGGTTCGTCCGCGAGGGAACCCGCCGGGATGCGGGGCGTCGTGAGGGGGAGTGGTACGACGTCCACGACATGGCGCTGCTCGTCACCGACCCGCGGCCCTGAGGCCGCGGGCGAGGGGGAGGTCGGTCAGAGCGCGTTGTGGACCGCGAGCTCGCGCACGCGGTACATGCTGCAGTCGCGGCAGCCGGTCGTCCCGTGGGTGGGGCGGATGTTCGTCGTGGTCCGACGGGTGCGGGCCTCGCGCAGCAGCTGACGCGTCGAGGTCGCGGTGGGGGAGGTGGTGAGGCGTCGCATCGGATGCCTTTCGGTGGGGGCCCCGGCGCGAGCGCCGAGGACTTCGTGGGGGGAGTGCGACGGCGAGGGGGAGGTTGTCGTCGCACGAAAAGTCTGACGGAAGTCATAGCGCTTTCCCAACGGACGCTAAGACACTCCCCGGGGGATGTTCGGACCGCCGTGGGTCGTCCGTTCGGTCGATGCGTCGGTGCGGCTCCGTAGACTGGGGCCGTGCCCTACCTCGACCACGCCGCCACGACCCCGGTCCGGCGCTCGGTCCGCGAGGCGGTCGCCGAGGTCCTCGCCGGACCGGCCGGCAACCCCTCCTCGCTGCACGGCGCCGGCCGCGCCGCCCGCCGTCTCGTCGAGGAGTCGCGCGAGCAGGTCGCCGAGGCCGTGGGCGCCCGACCGTCCGAGGTCGTCTTCACCTCGGGCGGCACCGAGGCCGACAACCTGGCCCTGCTGGGGACGCTCGCCGCCCGCCGCCGCGAGGACCCGCGCCGCCGGCGCCTGGTCGCCGGGGCCACGGAGCACCACGCCGTCCTCGACACCCTGGAGGCGCTCGAGCGCGACGACGACGCCGAGGTCACCCTCGTCGCGCCCGGCCCCGACGGCGTCGTCACCCCGCAGGCCGTCGAGGCGGCGATCGCGAGCGACCCGGGGTCCGTCGCGGTCGTCAGCCTCATGTGGGCCAACAACGAGATCGGCGTCGTCCAGGACGTCGCGGCGGTGGCGACCGCCCTGCGCCCGTACGGCGTCCCGCTGCACACCGACGCGGTCCAGGCCGTCGGGCACGTCCCCGTCGACTTCGCCGGGTCCGGCGCCGACCTGCTCGCCCTCACCGGGCACAAGCTCGGCGCGCTGGTCGGCACCGGCGCCCTGCTCGTGCGCCGCGACGCGACCATCGCGCCGGTCACCCACGGCGGTGGTCAGGAGCGGGGCCTGCGCAGCGGCACCCTCGACGTCGCAGGCGTCCGGGCGCTCGCGGTGGCGGTGACCGAGGCCGTCGCCGAGCGCGAGCACGAGGCCGTCCGGCTCGCGGCCCTGCGAGACCGCCTGGTCGAGGGCGCCATGGCCCTCGACCCGAGCATCCGCCCCGGGGGCCACTGGGAGCGCGGCGACGTCGTGCACCGGCTGCCCGGCAACGCCCACCTGCTTGTGCCCGGCTGCGAGGGCGACTCGCTGCTGTACCTGCTCGACGCGGCGGGGGTCGAGTGCTCGACCGGGTCGGCCTGCCGGGCCGGTGTCCCGCAGCCGAGCCACGTCCTGCTGGCCATGGGCCTGCCGGAGGCGCAGGCGCGCGGGGCGCTGCGCCTCACCCTGGGACACACCAGCACCGACGCCGACGTCGACGCCGTCCTGGCCGCGCTGCCCGCGGCGCTGGAGCGGGCGCGCCGGGCGGCGGGGACCGCGGGAGCCGCCTGATGCGCGTCGTCGCCGCGATGAGCGGCGGCGTCGACTCCGCCGTCGCGGCGGCGCGCGTGATGGAGGCCGGCCACGAGGTCGTCGGCGTGCACCTGGCGCTGAGCCAGCAGGCGGCGACGCTGCGCGAGAGCGCGCGCGGCTGCTGCACCATCGAGGACGCCGGCGACGCCCGCCGGGTCGCCGACCGGCTCGGGATCCCGTTCTACGTGTGGGACCTCGCGGAGCGCTTCCGCCACGACGTGGTCGACGACTTCGTCGCCGAGTACGAGGCCGGGCGCACCCCCAACCCGTGCCTGCGCTGCAACGAGAAGATCAAGTTCGCCGCGCTGCTCGACAAGGCCCTCGCCCTGGGGTTCGACGCCGTCGCGACGGGCCACTACGCCCAGGTCGTCGAGCGGGCGGACGGCGGCCGCGAGCTGCACCGCGCCGTCGACCCGGCCAAGGACCAGTCCTACGTCCTCGGCGTCCTCGACGCCGACCAGCTGGCCCGGTCGCTCTTCCCGCTCGGCGGCTCGACCAAGCCCCAGGTGCGCGAGGAGGCCCGCGAGCGCGGCTTCTCCGTGGCGAGGAAGCCCGACAGCCACGACATCTGCTTCGTCGCCGACGGCGACACCCGCGGCTGGCTGACCCGCCGGCTCGGCGAGCGACCGGGCGAGGTGGTCGACGAGTCGGGCCGGGTCGTCGGGCAGCACGCCGGGTCCTACGGGTTCACCGTCGGTCAGCGCCGCGGGCTGGGGCTCGACCGGTCCACCCTGGACGGCGCTCCGCGCTTCGTCCTCGAGGTCGACGCGGCCCGCAACCGGGTCGTCGTCGGCCCGCAGGAGCTGCTCGGCGTCGACGTCCTCGTCGGCGACCACGCCCGCTGGTGCGGCCCGGCCCCCGAGGGCGTCGTCACCGTCGGCGCGCAGCTGCGCGCGCACGGGGAGGAGGTGCCGGCCACCGCACGGGCCGACGGGGACCGGCTGCACGTGCGGCTCGAGCGGCGGGTCCGCGGCGTCGCGCCCGGCCAGTCCGTCGTCCTGTACGACGGCACCCGCGTCGTCGGGTCGGCCACGGTGGCGCAGGCGACGAGGGCCACGACGGCGTCGCGCGCAGCCACAGACCGACGCTGACGGGGTCGACGGGGCGTCGTACGTTGGGGGGCATGCCGAAGACCGCCACGAACACCGACGTCGACCGCGACGCCCTGCTCGACTTCGTCCGGACCCGCCACCACGTCGTCCTCACGACCTACCGCAAGGACGGCTCTCCGCAGAGCTCGCCCGTCTCCGCCGGCGTGGACCCGCAGGGCCGCATCGTCGTCAGCAGCTACCCCGAGCGGGCCAAGTCGCGCAACGCCGCCCGCGACCCGCGCGCGAGCGTCCTCGTCCTCAGCGACGACTGGGACGGGCCGTGGGTGCAGGTCGACGGCACCGCCGAGGTCATCACGCTGCCCGACGCCGTCGAGCCCCTCGTCGACTACTTCCGCTCGATCTCCGGCGAGCACCCCGACTGGGACGAGTACCGGCGGGCGATGACCGCGCAGGGCAAGTGCCTCATCCGGGTCACCCCACCCGCTGGGGTCCGGTCGCCACCGGCGGCTTCCCGGCCCGGCTCGCTCAGGACTGACCACCGGCCCCGCCGACCGGGTATCGTGCCCGGATCGTCACCTGGAGACGGTGGCGGCCGAGGGGGGCTCGTGGACCAGGGGATCGTCGCGCAGGCGACCACGCCGCTTCGCGAGCACCCGCTCGTAGAGCGGATCCGCGGCCTGTGCACCGCCTTCCCGGGGACGACGGAGCGGCTCAGCCACGGCGAGCCGGCCTGGTTCGCCGGGGGCCGCCGGATGTTCGTCGCGTTCGCCGACCACCACCACGACCACCGGGTCGCGGTCTGGGCGGCTGCGCTGGACGGGGTCCAGCGCCACCTGCTCGAGGACGAGCCGACCCAGTTCTTCGCGCCGCCGTACTACGGCACCCGGGGCTGGATCGGGGTCCGCCTCGACCGCCGACCCGACTGGGACCGCGTCGAGGTGCTCGTCGAGGAGGCGTGGCGCTGCGTCGCCGGGCCGCGCCTGGTGCGCGCCTACCAGACCCGCCCCTGACGGGCGGGGCGGCGGACCCCGTACGGCGCGTCCGGCTGCGGGCCGCGGGGTACCAGCACCGGCATGAGCATCAGCAAGGGCAGCAAGGTCAGCTGGAACACCTCCCAGGGCAAGACCCACGGCAAGGCCGTGGAGAAGAAGACGAAGGACTTCACCTTCGACGGCCAGGACTTCAAGCCCACCGACGACGACCCGTACTGGATCGTCGAGTCGGAGAAGACCGGGGCCAAGGCGGCGCACAAGGAGTCGACGCTCGAGGGGAGCTGACGCCGACCCGGCCGCGCCTGGGTAGTGTCGGCCGGCGTGAGCAGCGCCAGCGGGATCGGGTCGTGGCCGGGCACGGACGTGCGCGAGGTGGTGCGCACGGTGCGCGACCTCCTCGGCGGGGAGGGGGACGTCCCCTACCTGCCCGAGACCCCGGCCCGCGGTCCGGGCGCCGACCTCGTCGGTCGCGGCGCCACCCGGCTCGTCGAGCTCCCGGTCGACCTGCAGCCCGCGGGCTGGCGGATGGTCGACCGACCGGGTCGCGACCTCGCGCGGGCGGCGTCGTTCGGTCGGCAGGACCTCGACGAGCTCGCCGAGGCGTACGACGGCTGGACCGGGCCGCTCAAGCTCCAGGTCGCCGGGCCGTGGACGCTGGCGGCGAGCGTGTGGCTCCCGCGCGGCGACCGCGTCCTCGTCGACGAGGGGGCCCGGCGCGACCTCGCCGACTCGCTCGCCGAGGGGGTGCGCCAGCACCTCTCCGACGTGCAGCGGCTCGTCCCGGGGGCCGACCTCGTCCTCCAGGTCGACGAGCCGTCGCTGCCCGGCGTGCTCGCCGGGGAGCTGCCGTCGGCGTCGGGCTACGGCCGGCTGCGCGCCGTCGACCCCGCCGACGCGCTGCCCGTCCTCACCCGGGTCCTCGACGCCGCGGGGGACCGGCGGCGCGTCGTGCACTGCTGCGCGCCGAACGCGCCGCTGCCGCTGCTGCGCCGGGCCGGCGCCGAGCTCGCCCTCGACGCGGGGCTGCTCACCGACCGCGGCTGGGAGGGCGTGGCCGTCGCCCTCGAGGAGGGCACCCCCGTGTGGCTGGGAGCCGTCCCGACCGCCGGTGACCTCGCCCCGTCCACGACGCTCGCCGACGCGCTCGAGCGTCGCTGGCAGCAGCTCGGGCTCGACCCCGCGCTCCAGGACCGGGTGGTGCTCACCCCCGCGTGCGGGCTCGCGACCCTGCCCTACGGGGACGCCGTACGGCGTCAGCGCGCGGCCACCGAGGTGGCCCGCGAGCTCACCGAGCGCGCGAGCGACTAGGCGCCGTCAGAGCGCGGAGCCCTGGGCGAACTGCGCGTAGGGGATGTTCCAGTCGGTCCACCCGTTGCCCGGCTCGAGGGTGCGGGCGGTGCCGGTGACCTGGACCGGGTCGCCGACGAGGACCTGCGAGAACAGCCAGCCGGCGTTGTCGGTGCTCATGCCGATGCAGCCGTGGCTGACGTTGGCCTTGCCCTGGCTGCCGACGGACCACGGGGCGGCGTGCAGGAACTCGCCCGAGTTGGTCTCGCGCATCGCGTACTTGACGTCGGGGATGTTGTAGTAGTTCGGGTCGCCGGGCTCGATGCCGACGGTGTTGGCGTCCATCCGCAGCTGGGAGAACTTCTCCATGATGACCTTGGTGCCGCTGCGGGTGCTGAAACCGGCCTTGCCGCCGGTCACCGGGATGGTCCGCGCGACCTGGCCGTTGATGACGACCTGCATCTGGTGCGTCGCGAGGTCGGCCTTCATGACGAGCGACCGACCGACGGTGAAGCCGCCGGAGACGTCCATCTGGCCGTAGGTGCCGTTGCCGGCGGGGACGCTGTTGATGTCGACGTCGACCTTGACCTTCGTGCCGGCCTGCCAGTAGGCCGGCGGGCGGTAGTGCACCTCGTTGTTGGACACCCAGCTCCAGGTGCCCGGCTGGTTCGGGGTGGAGGTGACCTTGAGGTGCTTCTGGATCGAGGCGCGGTCGGTGACCGGGACGTCGAAGCGGACGATGACCGGCATCGCCGTGCCGACGGTCGAGCCGTCGGCGACGATCGTCGGGTAGATGAGCTGGGTCTTGACGTTGACCTTCTGCGTGCTGAACGTCGAGCTCGCGGTGGTGGCCTTGCCGTCCTTGTTCTGCCCGGTCATCGTCAGGTCGTAGGTGACGTTGGGCTCGAGCAGGCCGGTCGCCGTCCACGACGCACCCGCCGGGTCGAGGCTGCCCTGGACGGGGACCGTCGTGCCCTTCTTGGTGTCCCGGTAGGTCATCGTCACGGCCGAGACCGTGCCCTGCGCCGCGGTCACCTTGACGACCGTGTCGAGCGCGACCCCGGTCGCGCCGGCGGCGACGTTGGGGGTGAGGCTGACGGGGGCCGCCGCCGCCGTGGTCGTCGTCGAGGACGAGCTGCCCGCCGGGGTCGGGGCGGAGCTGCCGCCGGCGGCGGGTGACGCGGCCGAGGGCGAGACGACCGAGCAGGCTCCCAGCGAGGCGACGCCGGCGAGGGCGACGCCCGCGAGGACGAGACGGTGGTGTCGGTCGGTCATGGCAGTGGCTCCCGAGCGCGTGGCAGTGGCGGGCAGACGACGCCCGACCCAAGCAGTGTGGGCGACGCTGCAGGAAGAACCAAATCGGACACGCCGCTCGTGACGGTGCGCCGGGTGGGGCTTCCTACCCCCATGACGCCGCCGGTCGCCCATCGGTTGCCTGTCGGTTGCCTGTCGGTGCGCTCGGGCAGGATGGGCCCGTGGCGAGCGAGAAGGTGTCGACCGGGTCGACGGCGAGCGGGACCGACCAGGTGGCGACCGAGACGGTCCCCGCCGAGGCGCTGCACGAGTGGACGGACCTAGCCGAGCAGGCCCGGGCGGCCCAGTTCGCGTACCACGTCCAGGACCGCCCGACGATCAGCGACGCCGCGTACGACGCCCTGATGCGCGGCCTCAACGAGCTGGAGGACGCGCACCCGTCGCTGCGGACGCCGGAGAGCCCGACCCAGCAGGTGGGTGGCGCGGTCTTCTCGACCGACTTCCAGGCCGTCGACCACCTCGAGCGGATGCTCAGCCTGGACAACTGCTTCAGCCCCGAGGAGCTGGCCGAGTGGGCGGCCCGGGTGCAGCGCGACGTCGGCACCGGGGTGCACTGGCTGTGCGAGCTGAAGATCGACGGGCTCGCGGTCAACCTGCTCTACGAGCAGGGTCGGCTCGTGCGCGCGCTCACCCGCGGTGACGGCCGCACGGGCGAGGACGTGACGATGAACGTGCGGACCATCGAGGGCGTCCCGCAGCGGCTGGCCGGCACCGGGCACCCGGCGCGCGTCGAGATCCGCGGCGAGGTCTATTTCCCGGTGGAGGCGTTCGCGGACCTCAACGCGTCGCTCGTCGAGGCGGGCAAGGCGCCGTACGCCAACCCGAGGAACACGGCGGCGGGGTCGCTGCGCCAGAAGGACCCGCGGGTGACCGCGCAGCGCCGGCTGCGGATGCTCGTGCACGGCATCGGCCTGCGCGAGGGGTTCGAGCTGACCCGGCAGTCGGAGGCCTACGACCTGTTCCGGGAGTGGGGTCTGCCGATCTCGACGCACTACCGCGTCGTCGACACCCTCGAGGAGGTCCAGGCCTACGTCGCGCACTTCGGCGAGCACCGGCACGACGTCGAGCACGAGCTCGACGGCGTCGTCGTCAAGGTCGACGAGGTGTCCGCTCAGCGGCAGCTGGGGGCGACCTCGCGTGCGCCGCGGTGGGCGATCGCCTACAAGTACCCGCCGGAGGAGGTCAACACGAGGCTCCTCGACATCCAGGTCAACGTGGGGCGGACCGGGCGGGTGACCCCGTTCGGGGTGATGGAGCCGGTGCTCGTCGCGGGCTCGACGGTCGAGCGGGCGACCCTGCACAACGCCGACGAGGTGCGCCGCAAGGGCGTGCTCGTCGGCGACACCGTCGTGCTGCGCAAGGCGGGTGACGTCATCCCCGAGATCCTCGGCCCGGTCGTCGACCTGCGCGACGGCACCGAGCGCGAGTTCGTCATGCCGACCCACTGCCCGGCGTGCGGCACGGCGCTCGCGCCCGAGAAGGAGGGCGACAAGGACATCCGCTGCCCCAACTCGCGCACCTGCCCGGCCCAGCTGCGCGAGCGGCTCGCGGGCCTGGCCGGTCGCGGCGCCTTCGACATCGAGGTGCTCGGCTGGGAGGGCGCGGTCGCGCTGCTCGACGCCGGCGTCGTCACCGACGAGGGCGACCTGTTCGGGCTGACCCGCGAGGACCTGCTGCGGGTGCCGCTCTACACCCGGGCGGCGAAGAAGGGCGAGGAGGGCGCCGGCGGCCGGGTGCTGTCGGCCAACGGCGAGCGGTTCGTCGCCAACCTGTCCGAGGCCAAGAAGCGTCCGCTGTGGCGGGTGCTCGTCGCGCTGTCGATCCGGCACGTCGGGCCGACCGCGGCGCGGGCGCTCGCCCAGGAGTTCGGATCCATGGCGGCGCTGCGCGAGGCGGTCGCCGAGCGGCCGGAGTCGCTCGCCGAGGTCGAGGGCGTCGGCGGGGTCATCGCCGACGCCGTCGCGGCCTGGTTCGGTGTCGACTGGCACGCCCGGATCGTCGACGAGTGGGCGCGGGCCGGGGTCGTCATGCGTGACGAGCGCGACGAGTCGGTGCCGCGCACGCTCGAGGGGATGACGGTGGTCGTCACCGGCTCGCTCGAGGGCTTCTCGCGCGACGAGGCCAAGGAGGCGATCCTGGCCCGCGGTGGCAAGGCGGCCGGGTCGGTGTCGAAGAAGACGTCGTACGTCGTCGTGGGGGAGAACGCCGGGTCGAAGGCCGAGAAGGCGGAGGAGCTCGGGGTGACCGTGCTCGACGAGGCGGGCTTCCGGCGGCTGCTGGAGACCGGCTCGCCGGACACCCCTGCCTCGACGACGCAGGAGTAGCGGCTACCCTCCGTCGTCACGGCGAGGACGCGAGGGGGGTGGTCGCCGGATGATCGAGTGGCTGCCGCGCCGGCCCTTCGAGGGGGACGGCTGGTCCGGCCTCGGGCCCCCGCGCAAGGGCGGGGCGATGCCGCACGCCGGCATCGTGCAGGGCGGGCCGGGTGTCGTCGTGCCCGTGCGGCCACTGGACCTGCGGCTGGGGAGCCTGCGCGGCGACGGGTTCGCGGTGCTGGTCGGGGGCGGTTTCGCCTGGAACGGCATCGGTCTGCACCACGTCTACATCGCGTCGGCGATCGGCGCCCTGTTCGCGCTGGGGGGTGCTCGCCGGGCCGGGCACCGGCTGATCGCCTCCCGACGGCACCCGTCCCTGTCGCTCGGCGAGACCGGCGTCGAGACCGGCGGCCTCTTCGTCCCGTGGTCGGGGGTCGAGGAGGTCGTCACCTTCCACGCCCGCGGGATGGACGCCGAGGGGAAGAAGCGGACGTGGAACCACCTCGCGCTGCGGGTGCGCGACTTCGACGCCGTCGTCGGCCTGCCGCCGTCGCGCGCCGGGCTGGCCAACCTCACCCGGCGACGCCTGCTGCTCGTCGCCGAGGCGAGCGAGCTGACCGACCCGCGGACCGTCGCGTCGGCGCTGCGGCTCCTCGTCAAGCGGCCGGAGGCGCGGTTGCTGCTGTCGGGTCCGGAGGGTGTGCGGCTGCTCACGCACGGCGCCCTGCACGGAGGGGGGTTGTCGTGATCGAGTGGCTGCCGCGGTGGCCGCGCGACGGCAACGGGTGGCGCGACAGCAGGGGCACGCTGCTGGCGGGCGAGCCGCACCCGGGCACCGTCCGGGGTCGCACCGGCGTCGTCGTCCCGGTGCACCGGCGCGAGCCGGAGTCCGGGTCCTACGGCCGGCCGGCGCTGGCCGCCGCCGGCGGCACGGCGGTCGGCGTGTACTGGGGGTTCGAGCACGGGATCGTGTTCCCCACGGTCGGCGCTGCCGTGGTCGGGCTCTCCGGGATCACGGCGGCAGCCAGGCGCTGGGCCGCGTTGCGCCGGCACCCGTCGCTTCGGGTCGACGAGACGGGGATCGAGACCGGCGGGCTGTTCGTGCCGTGGTCGGTCGTCGAGGCCGTCGTCGCGCACACGGCGCGCGGTGGTCGGGGACGCGGCGACACGAGACCGTCGCGCAACCTCCTCGCTCTGCGGGTGTCCGAGTTCGACAACGTGCAGGGTCTGACCCCGGTCCGGGCGGGCGCCGCCAACCTCACCCGCCGCCGGCTGCTCATGGTCGCCGAGGCGGCCGAGCTGCGTCGTCCGCGCGAGACGTTCGAGGCGCTGCGCCTCCTCGTCCGCCGGCCCGAGGCTCGGCTGCTGCTCGCCGGTCCCGAAGGGGTCCGGCTGTTCACCGAGGGGACCTTGCACCTGGACTGACGGGTACGGGCCCTCAGCTCGCGAACGGGTCGGCGTACCGGCCGCGCAGCGCGCTGTGGGCGAGGACGAAGTCGGCGTACCAGCGGGTGTCCCTGGACGTCAGCCCCGTCGCCGCGCGGGCGAGACCGGCGAGGTGCGCGTGCAGCCCCGCCGCGTAGCCGACGGCGTTGCCCGTCACCCCCTCCTCGCGCCAGGTGACGAGGGTGCCCGGCCGGCCGTCGCGCTGCTGCGGCTCCAGGGTGAGGGTCATCAGCGACGCGGTGCCGGTGCCGTCCCAGCGCCAGCTCACGGCGAGCTCGTACGGCGCGGCGCAGCGACGGACCTCACCGGTCGCCGCGCCCTGGTCGAAGGTGCACCGGAAGGTGCCCCCGACCCGCGGGTCGACCTGCGCCGTCGTCGCGTACCAGCGCTCGAGGGCCGGACCGCTCGAGACGCACTCCCAGACGGCCCCGGGCGAGGCGGCGACCCACCGCCGCGTGCACAGCGTCGCCGGCTCGCCGTCCCCGCCGGTGACCTCGGGCAGCGGGTACGGCGTCGCCTCGTCCTGCCAGTGGGGGGCGAGGGCGGCCTCGAGGTCCGCGAAGCCGGGGTCGGAGCCGATGACCGCGGCGTCGAGGCGCAGCAGGAGGTCCTCCCAGCCGGCGCCGTACCCGCGTGCGGCGGGCTCGTCGAGGACCAGGTGCTCGAGCACGAGCTCGGTGCGCTCGGGGTCGGCGTCGACGGGGCGCAGCCGCAGGTCGACGAGGCTGGGCTCCTCGTCCTCCCAGGCCCAGCGCACGGTGAGCCGGTGCGGAGGGTCGCAGTGCACGACGCGCAGGCGGGCGAACCCCGTCGTCGCGTCGGCGTCCGGGGGTTGCTGCGCGGCCGCGCCCATGACGAGGCGCAGCTCGGCGCCCTCGCGCCGGTCGCCCTCGGGGCGCCCGAGCCAGCGGACCAGGCGGGCCGGGTCGGTCCAGCAGGACCAGAGGTCGGCGACGTCGGTGGGATAGGTGCGCGAGACCCGCAGACCGGACCGGACACCGAGCCGGACGACCTCACGGGTCGTCCCGGCGACGGCGGCCGAGAGGTCGGCAGGGGAGCGGCGGGTGGTGGTCATGAGGGCTCCTCGGTGTGCGTGGTCGGGGGACGTCGCCGCCCGCGGGCCACCTCGGTGGCGAGGGCGTCGAGGCGGTGGTCCCAGAAGGGGCGGTAGCGGGCGAGCCAGGCGTCGACCTCCGCCCAGGGGCGCTCGCCGACGGCGTACAGGCGGCGCGTGCCCGCGGGGGTGACGGTGGCGAAGCCGGCCTCGCGGAGCACGCGGAGGTGCTGCGAGACGGCCGGGTGGCTGATGCCGACCTCCTCGTGGAGGCGTGCGGCGAGCTCGCCGGCGGGGACGGGTTCGCCCGCGTCGGCGATCAGCTCGAGCAGGCGTCGGCGGACCGGGTCGCCGAGGACGTCGAAGGCGTGCACAGGCCCATCGTTCGCTCTGAACTTAATGAAGTCAAGACTTAATGAGACGAGGGACCGTGCGTCACCCGCGCGAGCCACTTCACTAGACTCGGGCGCATGGCCCTCTCCCGTGACGACGTCGCGCACCTGGCGTCGCTCGCCCGCATCGAGCTCGGCGAGGCCGAGCTCGACCGCATGCTCGGCGAGCTCAGCGTCATCCTCGACTCCGTAGCGAAGGTCCAGCAGGCGCCGACCGAGGGCGTGGAGCCCATGTCGCACCCGATGCCGCTGACCAACGTCACCCGCCCCGACGAGGTCCGCCCCGGCCTCAGCGCCCCCGAGGCGCTGTCCGGCGCGCCCGAGCAGGAGCAGCAGCGCTTCCTCGTCCCCCGCATCCTCGACGAGGAGTGAGCACCCCCGTGACCACCACCCGTGACCTCACGCGCCTCAGCGCGGCCGAGATGGCCAGCCTGCTCTCGACCCGCGAGGTCAGCGCGGTCGAGCTGACCCAGGCCCACCTGGACCGCACCGCCGCCGTCGACGGCGCCGTCCACTCCTACCTGCACGTCGACCAGGTCGGCGCGCTCGCGCAGGCCGAGGCGGTCGACCGCGCCCGCGCCGCGGGGGAGGACCTGCACGTCCTCGCCGGCGTCCCGGTCGCCGTCAAGGACGTCATGACGACGAGGGGCCTGCCGACGACGTGCGGCAGCCGCGTCCTCGAGGGCTGGATCCCGCCGTACGACGCCACGCTCGTCACCAAGCTGCGCGAGGCCGGCATGCCGATCCTCGGCAAGACCAACATGGACGAGTTCGCCATGGGCTCCTCGACGGAGCACTCGGCCTACGGCCCGAGCCACAACCCGTGGGACCTCGAGCGGATCCCCGGCGGCTCTGGCGGCGGCAGCTCGAGCGTCGTCGCGTCGTTCCAGGCGCCGCTCGCGATCGGCACCGACACCGGCGGCTCGATCCGCCAGCCGGCGGCCGTCACCGGCACGGTGGGCACCAAGCCGACGTACGGCGGCGTCTCGCGCTACGGGCTCGTCGCGCTCGCCTCCAGCCTGGACCAGGCCGGACCGTGTGCGCGGACGGTGCTCGACACCGCGCTGCTGCACGCCGTCATCGGCGGGCACGACCCGCGCGACTCGACCTCGATCGACGCGCCGGTGCCGCCGGTCGTCGAGGCGGCCCGCCGCGCCGACGTCTCCGGCATGACCCTCGGCATCGTCAAGCAGCTCGGTGGCGAGGGCTACCAGCCCGGCGTCCGGGCCCGCTTCGACGAGGCCGTGCAGCTGCTGGTCGACCGCGGCGCCAAGGTCGTCGAGGTCGACTGCCCCAGCTTCGACTACGCGCTCGCGGCGTACTACCTCATCCTCCCGAGCGAGGCGAGCAGCAACCTCGCCAAGTTCGACGCCATGCGCTACGGCCTGCGGGTCGGGCCGTCGGGCGTCGACGCGCCGAGCGCCGAGCAGGTCATGGCGGCCAGCCGCGAGGCCGGCTTCGGCGACGAGGTCAAGCGCCGCATCATCCTCGGCACCTACGCGCTGTCCTCGGGCTACTACGACGCCTACTACGGGCAGGCGCAGAAGGTCCGCCGGCTCATCGCGGACGACTTCGCCAAGGCCTACGAGACCGCCGACGTGCTGCTCAGCCCGACCGCGCCGACGACGGCGTTCAAGATCGGCGAGAAGCTCGACGACCCGCTGGCGATGTACCTCAACGACGTCGCGACGATCCCGGCGAACCTCGCCGGCGTCCCCGGCATGTCGGTCCCGAGCGGCCTCGCCGACGAGGACGGGCTGCCGACCGGTCTGCAGATCCTCGCGCCGGCGACCGCCGACGAGCGGCTCTACACCGTCGGCGCCGCCCTGGAGTCGGCCCTGCACGAGCGGTGGGGCGGCCCGCTGCTCGCGAAGGCCCCCGAGCTGAAGGAGTCCTGATGACCCTCACCCACGGCCTCGGCCAGGACGACCTCGTCGCGTACGACGACGTGCTCGCGTCGTACGACCCGGTGATGGGTCTCGAGGTGCACGTCGAGCTCGGCACGGCGACCAAGATGTTCTGCGGGTGCGCGACCGCGTTCGGCGCCGAGCCCAACACGCAGGTCTGCCCCGTGTGCCTCGGCCTGCCCGGTGCCCTGCCGGTCGTCAACGAGGTCGCCGTCGAGTCGGCGATCCGGATCGGCCTGGCGCTGCACTGCTCGGTCATGCCGTGGAGCCGCTTCGCGCGGAAGAACTACTTCTACCCCGACATGCCGAAGAACTTCCAGACGTCCCAGTACGACGAGCCGATCGTGCACGACGGCCACCTCGACGTCGAGCTCGACGACGGGACGACCTTCCGGGTCGAGATCGAGCGCGCGCACATGGAGGAGGACACCGGCAAGTCGCTGCACATCGGCGGCGCCACCGGTCGCATCCACGGCGCCGACTACTCGCTGGTCGACTACAACCGCGCCGGGATCCCGCTGGTGGAGATCGTCACCAAGCCGATCCGCGGGGCGGGGGAGCGTGCGCCGGAGGTGGCGCGCGCGTTCGTCACGCAGCTGCGCGACCTGCTCAAGGCGCTCGACGTGTCCGACGTGAAGATGGAGCAGGGCTCGATGCGCGCGGACGTCAACGTCTCGCTGCGCCCGAAGGCCGCAGCCGGCGAGGACCAGGACGCCGTCCCGCTCGGCACCCGCACGGAGACGAAGAACGTCAACTCGTTCCGGTCGGTGGAGCGAGCGGTGCGCTACGAGATGATGCGGCACGCCGCCGTGCTGTCGCGCGGGGAGCGGATCCTGCAGGAGACGCGGCACTGGCACGAGGACACCGGCCTGACGACGAGCGGCCGGCCGAAGTCGGACGCCGACGACTACCGCTACTTCCCCGAGCCGGACCTGGTGCCGGTGGCGCCGAGCGAGGAGCTGGTGGAGCGGTTGCGCGGGACGCTGCCCGAGCCGCCGGCGCAGCGCCGTCGACGCCTGCAGACCGAGTGGGGCTACAGCGACCTCGAGATGCGCGACGTGCTCAACGCGGGCGCGGTCGAGCTCATCGAGGCGACGGTCGCCGCCGGGGCGACCCCGGCGGGCGCGCGCAAGTGGTGGATGGGTGAGCCGTCGCGGCGCGCCAACGCCGAGGCTCAGGACGTCGTCACGTACGCCGCCGCCGTGGGCGTCACGCCCGCGCACATCGCCGAGCTCGAGGGGCTCGTGACGAGCGGGCGCCTCAACGACCAGCTGGCCCGTCAGGTCCTCGACGGCGTCCTCGCCGGCGAGGGCACCTCGACGGCCGTCGCCGACGCCCGCGGGCTGCAGCTCGTGCAGGACTCCGGCGCGCTCGAGGCGGCGGTCGACGAGGTCATCGCCGCGAATCCCGATGTCGCGGACAAGATCCGTGACGGCAAGGTCCAGGCCGCCGGTGCCCTCATCGGTCAGGTGATGAAGGCGACGAAGGGTCAGGCCGACGCCGGCAAGGCGCGGGCGCTGATCCTGGAGCGTCTCGGTCAGGGCTGACGCACGGGACCGGTGCCGTCAGCAGGGCGCATCAGGAACCGAAGCGCTGCTGGGCGGCCTGACGCGTGATGTCCAGCGCGGCGCCGATGACGGTCCAGGAGTCGCCCGCCTCTCGCGCGGCAGCCACCGCCTCGCGGAGCTCGTCCTCAGCCTCTGCGAGGTTGTCCCGGGCCGCGAGGATGCGCCGAAAGGGAGCCGCATCGCGTGCAGGGTGGGTCGCCGGGTCGAGCTGGTCGAGTCCGGTGCGGTGCTGGTCGGACTTCGTCGTGGGCATCAGGTGCACCTCATCTCAGGTAGTCGTAGAACGTCGGTCGAAGCCGGTCGGCGTGGATGATGCGTGTCGGTTCACCCGCAGGAACGGCGACGAGCTCGAGGAGTAGTCCGTGTCTGTCGGGGCCGATGACCAGGAGGCGGTCCTCGCCGTCCTAGTCGTACTCGACGAGCCGCGTGGCGTTGCGCCAGGCGTGGTCGATGTCGTCCTCGTGGATGCCGTGCTTCCGCGCCGACGGCAGGATCACCACCCGACCGGATGACCTCCGGGGGGGCCAAGTGTCAAGGTAAGGTTGACGTCTGCTCAAGGTGGCCAGGGCCCCAGACGTCGAATGGCGGCCCTGTCGGCTACGGTCTAGCGTTCTCGCGTGACCCGCTCCTCCCGGGCCCGCCGTACCCTCGTCCCCCTCGTGGTCGGCCTCCTCGGTCTCGCCGTCGTCCTGGTCGGCGCCGTGCTGCCCGCTGCGCCGGCGAGCGCGGCGACCGCCGCTGTGTGGGGGACCTACGGCGCCCTCTCCGGCTCCTCGACCGCCTACACCTCGACGCTGCAGCTCGGGCCGACCTTCCCGACCGCGTCGGTGCGCACGGACAGCCGCTCGGGCTCGGTCGGTCCGCAGACCGGCAGCACGGTGTGGCTGCCGTCGTGGACGCCGCCGGGGCAGGTGTACGGCTCCTCGCAGAACAAGGCGTACCTGCTGCTGCGGCCGCAGGCCGACACCGCGAGCACCCCGTCGACGACGACGTACGTCTTCGACCACCCGACCCCGCTCGGCTGGTCGCTCGTCCTCGGCGACATCGACGCGGATGCCGTCACGGTCTCGGCGACGACCGCCGACGGGACGGCGGCGACGAGCGCCCAGCTCGGGTTCCAGGGCGCCTTCAGCTACTGCTCGCGCACGCCGCGCCCCAGCGGCTGCGCGACGCAGACGACGTACGACGTCCCGACCTGGGACCCCGCCACCGCCACCCTCACCGGCAACGCCGGCGCGGTCGACACGACCGGAGCGAGCGGCTGGTTCTCGCCGACCGTGCCGCTGACCAGTCTCAGCCTCGTCTTCACCCGACGGGCCGGGTTCCCCGTCTTCCAGACGTGGTTCGCGCTGCGGACCCAGGACCTCACCGGCACGGTCGCCGTGGCCTCCGGGACCTGCGACGTGACGGCGACGACGGTCGACGTCCTGCGCACCGACGGCTCGGTGGTCGCCACGACGCACCCGCTCGCCGACGGCACCTGGTCCGTGCCCGGGCCGGCCGCCAGCCCGGACTGGACCGTCGCGCTGTCGACCGTCCCTGACACGTGCCAGGTCGTCGGACCGGTCAGCCGCACCGTCGACCTGTCGGTGGGGGACGCCACGGCCGACTTCACCGTCCGGCAGATCACGACCGCGGCCGTCGAGGGGACGGTGACGGACACCGACGGGCAGCCCGTCGCCGGGGTGACGGTCACCGTGGCGCTCGCCGGCGGCACCAGCCGCACCGTCACGACCGGTCCCGACGGCCGGTACGGCCTCGACCGGCTCGACCCCGGCGACTGGACGGTCACCGCCACGGTGCCGGACGGGTACCGCGGCGCCACACCCCCGCAGCGGACCTTCACGGTGGCGCCGTCGAGCACCGTCGTCGTGCGCTACCAGGACTTCGTTCTGGTCGCCGACCCGACGGTGAGCGGCACGGTCCGGGCGGGGGAGGACCCCGTACCGGGGGTCGTGGTCGAGCTGACGTCGGGAGGCGCCCCTCTCGACCGGGTCGTCACCGGCGCCGACGGCACCTACGCCTTCGACCGGGTCCCGCCGGGGACGTACGACGTCCTCGTACCCGACCCGCCCGACGGCTACCGCGCGCCGCCGGCGCAGACCGTCACGGTGACGACGGCCGACGTGACGGGGCAGGACGTCGCGCTCACCCGGCCCGGCCTGGTGGCCGGTCTCGTCACCCTCGATGGGGACCCCCTCGCAGGAGTGGGCGTGACCGTGTCCGGGCCGGGCGGCGCGTCGACGACCTTGACGACCGACGCGCAGGGTCGCTACGTCCTCGAGGGGCTCGAGCCGGGCGGCTGGACCATCACGGTCGAACCCCCCGACGGGACGACCACGGGGCAGACGACCCGGTCCGTCATGGTCACCGAGGCGGGGGAGAGCTTCGGCACCGAGGACTTCGACCTCACCGCGGTCGCCGCGACGCCGACTCCCACCCCTCCACCGACGAGCCCCCCGGTGACACCGCCCCCGTCGGCGCCGCCGGTCACCGCGCCACCGGGGGGAACGGGCGCCCCGTCGGGGACGGGCGACGGCAGGCTGCCGGACACCGGGACCGACGTCGGACCACCGCTCGTCCTCGCGCTGGTGTTGCTCGTCACCGGAGGCACCGCGCTCGCCGTGCGCAGGACCCTTCTACGCCGATGACCACCGCGACGTCCCCGAGCCGCCCCGTGAGCCACAGCGGCTAGCGTGCCGTCACATGAACCGCGCTGGCGTCAGACCCGGACCCCGCTCGTGAGCCGGCCATCGGGCGGTTCCGACGACGTCGTCCCACCGAAGGGCTCGCGCGACGAGCCCGAGCTCGAAGAGGCCTACGAACGCCTGGTAACCGAAGGGCACCAGCGGTTGGACCGGCCCCTGCTCGCGCTGGTGTCGACAGGTCTGCTGGGGGGCGTCGACGTGGGGGTGGGGGTACTGATCTACCTGGTGGTCGAGGCGAAGACCGACAACCCCTTGCTCGCCTCCGTGGCGTTCACGGTCGGCTTCGTCGCCCTGCTCCTGGCCAAGAGCGAGCTGTTCACGGAGAACTTCCTGGTCCCGGTGATCTCCGTGATCGCCAAGGCCGGGTCGCTCTTGCAGCTGGTGCGGTTGTGGGGGGTCACGTTGGCGACCAACCTGGTCGCGGGACTCGCCATGGCCGCGATGATCGTCGTGGCGCTCCCGGACGTGCGGGACGTCGCGGCCACGGCGGGCTCCCACTACGCCCACCTCGGGGTGTCCTGGCGATCGTTCTTCCTCGCGGTGCTCGCGGGCGCGGTGATCACCCTGCTGACGCGGATGCAGCACGCCACCGAGGAGCTCGGGGTCCGCATCGTGGCCGCGGTGCTGATGTCGTTCGTGCTCGTCGGCGCCCAGCTCTTCCACTCGGTGCTGGACTCGATCTTCATGTTCGCCGGACTCATCACCGGCCGCGCTGACTACGACATCCTCGACTGGGTCAGGGCCCTCGGCTGGTCCACGTTCGGCAACATGGTGGGTGGGCTCGTCCTCGTCACCGGCATCCGCCTGCTGAGGATCCCGCACCGGGTCGCCGAGAGTCGCGATCAGGGACAGACGGGCTGAGCCTGCGACCGGCGGCGGATTCCCGGGGGCTCCGGTCCGGTGCCACCACGCTCGGGCAGCTTGCCCGGCTGGGCAGCCTCCGACGGCGGCGGACGGTCGTGGGAGGCCCGGGCCAGGGGTCACCCCGGTGGCGATCGAAGGCCTTCGCGTCCTGGCCTGCGATGCCGCGGTCCGGGTCCCTCCTTCACTCGCCGTCCCGCCGGCGGCGGTGGTGAGCACGGGATGCGCTCAGGCCCGCTTGCCGCCGCCGAGCAGTCCTCCCAGCAGGTCGCCCAGGATGCCGCCGGGGGCGCCGCTCGAGGTCGATGACGACGTCGGGGCCGCCTGGCCGGCCCCGCCGAGGACCTGACCGAGCACACCCCCGAGGACGTCGCCCACGCCGCCGCTCGCCGGCTGCACGCCGCCGCCGGCGCCGCCCAGGGCGCCACCGAGGATGCCGCCGAGCCCGCCGGTGCCGGACAGGCGCCGGGCGAGGTAGGCCATGACGTACGGCGCCAGCAGCGGCAGCAGCTGCTGCACGATGCCGCTGCCACCGGCGCCGCCGACCGATCCGAGCCGGGACGCGACCGAGTCGGTGTGCTGCCCGAAGATGTTGCCCACGATGGCCTGACCGTCGTTCTCGTCGACCCGGTCGAGCCCCGACCCGAGCAGGGACGGGTCGTGCTGCTGGAGGGCCCCGGCGAGCGACTGCGCGCCGGCGGGGTCCTGGGCGTTGGCCTGGAGCCCGCCGAGCAGCGCGGGCAGCACCGTGCGGGTGCTCTGCTCGGCCTGGGCCGGGTCGACCCCCAGACGGGCGGCGATCTGGTCCATCGGCAGGTGGGCCATGAGGTCGTCGATCTCGGACACGGGGGCTCCTCGCGCTGGCGGGCTGGCGCGGCCGTGCGCCGACCTCACTCCCGACCCTAGCCTCGGACGCGCCCGGGGGAGTCGGCGAGCGCCCGGCTAGGTTGCCGTCATGGCCTCCGACACGACCCGCCCCCTGGTCACCGTCCCCGACGAGCAGTGGGTCGAGCTGATCCAGCGCTCGGGACCGCTCGACGGCGTCGAGCTCGCCGCGTGGGACCTGCACGAGCCGCACCCCCGCGCCGACGAGATCCGCGTCGTCGTGCCGCCGTACCTCGACAAGCAGCAGCGGCCCGAGCTGCTCGCGGAGCTGCCCCACCTGGAGGTGGTCCAGCTCCTCACCGCCGGCTACGACAACGTGGCCACCCACATCCCGGCCGGCGTCCGCCTGGCCAACGCGGCGGGTGTCCACGACGCGTCGACGGCCGAGCTCGCCCTCACCCTGACCCTCGCGGCGCTGCGCGGCATCCCGACCTTCGTCCGCGCGCAGGACCGGGGCGAGTGGCAGCGGACGCAGCAGTGGCCGGCGCTCGCCGACAAGCGCGTCCTCGTCGTGGGCTACGGCAACGTCGGCCGTGCGGTCGTCCGGCGGCTGCTGCCGTTCGAGGTCGAGGTCACCGCGGTCGCGTCGAAGGCCCGCGCCGGCGACGACCTGGTCAGCGAGGTCCACGGCATCGCCGAGCTGCCGGCGCTGCTGCCGCACCACGAGGTCGTCGTCCTCATCGTCCCGCTGACCGACGACACCACCGGCCTCGTCGACGAGGCCTTCCTGGCCGCGATGCCCGACGGCGCCCTGCTCGTCAACGTCGCCCGCGGCAAGGTGGTGGACACCGACGCCCTGGTGGCGGCGCTGACGACCGGCCGGATCACCGCGGCGCTCGACGTCACCGACCCCGAGCCGCTGCCGGAAGACCACCCGCTGTGGTCGGCGCCGGGGGTGCTCATCTCACCCCACGTCGGTGGCGCCAGTACGGCGTTCCTCCCGCGGGCCCTGCGGATGGTCCGGTCGCAGCTGACGTCGTACGCCGCGACGGGCGAGGTCGAGCACGTCGTCCTCACCGGCCGCTGACGAGGACCGGGTGGTGGGATCGACCGTGAGGGAGGACCACGCGGACGTCCCTGTCGACGTCGTCGTCCTCAACGGTGGGTCCAGCTCAGGCAAGACCACGATCGGGCGGCGCCTGCAGGAGCTGCTGCCTCGCCCCTGGCTGCTGGTCGGCGTCGACGACCTGATCGACGTGGCGACGTCATCGCTCATCTCCTACGGCCCGGACGGGGAGGTGCTGCTCGGCGATCAATGGCGTGCCGTGGAGACGGCGTGGTCGCGCGGCGTGGCCGAGATGGCGCGCGCCGGCGTCGGCATCATCATCGACGACGTCTTCCTCGACGGCGTGGTGTCCCAGGAACGCACCCGCACACGGCTAGGCGGGCTCGAGGTGTTGTGGGTAGGGGTTCGGTGCGCCCCCGAGATCGCGGCGGAGCGAGAGCGAGCGCGCGGTGACCGTCCCGTGGGGATGGCGCTCGGGCAGGCTCTCCGCGTCCACGCTGGCGTCGCGTACGACCTCGTCGTGGACAGCGGCGCGGCTACCCCCGAGGAGTGCGCTCGTCGCATCGCCGACCAGCTGGCGTGACGACCCGCCGTGCGACAGCCGGTGGGGACGACGTCGTCGTCCCCACCGGTCGATGCGCCCGAGCTGTGGAGCCGCCGTACGGCGAGCACGCCGTACGGCGACCCGTGGTCACGGCCGCAGGCGGTGCAGGTCGCGCGGGAAGAGCGTGACCTCGCGGACGTTGTCGACCTGCGCGAGCCGCGCGGTGAAGCGCTCGAGACCGATGGCGAAGCCGCCGTGCGGGGGCATCCCGGCGGCGAACGCCTGCAGGTAGTCGGCGTACGCCTCCGGGGTCTCGCCGCGCGCCTCGATGGCGGCGACGTAGTCCTCGTGGCGGTGCAGCCGCTGCCCGCCGGTGACGAGCTCGAGCCCGCGGAACAGCAGGTCGAAGCTGTTGCTCCATCGCGGGTCGTCCGGCTGCGGATGGGTGTAGAACGGCCGCTTGGTCATCGGGTAGCCCTCGACGGCGACGAAGTCCGAGCCGTGCACCTCCCGGGCCCAGGCGCCGAGCGCGCGCTCGTGCGCCGGCGCCAGGTCGGGCTCGTCCTCGGGTGCGCCGACGAGCGCGAGCGCGTCGGCGAAGTGGATGACCGGCACCTCGTCCGGCATCACCGGCACGTCGACGCCGAGCAGCTGCGCGGCGGGGGAGCGTCGTACGGACTCGAGCATGCCCGCGACGGCGTCGCGGAGCACGGCGAGCACGTCGCGGTGGTCGCGGACGAACCCGAGCTCGACGTCCAGCGAGACGTACTCCGCGAGGTGCCGCACGGTGTCGTGCGGCTCGGCGCGGAACACCGGCCCCGTCTCGTAGACCCGCTCGAAGACACCGACGAGCTGCTGCTTGTACAGCTGCGGCGACTGCGCGAGGAAGGCCGGCTCACCGAACCAGTCGAGGCGGAAGACGTTCGCCCCCGACTCGGTGACCTGGCCGACGACCTTGGGCGTCTGGATCTCGGTGAAGCCCGAGTGGTCGAGGGTCGAGCGGAACCCGGCGAGCGCCGCGGCGGAGAGCTGCCAGAGGGCCTTCTGGCGCGGGTGGCGCCACGCGACCGGGGCGCGGTCGAGCAGGACGGGCAGCGACGCGGTCGGCTGCGGGCGCCACAGCTCGACCGACGGCGGGCCCGCGGGCTCGCCGAGGACGGTGACGGTCGGGTCGACGACCTCGACCCCGCCGGGGGCGGCGGGGTTGGCGGCGACCGTGCCGGAGACCTCGAGCGCCGCCTCCTCGGAGCAGCCGGGCGGCAGCTCGGCGCCGCCCGCGGCCACGACGACCTGCGCGAGGCCGCTGCGGTCGCGCACGACGAGGAACGTCACCCGCGCGAGGTCACGGCGACGGTGCAGCCACCCCTGGAGGGTGACGCGGGCGCCTGGTGGCGCGGTGGACAGGTCGGCCGCGAGGGTGCGGGCGAGCGTCGAGCTGGTGCTGAGAGTGCTGGGGGACAACGGGGTTCACCTCCGGTTTCATGACGAGGGCCCGTGAGGTGTGGGCGGGGGCCAGGTCGCGGTGCCACCACACCTTCGTCGGCGGAACGCCGACCTCGTCGGCCCGGAGGGGCCAGCTGCCCCCGGCTCGAGGAGGTGTCTTCGTCGGAGGACCACTGGCCGCCATCACAGCTACGGCGGCTCTCTCGGCAGTGGCACCCTCCGGCTACTCGGTCTCCCGTCGACGCCGGATGCAGGGCCAGTGTGACACGGCTCAGCCAGCCTGCGCACCGAGCAGGACCCGGAGCACCCGCGCGGCCAGCGCCCCGTCGGGCTGGGAGCGCGGCTCGAGCAGGTGCTGCCCGGTGCCGGCGGCGGCCAGAGCCATCGCCGCCCGGGCGAAGTCGTCGGCGCTCACCGGCAGGGTCAGTCCGCGCCGGGCCGCGGTCTCCTCCACGAGCCGGGCCAGGCTGGTGCGCACCCCTGCCTGCTGCTTGGCCCAGGACCGGCCGGCGGCCGAGTCCCGTACGGCGTGCAGGGTGAACTCGGTCTGCAGGAGCCACCACAGCCGCCGCTCGCGCCGGTCGCTCGTCCACGCCGTCAGCACCGCCTGGACCACCTCGGCCGGGGTGAGGTCGTCGCGCGCCGCGACCTGCGCGACGCCCGCCAAGAGGCGCTCGCTGTAGCGCTGCGAGATCTCCAGGACGAGATCATCCTTGGACGAGAAGTTGGAGTAGAACGCACCGCGGGTGAAGCCGGCCCGCTCACAGAGGTCCTCGACGCTCGCCCCGTGGAAGCCGCGCTCGGCGAAGACCTCATGGGCCGCGTCGATGAGCCGGTCCCGGGTCGCTGCCCGCCGGGGGGTGAGCGAGGTCTCGGGGTGACGTTTCGACGCGGGCATACCGATGAGGATACAGTGTTGTATCGGATACAGACTTGTATCGATATCAGGAGCCCCCCATGCGTCTCATCGCGACCGACGTCACCGTCCCCGGACCGTCGCCCCAGCACGACCCGCTGCTGCCGCCGACCTCGCTCGTCGCCGAGCCCGGCGAGGTCACCCTCGTCCCCGTCGGACCGGAAGGCTCCGCACGGGAGGCCACCGCGCTCGCCCTCGCCCTCGGGGGCGCCGTACGGCTCGGGGGTGGCAGCGTCGACCTGTGGGGCGAAAGCGACCCGCACGTCCTGCGCCGGCACGTCGTCCTCGTCGACGTCGAGGGCGTCACCGCCCCGGAGGACGCCCTGCCCGCCACCGCCGTGGTGCGCGAGCAGCTCGTCCTCGCCCGCCGGCCCTCGCGCGGCACCGCCGCCCGCCGCGTCCTGCTCGAGCACGGCGTCGCCGACGGCTCGGTGCGCTGGGACACCCTCGACCCCGGCGACCGCACCGCGATCCTGCTCGACGTCGCCGCCCGCCGGCCCGACGCGCAGGTCCTCGTCCTCGCCGGGCCCGACCGGCACGGCGGCGACCCCCGCCGCTGGTACGCCGCCGCCCGCGCCCAGGCCGACACCGTGCTCACCGTCGTCGTCCTCTGCCGACCCGACACGATCGCCGCCCTCGCCGGGCCGGTCACCCCGACCGCGACGACCGCGACGACCGCGTCGATCGAGGAGGTGCCCGCGTGACCACCGTCCTGCGCCTCGCCGTCACCGAGCTGCGCCGGCTCAGCGCCGGCCGGCTCGCCCGCGCCGCCCTCCTCGCGCTCGTCCTCGTCCCGACGATCTACAGCGGGCTCTACCTGTGGGCCAACAAGGACCCGTACGGCGCCCTCGACCGCGTCCCCGCCGCCATCGTCGTCGAGGACACCGGCACCACCCTCGCGGACGGCGCGAAGCTCACCGCCGGTCAGGACGTCGGTGACCAGCTCCTGGAGTCCAAGTCCTTCGACTGGCACCGCGTCGACCGCGCGCAGGCCCTCGCCGGGGTCGACGACGGCACCTACGACTTCGCGCTCCTCGTCCCCGCAAGCTTCTCGACCGACCTTGCCTCGAGCGCCGGGAACGACCCGCGCCAGGGCCGCCTCGAGCTCGTCACCAACGACGCCAACAACTACCTGGCCCGCAGCATCGCCGGTCAGCTGGCCCAGCAGGTGACGAAGACGGTCGCCGAGCAGGTCACCAGCCAGGCCGCGCAGCGGCTGCTGGTCGGCTTCTCCACCATCCACGACCAGGTCGCGCAGGCCGCTGACGGCGCGAGGACGCTGCAGCAGGGCGCGGGTTCGGCGAGCAGCGGGGCGCAGCAGCTCGCCACCGGGGCGGGCTCGCTCGTGGCCGGGGAGCAGCAGCTCGTCACCGGCACGAACGCGCTGGCGTCCGGCGCGGACCGGCTCTCCGCCGGGGCGACGCAGGCCGACGCCGGTGCGGCCACCCTCGCGTCCGGTCTGGCCACCCTCGACACGTCGACGGCGAGCCTGCCCGCGCAGACCGCGCGGCTGGCCGCCGGGGCGCAACAGGTCTCCGACGGCAACGCGCAGGTCGCCTCCGTCGGCGCCCAGGTCGCCGCCGCCTCGCAGCAGGCCGCGACCGCGCTCACCACCGACCGGGCCGCGATCGACGCGCGCCTCACCGCCGCCGGCCTGACCGCCGACCAGGTCGCTGCGGTGAACGCCGAGCTCGACAAGGTCGCCGCACCGGTGACCGCCGCCGACGGCACCGTGCAGCAGGCCAACGGCCAGCTCCAGCAGCTGTCCGCCGGCGCGGCGCAGGTCGCCCGGGGCGCGCAGCAGCTGGCCTCCGCCGCCGGGCCGCTCCAGTCCGGCATCCACCAGGCAGCCACCGGCGCGGCCACCCTGCACACCGGGACGACGCAGCTCGCCGCCGGCGCCTCCGACGCCGCCGCCGGCGCGCACCGCCTCGCGACCGGCCAGCAGGACGCGCTCGCCGGCGCCCAGAAGCTGCAGTCCGGGGCCGGGCAGTTCGCGTCCGGCACCCAGCAGCTGCAGCAGGGGGCGGCCCAGCTCGCGACCGGACTGGCCAAGGGCACCAGCTCGATCCCCGACCTGTCGCCCCAGGCGCGGACAGCGGCCGCCCAGACCATCGGCAGCCCCGTCGCCGTCGACCAGGTGGGTGAGGCGAAGGCGGCGACGTACGGCGCGGGGCTGGCGCCCTTCTTCCTCAGCCTGGCGCTGTGGATCGGCGCCTACACGCTCTTCCTCGTCGTCAAGCCGCTCTCCGCACGCGCCGTCGCCGCCCGGGTCCGCTCGCCCAAGGTCGCCCTCGCCGGGTGGCTCGCCCCGTCGCTCGCGGCCGCCGTCCAGGCGGTCGTCGCGCTCGCCGTCGTCGGTCTCGTCCTGCGCATCGACGTCGCGCACCCGGTCGGTGCGCTCGGCCTGATGGTCCTCGCGTCGTTGACCTTCGTCGCGATCCTCCAGGCCCTCAAGGCGCGGCTCGGTGCGGTGGGGACCTTCCTGGGACTCGTCCTCATGGTCGTGCAGCTCGTCTCGGCCGGGGGCACGTTCCCGTGGCAGACGCTGCCGGCGCCGCTGCGGGCGATCCACGAGGTCATGCCGATGACCTACGCGATCGACGGCCTGCGCCGGGTGATGTACGGCGCCGACCTGGGCCACCTCACGGTCGACGTCGCGGTCCTGCTCGTGTGGCTCGTCGCCGCGCTGGCCTGGACGTCGTGGGCGGCACGTCGATCGGCGGTGTGGACCCCGGCCCGGCTCAAGCCGGAGCTGAGCCTGTGAGCGAGGATGGAGGCGTGACCGACCCCCGCGGCCCCGTACGCCATCTGCTCTTCGACGCCGACGGGGTCCTGCAGACCCTGCCCGGCGGATGGGTCGAGGCGGTGCGGCCGTACGTCGGCGACCACGCCGAGACCTTCCTCGGGCAGGCCTTCGAGGACGAGCGGCCCGCCCTGGTGGGGGAGGACGACCTCGTCCCCCACCTGGACAAGGCGCTCGGCGAGCTGGGGCTCGACGTCACGGGCGAGGAGCTGTACCTCGCCGTCTGGCACCGGGTGCAGACCGTCGACGAGGTGCTCGCGCTCGTGCCGCGGCTGCGCGCCGCCGGGTACGGCGTCCACCTCGGCACCAACCAGGCCCGCCGGCGCGGCGAGCTGATGCGCACCGAGCTGGGGTACGACGAGCTGTTCGACGTCAGCTGCTACTCCTACGACCTCGGCGTCGCCAAGCCCGACGTCGAGTACTTCCGGCGGTGCGCCCAGCGGATCGGCGCCGACCCGGCCGAGATCCTCTTCGTCGACGACCGCGAGGACAACGTCGCGTCCGCCCAGAGCCTCGGCATGACCGGCGTGCACTGGGACCACACGCTGGGCACCGACGCACTGCTTGCCGGCCTCGCGTCGTACGGCGTCGTCCCCGCTCTCTGACGAGGCGGGCGCGGGGCCACCACGACGAACACCCCACTTGTTGCTTCTTCCTGACACCCAGCAGGGTGCCCAGAATCAGCAACAAGTGGGGTGTTCCCCCCTCTGGCCGGAGACTCAGGCGGCGACGGTCTCCGGCGTGTACTCGACGAGCTGGGTGAGGGCCGAGCGGAACTTGGCCTGGACCTCGGGGTCGGTGAGGACGTCGACCTCGACGCCCGGCTGCGAGACGACGACGTCCTCGACGACGACGGCGCCGGCGATCTTGGCCGAGCGCTGCGTGTCGGCGTGCGACCACTTGCCGCCGTACGGGGTCGGGGTGGTGCCGACGACGCCGAACGGCTTGCCGGCGATGGCGCCCTGGCCGTAGGGCCGCGACAGCCAGTCGATGGCGTTGTTGAGGACGGCCGGCATGGTGCCGTTGTACTCGGGGGTCACCGCGAGG
Organism: Lapillicoccus jejuensis; assembly: GCF_006715055.1. Classification (NCBI taxonomy): domain Bacteria; kingdom Bacillati; phylum Actinomycetota; class Actinomycetes; order Micrococcales; family Intrasporangiaceae; genus Lapillicoccus; species Lapillicoccus jejuensis. The sequence goes on from NZ_VFMN01000001.1 coordinate 3,027,956, forward strand.
ACCTTGTCGGCGCGGGCGACGCGCTCGCGCAGGGCCTGGGCGGCGGCCGGGGCGGTCTCGCCGTCGACGTCCTCGTTGTAGAACGGCACGGCGTCGAGGCCCTCGACGATGTCGACGACGACGCCCTCGGGGGCGGAGTCGCGCAGCTGCTCGGCGAGCTTGCGGTTGGTCGAGCCGGCGCGCAGGCTGCCGACGAGGACGGCGACGGTCTGGGGGGTGGTGGACATGGGCACTCCTTGTGGAGGACGGAGGAGGACGAAGGTGTCGGGGAAGGCACGCCCGTGTGCCGTCGACGATCATAAACGGACCCTGGTCCGCTTTCATTCCCGGGTCTCGTACGACGCCCCGCCCCTAGGCTGACGGGGATGGCCACCGGACCCGAGCACGCCCTGCCGCTCGTCGCGCGTCCCGGCCCCGTGCTGCCTGACCACCTCCGCGCCGACGCCGCCCGCAACCGCGAGGCCCTGCTCGAGGCCGCCGCCGCGCTCGTCGCCGAGTCGTGCGTCGGCGCCGTGACGATGGACGCCGTCGCCCAGCGCGCGGGCGTCGGCAAGGGCACCGTGTTCCGCCGGTTCGGCTCCCGGGAGGGGCTCATGGGGGCCCTGCTCAACCTGTCCGAGGCGGAGTGGCAGACGGCCGTCCTCTCGGGGCCGCCTCCGCTGGGGCCCGGGGCGCCGCCGTACGACCGGCTCGTCGCCTTCGGCCGCTCACGCCTGGAGTCGACCCTGCGGCACGCCGAGCTCATCGCGGCGGCCGGGGTGGCGGGCCGGCGCAGCCTGCCCGCCTGGTCGTTCGCGGCGATGCACGTGCGGATACTGCTCGAGCAGCTCGGCGTCGACGGCGACCTGCCGGTCCTCACGACCGCGCTGCTCGCCCCGCTGGAGATGCCCGTCCTCAGCCAGCAGCTGGACGGTGACGGCTTCCCGGTCCAGCGCGTCCTCGACGGCTGGGTCGACCTGCTCGAGCGGGTGACCCGGCGGAGCTGAGCCGCCGGGTCACCGGTCAGGGCGACAGCTCAGAGCGGCAGACGCGTGACCCAGTACCGCGCGGTCGCGGGCGACGCGGTGCCGAACCGCGCGTTGACGGCGTAGAGCGCGCCGGCGGCGAAGGTCGCGGTCGACGGGACGTCGAGCCGGTCGTCGCGCAGGACCTCGGACACGGTGCCGGTCCAGCCCGTGCCGTCGCGGGACAGCTCGACGGCGGTGACCGAGTAGTTGTCGCTGCCGCGGACGACGTACGCCGTCGTGCCGCGCCGCTCGACGCCGTCGCCGCCGACGATCGCGGGGGACCCGGCGACGGGGATCTCGCGACCCCGACCGGTGCTCGGGTTGACCTGCCACAGGCCGCCGACGCGCGAGTTGTCGAGCAGGAGCGTGCCGCCCGGGAGCGTGCGGATCCCGTTGGCGTTGTTGGCCTTCCCGTCGCCGGCCGGCCACTGGCCGGTCAGCTCGAGGAACTCGGGGGCGCCGCCCGTCGGACGGCCGGTCGAGGTGAGCGGGATCTTGGTCAGCCGGTCGACGAGGGAGTCGGTGACCCACAGCGCGTCACCGAGGATGACGAGGTCGTTGAGGAACTTGCCACCGGGCACGACGGTGTCCTGGATGATGCGCCCGGAGGCCGACCCGACCGCCCAGACGTGCGCGACGTCCCCGACGTTGCCGACCGCGTGGACGATGCCGGTGCGGTCGTCGTACAGCAGCCCGCGGAGCTGACGACCGGTCGCACCGGGGAGCAGGACGCGGGTGGTGCCGCGCAGCAGGTCGCCGGTGACGATACGACCGTCGTTGAGCGAGCCGACGAAGAAGACGGCACCCGGACCGGACGTGATGCCCTCCGGCTGGATCCCGTCGGGCAGGGGCACCTCCGCGCGGGCCGCGAGGGCCGGGCGGGCGGTGAGGCCGATGCTGCCGAAGGTGGCGAGCGCGGCGGCGGAGGTCAGCAGGGTGCGGCGGGGCAGGGCGTCCATGACCCATTCTGGGAAGACCCTGGGAGCTACCGCCACCCTCGGAGGGGTCCGGCTCAGCCGCTCCACTCGCCGGTGTCGAAGGCGTGGTGCAGCACCCGGGCGTACGGCGCCGTGTCGAGACCCTGCTCGTGCGCCCACCGCGGGTCGCCGTACGTCGTCGTGTAGCGCTCGGCCGGGTCGCACAGCAGCGTGACGATGCTGCCGCCGCCCTCGCGCTGCAGCTCGCAGGCGAGGTAGAGGGCGCCGTACAGGTTGGTGCCGGTCGACGGGCCGCTGCGCAGGCCGGTGCGCTCGGCGAGGACGTGCATCGCGGCGACCGACGCGGCGTCGGGGACGCCGAGCATCCGGTCGACGACGGTCGGGACGAAGCTCGGCTCGACCCGCGGTCGGCCGATGCCCTCGATCCGCGAGCCGCGGCCGCGGGGCTCGCCGTCCGCGCCGTCGGGGTCGCGGAAGGCGGTGAGGAACGCGGACCCCTCGGGGTCGACGACGGCGAGCCGGGTGGGCAGTCCGCGGTAGCGGACGTACCGGCCGATCGTCGCGCTCGTGCCGCCGGTGCCGGCGCCGACGACGACCCAGGCGGGCACCGGGTGCCGCTCGAGCGACAGCTGCTCGAAGGTCGACGAGGCGATGGTGTTGTTGCCGCGCCAGTCGGTGGCGCGCTCGGCGTAGGTGAACTGGTCGAGGTAGTGCGCGTCCCCCTGGTCGGCGAGGGAGCGGGCGGCGTCGTACACCTCGGACGGGTCGTCGACGAGGTGGCAGCGGCCACCCTCGCGCTCGATGAGGGCGATCTTGGCGGCGCTCGTCGTGCGGGCCATGACCGCGACGAAGGGCAGACCGAGCAGCCGGGCGAAGTACGCCTCGGAGACCGCGGTCGAGCCGCTGCTCGCCTCGACGAGCGTCGTCCGCGGGCCGACGAGCCCGTTGACGAGGGCGTGCAGGACGAGCGAGCGAGCGAGGCGGTGCTTGAGGCTGCCCGTGGGGTGCGTCGACTCGTCCTTGAGGTAGAGGTCGACGTCGGGGCACCCCGGGACCGGCACCGGCAGCAGGTGCGTGTCGGCGCTGCGCTGGGCGTCGGCGAGGATCCGGCGGACCGCCTCGTCGACCCACTCCCGCGGGGTGCAGCGGGTCGAGGGGACGTCGGTCAGCGGAGTCACGACGGGGTCGGCAGGCACGTCGGTCACCGTACCGACGCCGTCGCGGCGCCCTGCCAGGATGAGGGACGTGACGACCGCGATGACCGTCGAGTCGGGCGGCCTCGACCGCGACGACGTCCGCGCGCTGCTCGCCGAGCACCTGCTCGAGATGCACGCGACGTCACCGGCGTGCAGCGTCCACGCCCTCGACCTCACCGGCCTGCAGGACCCGGCGGTGACGTTCTGGACGGTCCGTGAGGCCGGTGCGCTGCTCGGCTGCGGCGCGCTCAAGCAGCTCTCGCCGACGCACGGCGAGGTGAAGTCGATGCGGACGAGCCCGGCCGCGCGCGGGCGCGGGGTCGCCGCGCTGGTCCTCGCCACGGTGCTCGACGAGGCCCGGCGACGGGGGTACGACCAGGTCAGCCTGGAGACCGGGTCGCAGGACCACTTCGCGCCGGCGCGGCGGCTCTACGCGCGGCACGGGTTCGTCGGGTGCGGGCCGTTCGAGGGCTACGGGGAGGACCCGAACAGCACGTTCATGACGCTCGACCTGCGGACGTGACGCCCGGTAAACCCGTTGCCGCTGAAAGCGGACCGGCGCTTTCCTGAGCGCATGCCGACGACGATCAACCACGTGACCTTCGACGCCCTCGACCCCTACGCGCAGGCGAGGTGGTGGTGCGCGCTGTTCGAGGTCGAGATGGATCCGGAGGACTTCCCGGGCGACCCGGCGGCGATCGTCCACCTGCCGGGCGGGACGGGGATCCTCTTCGAGCAGGTCCCCGACGGGAAGGTCGTCAAGAACCGCGTCCACCTCGACCTGACCCCGGACGTCCCCCGCGACGAGATGGTGGACCGGCTCCTCGGCCGCGGCGCCGCGCACGTCGCCGACCACCGACGCCCCGACGGCTCCGGCTGGGTCGTCCTCGCCGACCCCGAGGGCAACGAGCTGTGCGTCGAGCGCAGCGCCGCCGAGCGGGCCGGGCGCGGCTGACCCCTGGCCCCGGAGGGTGGCGGGGAGCAGACTGCGGGCCATGACCGGGCCGTCCGAGCACCGCACCCTCGTCCTCGTCCGCCACGCCAAGGCCGAGCAGGTCCTCGGCAAGCCCGACCACGACCGGTCGCTCACCGACCGCGGCCGGAGCGACGCGCTGGCCGCCGGGCGGTGGCTGCACGAGCAGGGCGTCTCGCCCGACCTCGTCATCTGCTCGACGTCGGTGCGCACCCGCGAGACGTGGGCCGGGATCTCGCAGGGCGGGTGCCACACTGCGTACGTCGAGTACCGACGCGCGGTCTACCAGGACGGGACCGAGGGCGTCCTGCAGTCGGTGCGCGAGGACGGCGGCGAGGTGGACAGCCTGGTCGTCGTCGGGCACAGCCCCGGCATCCCGGACGCCGCCGCGCTGCTCAGCGACGGCGAGGGGTCGGTCGAGGCGCACCGGGTGCTCGCCGAGGGCTTCCCGACCAGCGGCATCGCCGTTCTCGAGGTCGAGGGGGACTGGGCCGACCTGGAGGTCGGCGCCGCCCGCCTCGTGCGGGTCCACGTCGCCCGCGGTTGAGGATAGTGGGCTCAAGTAGGGCCCTCCAGCCGCGCCCTCTCATCGCGAGGTGACGGGGAACCGTGCGTTTTGTCGATATGTCCAACCGGCACCTATTCCTCGTAAACGACGAAATTCGGCGTTTCCGACTGGTCGAGCGCGCCTAGGTCCAGAAGCCCAGCCCGCCAGGCTTGCTGCTCAGCGCGGACGAGCTCGAGAAGTCGGCCGATGAGGTGACGTCGGCTGTTGTATGCGTAGGTGTCGCCGAACCCGGCAGCGTTGAAGACGATGCGTCCCTCACCGGTCGCGAGAAGCTCCAGCGCCAGCGCTTCGTGCTGCTGAAATTTGGCTCTGAGCAGGTGGGCGATGGTCGCCTGCAGGGATGCGTCCCAGCCGGGTCGTGCCGGGATCCCACTCGCGATCTGACTAAGTCTGTAGGTGTTGGGTTCGGCGAGGACAGCGTCCTGAACGGCCCGGTCCGTCGTTCGGAGGGCCCAGTAGGCGTGCTCCACGGTCGGGTACAGCACGTCACCTATGCGGACCGGCGCCGGGTACTGGGTGTGGAGGCCGAGGATGCCTGGAGGATCGGGCCACCCGTTGTGGTGGAAGGAGCCCGGGACCACGACCGCAGGCGCGACAGTCGGGGTGCGCTCAGCCGCCTCGTCCCGGCCGGCTCGCCACTCGGCGAAGTACGCGAGCGCCGTCTCGCGGCGTTCCTCGGTCACGGACTGGCCGGCGAGTTTCTTGCCCAGGGGGGTGATGAGGACCTGCAGGGGCCAGTCCTTGGCGTCCATGTCGCCGAGGATGTATCGGCGGCGGTGCTCGGGGATGTCGTCGTACGCGCCCGCGAGACGCTGTCTGTTCGCATCGGTCTGCTCGGCCAGGAACAGGTCGAGGGCTTCGAGGCACCGACCGGCGGAGTCGAGGCGGCCGTTAAGGGTCTCGATCTGGTCGACGACCTCGCGGTAGAGCTCATCTGCACCGACCCAGGACTGGACATTCTTGAACGTCCACGACGCCAGTTCGTGCGCGGACGCCTCGGCGCCCTCCTTGAGCGACGTCGCCACCCAGCCACTGCGAAGTTTGTCGCGGAACTGCTCAACCGTCACCAGGCCCCAGCAGTCAACGAGGCCGTCGGCGTACACGATGAGGTCGGTTAGGTAGTACGAACCGCCGTTGTTGATGAACGCATGCCGCCAAGAGCCGATGACGCTCTCACCATCGACATCGCGCGAAGTTCGACTCCACATGGCCATGGACGGCAATCTACGTTCGGAGACATGGTCACGCGGACATCTCCGCACGGAGAACTCGGCGATCCTGCCGCTGACGGCCCCGAACGGCACGAAAAAGCGGCGGCGCCCGGACACGAGTTCGCGAACCGCAGGCCCGAGCGCGAGGAGTGCGCTAGCTGTGTCGCTTCCCTCACGAGGCTCCTAGCCGACCTGCGAGACGCCGTACGGCGTCCTGCGGGACCCGGGGCTAGAGTCCGCGGGTATGACGACCGAGACGCCGGCCCCCGACATCAAGCCCCGCTCCCGCGACGTCACCGACGGGCTCGAGAAGACCGCCTCGCGCGGCATGCTCCGGGCCGTCGGCATGGGGGACGACGACTGGGCCAAGCCGCAGATCGGCGTCGCGAGCTCGTGGAACGAGATCACGCCGTGCAACCTGTCGCTCGACCGGCTGGCCAAGGCGGTCAAGGACGGCGTGCACGCCGGCGGCGGCTACCCGCTCGAGTTCGGCACCATCTCCGTGTCCGACGGGATCTCGATGGGTCACGAGGGGATGCACTTCTCGCTCGTGTCGCGCGAGGTCATCGCCGACTCGGTCGAGACCGTGATGAACGCCGAGCGCCTCGACGGGTCGGTGCTCCTCGCCGGCTGCGACAAGTCGCTTCCCGGGATGATGATGGCGGCCGCGCGGCTCGACCTCGCGTCGGTCTTCCTCTACGCCGGGACGATCCTGCCCGGCATCGCCAAGCTCTCCGACGGCTCGGAGAAGGAGGTGACGATCATCGACGCGTTCGAGGCGGTCGGCGCCTGCGCCGCGGGCAAGATGTCGCGCGCCGACGTCGACGCCATCGAGCGGGCGATCTGCCCGGGTGAGGGCGCGTGCGGCGGGTTCTACACGGCCAACACGATGGCCGCCATCGGCGAGGCGCTCGGGATGTCGCTGCCGGGGTCGGCCGCGCCGCCGGCCACCGACCGGCGCCGCGACATCTTCGCCCGCAAGTCCGGCGAGGCCGTCGTCGAGCTGCTGCGCCGCGGGATCACCGCGCGGCAGATCATGACCAAGGAGGCGTTCGAGAACGCCATCGCCGTGACGATGGCCTTCGGCGGCTCGACCAACGCGGTGCTGCACCTGCTCGCCATCGCGCACGAGGCCGAGGTCGACCTGACCATCGAGGACTTCAAGCGGGTCGGCGCGAGGGTGCCTCACCTGGCCGACGTCAAGCCGTTCGGCCGGTTCGTCATGAAGGACATCGACCGGATCGGCGGCATCCCCGTCGTCATGAAGGCGCTGCTCGACGCCGGCATCATGCACGGCGACTGCCTGACCGTGACCGGGAAGACAGTGGCCGAGAACCTGGCCGACGTGCCGCCGCCGGACCCCGACGGCCACGTGATCCGCGCCATGGAGAACCCGATCCACCGCACCGGCGGCATCACGATCCTCACCGGGTCGCTCGCGCCGGAGGGCGCGGTCGTCAAGTCGGCCGGCTTCGACACCGACTCCTACACCGGGACCGCGCGCGTCTTCGACGGCGAGCGGGCGGCGATGGACTTCGTGGAGAGCGGCAAGCTCGCCGCCGGCGACGTCGTCGTCATCCGGTACGAAGGCCCCAAGGGCGGCCCGGGCATGCGCGAGATGCTCGCCGTCACCGGCGCCATCAAGGGCACCGGGCTCGGCAAGGACGTCCTGCTCATGACCGACGGCCGGTTCTCCGGAGGCACGACGGGTCTCTGCGTCGGGCACATCGCGCCCGAGGCCGTCGACGGCGGACCGATCGCGTTCGTCCGGGACGGCGACACGATCCGGCTCGACGTGGCGGCCGGCACCCTCGATGTCGACGTGTCGCCGGAGGAGCTGGCCGAGCGCGCCAAGGACTTCACCCCGCCGCCGCCGAAGTACCCGCGCGGGGTGCTCGCGAAGTACCGCAAGCTCGTCGGGAGCGCGAGTCGGGGCGCGGTCCTGGAGTAGTCAGAGGATCGACCTGGGCTCGGTCCCGGCCAGCAGGGCGAGGGTCAGCTGTGCCTGAGTCCGATGGTCTGCGGGCAGTGCCCGCCATGCCTCGTGGTCCATCGGGAGACGGCGCACAAGGGTCAACACCCGCTGCCGGTCCGAGCCGGCGAATCCAGCCCGTTCGGCGAACGGGTCGTCGATGCAGGCGAGCAGCGCGGCGGCGTCGAAGAGATGGCGGTCCCCATCCCGGGAGTCAGCGGTGTAGGCAGCAGCCTTGAGGATCAGTGCTCCGAAGGGTCGCGGTACCGAGACGGTCGCCGTCGCGCCGCGCACGATCTCCAACCGTGCATTGACAGTTCGGCGCAGTGCCTGAGTGCCTCCCTCGATGCGGGTCATCTCATGTCCACGCAGCGTCTCGATCACCCGCGGAGCAGGGTGGTCCGCGATGAGCACGTCCACCTGATCCTGCTCGTCCGCGCCGACGACGAGATCGACGGTGGACGCGCCTCGGACGAAGCGGTGTGCCGTGTTGTGGCGCGGGTCGATGCTGGGTCGAAAGCGGTAGCCGAGGATCTCGAGGGCAGTCGCCACGGCGCTTGGGAGTCCTCGACGCGTCTCCAGGTGCAGCACGATGTCGACATCGTTGGTGGGCCGCACGATGCCCAGGCCGTGATGGACGGTGTGGAGCTGTCATCAAGCCGCCGACCAGCGTCCAGCTCCCGTCGGGGAGAGCCTGGGCCAGCTCGGCCACGCTGGGCCACGGGTCCGGCCATCCCCCTGTTGCGGTGGTGATCTCGATCGTCGGGCGGTCCGGAATCACCGATGGGCCTCCATCGCGTCGTCGAGGGCACGTCGGCCGGCGCTCCGCAGGCGTGGGTCGCTGCTCGTCGCCGCATCCAGCGCCGCGACCGTCAGGGTGTCGACGAGGCCGCGGACTCGCGCGGTGTCGAAGCCGGTCGTCCTCAGCACGACGGTCCCGTCGGTCGCCTCCCGCAGGCCCAGCGTGAGCACCACACGGTCCAGGTCGTCCTCCGCGAGATAGCCGTCCACGCTGCCGTCGACCGCATCGCTGATGCCGAGCTGGCGCAGGTCGGTGGCGAGGACCAGAGCTCGCAGTCGGGGGATCGCCGCGCGGTGAGCTTCATAGGTGCGGACGCGCGTGCGGTCCCGCATGCGAGTCAGCAGCTCGTCGACGTCGCGAGTCTCGCGTAGCGCCGTCCGGAGGCGAGAGGTCTGCACCGTGCCCAGCCAGTCGACGTCACGGCCGGACAGGAAGGCGACGGCTCCCCATGCGGTGGGCTCGGCCCACGCGCGAGTCCGCCCCTGTCGGTGCGACCGGAGGTACCGGTCGACGGACGCCCGGTCGACGAGCCCGCGGGCGATGCGGTCGACCGCACCGGAGTCCGCCAGTCTGCGGGCATGCCGGGTCGACACCCCCAGGGCGTTCGCCGTCTCCTCGATGCTGAGGAACCCATCAGCCATAACAGATAAGGTCCCCTATCGGACGTAATCTGTAAAGCGGCGATCATCCGTCGAGGCGTGGGCTGCTGAGGAGGGGATCAGAGCAACGCGTCCGGCGGCTCGGCCGCGGCCGGGCCGCCGCGACCGACGGTGCGCGGGGCGTCGTACCCGCCCTCGGGTGGGACCATCTCGCCGCGCACGCCGAGCAGCCGGATGGGCCGGTCGCCCTGGTCGAGGCCGGCGAGGAGCTCGAGGGCGACGGCGGCGAGGGTCGGGGCGTCGTACGTCGGCTGGGGCAGGGTGCGCACCCGGGTCGTCGTGAAGAAGGGCTTGTAGCGGACCTTGAGGCCGACCCGCTGCGCCGGGCGGCCTTCGTGCCGCAGGTCGGTCTCGACCTGCCGGGCCAGCTCCTCGATGGCGGCCGCGACCTCCTCGGGGGTGACCAGGTCGCGCTGGTACGTCGTCTCGCGCCCGTGCGCCCGCGCGACCCACGGGGTGTCGTCGACGACGTTGGTCGACAGGCCACGCCCGAGCCGGCGGTAGTGCGGGCCCATCCGCGGTCCGAACTCCGTCGTGAGCGCGTCCTCGTCGGCGCGCGCGAGGTCGGTCACCGTCGTGACGCCGAGGGCCTCGAGCCGGGCGGCGATGCGGTTGCCGATGCCCCAGATCGCCGTCGTCGGGCGGTCGCCCATCACCTCGACCCAGGTGTCACGGGTGAGGACGAAGGTGCCGCGGGGCTTGCCGAAGTCGGTCGCGATCTTCGCCCGCACCGTCGTGTCGCCGATGCCGACGGAGCAGTGCAGGTCGGTCGCGGCCAGCACCTCGGCCTGGATCCGCTCGGCGTAGGCGACCGGGTCGCCGACCTCGGCGTCGTCGACGCCGACGAACGCCTCGTCCCAACCGAGGACCTGCACCGTCGCGCCAGGCTGCGCCTTGAGGGTCTCCATGACGCGCGCCGAGACCTCCTCGTAGACGGGTCGGTCGACGGGCAGGAAGACGCAGTCCTGGCACTTGCGCTGGGCCAGCCGCAGCGCCATCCCGGAGCGGACGCCGAAGGCCCGGGCCTCGTACGACGCCGTCGAGACCACCGCCCGCTCGGTCGGGTCACCGCGGCCGCCGACGACGACCGGTTTGCCCGCGAGCTCCGGGTGGCGCAGGACCTCGACCGCGGCCAGGAACTGGTCGAGGTCGACGTGCAGCACCCAGCGCGCCATCACCCCATCCTGCCCGTCACCGCCCCGTCGTAGCGTCCGCACCATCGAGGCACCGGTGCCTCGATGTTGCGGACGCTGCGTCTCACCAGGTGACGCCGCGGGTGACGACGAGGAGCTTGACGAGGACGAGGACGAGGAACAGCACCCACGCCACGACCGGCACCGGGGGAGCGGGTTGCGTCGGGAGGGTCGTCGGGTCCTGCCGGGCGCGGGCTCGCTGCCAGAAGACCATGGCCAGCGGTGAGAACACCGCGAGCGACGCCGAGCCGAGGAGGATGGCGACGACGTCGCCGTCCTGGGTCCCCGCGGTCCGCGCGAGGAAGGCCAGCTCGAGGAGCACGGCGACCGCCGTCCCGACCAGCCAGGGCCAGACGATCATGGCCCGCAGCTCGTAGAGGTCCCGGGCCCAGGTCACGGCCACCGCGGCGAACCGCCGCACCAGCAGCACCATGAGGACGACCCCGACGGCGCCTATCGCCCACGCCACCCAGCCCGGCGCGCTCAGGGCCGCGAGCCCGGCGCCGGTGTCGCCGCTGCTCACCAGCGGCGCGATGACGAGGTAGCCGATGCCTTCCTGGGCACTGAGGAAGCCGGCCCACGCCAGCCACAGCCGCCACCAGCCAGGCGGCCGCAGCCGCGCGAGAGCGACGACGAGCAGCCCACTGAGGAGGCTGAAGGCGGGTCCGGTCAGCGCCGTCACCGCGTGCTGACCCGGCGTCGGCTCCGGGGAGAAGCGCACCTGGCTGGTGAACTGCGTCGGCGTCAGCCCGAGCAGCAGGCCGGCGACGGCGTGAGACGTCTCGTGCAGCGCGATGACGACCACCTGCCCGAGGACGAGCGCCGCGGTCGACGCGAGCAGCATCCGACGGGCGTCACCTGGCGGCGCGAGACGGGCGTGGACGTCGATGTCACGAGTGATGTCCCCCTGGACCATGCCGCCCACCCTGCCCCCGGGGCTCCGCACGGCCCCTGACGTCCGTCACGGAAGTCCGGACGTCCGCAACTCTGCGGCACCGGTGCCGCAGAGTTGCGGACGCTAGACGTCGGTGCCGCGGTTGACCCAGGTCGACGTCACGGTCATGCCGACCTTCTCGTAGAGCCCCAGCGCGCCGGTGCGCGAGTCGGTGGACAGCTCGCACCGGGTGCGACCGCGGGACCGGCCGCCCGCGAAGGCGTCGACGAGCAGCGCTCTCGCCAGCCCGCGCCCGCGGTGCGCGCGCTCGACGGCGAGCTGGTCGACGTACGCCGTCGCGCCGCTGTCGACGACGACCGCGGCGCCGACGACCGCGCCGTCCGGCGCGGTGACCAGCCGCAGCATCGACCGGGTGAAGCCGGGGCGCAGCACCGTCACCGCCGCCCAGTCCTCGTAGGCGGTCGGGGTGCGGTCCGGCCACTCGGAGAAGGCGCGCTCGACGACGCCGTACGCCAGCCGCTCCTCACCGGGCTCGAGCCCGCGGACGGCGTACCCCGCGGGCAGCGGCTGCGGCTCGATCTCGCGGCCCTCCTCGAGGGCGAGCACCCACGACGTCCAGCGCACACGCCAGCCGAGCGAGCCGAGCAGCCGATCGGCGTCGGAGCCCTGGAGCACCGGCTGCCCGACGGTCGTCCCGCCCTGCCGCCGCCCCTCCGCGACGACCCAGCCCGCCAGCCAGGTCCCGAGCCCGCGGCCACGGTGCGCCGGCAGGACGTGCGCGTCGGCGCGCTGGCCCCGGAAGACCTCGGCGTAGGCGACGAGCTCGCCGTCGAGCTCGAGCCCGACGGCCTGCGTCGTGACGTCGAAGCTCGGCCGCTGCCAGTCGCCGACGATGTCCTCGGCGTCGACCACCGCCTCGCCGACGTCGTGCACCTCGCTGTCGCGGACGATCTCGTGGACCCGGACGGCGTCGGGCAGCACCAGCCCCCGGCGGCGGTACGGCGCCGGCGGGTCGGGGTCGGGATCGCGCGTCACCTCGGCAGGATGGGGGCCGTCGGCGCTCGCTGTCACCCCGGTTTCGGGGTGTCCGTCTGGTGACACAACCGTCCCGGATGCTGGGACACGCCGGAGCCCGGATTGACACCGCCTCACCCCGGGGAGCACGGTGTCCCTGTGGCACGACTCCTCGTACTTCCTCCGCGCGTCTGACGACGGTCCACCGACCCGAGCCCGACGCGCTCCCCTTCTGTCCGCCAGTGGACCGGAGGGTTTTTTTGTGGCCGGAGTCCGCCCCTCACCCGCGGCGCTCTCCGACCCGCAGCACCCCCAGCAGGACCCGTAGCAGGACCCGAGCACGACCGAAGGTGACGACGTGAGCGACAGCGCGACCCCGGTGCGACCCTCCCCGGCCGACATCGCCCAGCACGCGCGGCGGACCCCCGCCCCGCAGCCCGGCCCCATCCCGACGCCGGAGCAGGTCACCGGCGCCCAGGCCCTCGTCCGCTCGCTCGAGGCGCTCGGCGTCGACACCGTCTTCGGCATCCCGGGCGGCGCGATCCTGCCCGCCTACGACCCGCTCATGGACTCGACGTCGGTCCGGCACATCCTCGTGCGCCACGAGCAGGGCGCCGGCCACGCCGCCGAGGGCTACGCCGCCGCGACCGGTCGGGTCGGCGTCTGCATGGCGACCTCCGGCCCGGGCGCGACCAACCTCGTCACGCCGCTCGCCGACGCCTACATGGACTCGGTGCCGATCGTCGCCATCACCGGCCAGGTCAGCTCCGCCGCCATCGGCACGGACGCCTTCCAGGAGGCCGACATCCGCGGCATCACGATGCCGATCACCAAGCACAACTACCTCGTCACCGACCCGGCCGAGATCCCGCGGGCCCTGTCCGAGGCCTTCCACGTCGCGCGCAGCGGCCGCCCCGGGCCGGTCCTGGTCGACATCAGCAAGGACGCGCTGCAGGGGACGACGACGTTCTCGTGGCCGCCGACGACCGACCTGCCCGGCTACCGTCCGGTGACCCGCCCGCACAGCAAGCAGATCCGCGAGGCGACCCGGCTCATCGCCGCCGCCAAGCGGCCCGTGCTCTACGTCGGCGGCGGCATCGTCCGCGCCGAGGCCAGCGAGGTGCTGCGCCGGCTCGTCGACCTCACGCAGATCCCCGTCGTCACCACCCTCATGGCCCGCGGCGTCGTCCCGGACGAGCACCCGCTCAACCTCGGCATGCCCGGCATGCACGGCACCGTCGCCGCGGTGACGGCGCTGCAGAAGTCGGACCTGCTCATCACCCTCGGCGCCCGCTTCGACGACCGGGTGACCGGTCAGCTGTCGACGTTCGCCCCCGAGGCCAAGATCATCCACGCCGACATCGACCCCGCCGAGATCTCCAAGAACCGCACCGCCGACGTGCCGATCGTCGGCGACGCCAAGGAGGTCATCACCGACCTCATCGAGGCGATCTCGCACGACGAGGCCTCGCAGGGCGCGGACTACGCCGACTGGCGCGCCACCGTCGCGGAGTGGAAGGAGACCTACCCCCTCGGCTACACCAAGGACGAGGGTGGGGCGCTCAGCCCGCAGTACGTCATCGAGCGGATCGGCGAGCTGACCGGCCCCGAGGCGGTCTACTGCGCCGGCGTCGGCCAGCACCAGATGTGGGCCGCGCAGTTCGTGCGCTACTCGCGCCCCAACGCGTGGGTCAACTCCGGCGGCGCCGGCACCATGGGGTACGCCGTCCCGGCCGCGATGGGCGCCAAGGTCGCCGAGCCGCAGCGCACCGTCTGGGCCATCGACGGCGACGGCTGCTTCCAGATGACCAATCAAGAACTGGCGACCTGCGTCATCAACGACATCCCGATCAAGGTCGCGGTCATCAACAACAGCAGCCTCGGCATGGTGCGCCAGTGGCAGACGCTCTTCTACAACGAGCGCTACAGCAACACCGACCTGCACACGAGCGTCGGCCAGCGCATCCCCGACTTCGTCAAGCTCGCGGACGCCTACGGCTGCCTCGGGATCCGGGTCGAGCGCGAGGAGGACGTCGACGCGGCGATCCGCACCGCGCTGGAGACCAACGACCGGCCCGTGGTCATCGACTTCGTCGTCGCCCGCGACGCGATGGTGTGGCCGATGGTGCCCGCCGGCGTGAGCAACGACAAGATCCTCAACGCCCGCGGCGCGGCCCCCGTGTGGGACCGCGAGGCCTGACGGCCGGCCCGGAAGCAGAGAGCAGGAGCGACATGAGCAAGCACACCCTGTCCGTCCTCGTCGAGAACAAGCCCGGCGTCCTGGCCCGCATCGCGGGCCTGTTCTCCCGCCGCGGCTTCAACATCGACTCCCTCGCCGTCGGCCCGACCGAGCACGACGACATCTCGCGGATGACCGTCGTCGTCGACGTCGAGGACCTGCCGCTCGAGCAGGTCACCAAGCAGCTGAACAAGCTCGTCGAGGTGCTCAAGGTCGTCGAGCTCGACCCGACCGCGTCGGTGCAGAGCCAGGTCGTCCTGGTCAAGGTCCGCGCCGACGCGACGACCCGCACGCACATCCTCGAGACCGTCGAGCTGTTCCGGGCCCGCGTCGTCGACGTCGCCCACGACTCGGTGACCATCGAGGCCACCGGCAAGGTCGACAAGGTCCACGCGCTGCTGGGGCTGCTCGAGCCCTACGGCATCCGCGAGCTCGTCCAGTCCGGCGTCGTCGGCGTCGGCCGCGGGCCGCGCTCGATCACCGACCGCAGCCTGCGCAGCGCCTGAGCCGCACGACGCCGTACGGCGACCCGCGGGTCGCCGCACGGGGTGCGCCCCCCGCTTCACCTGAAGAAGAAGTCCACAACCGAAGGAGACTGGCCCCATGGCCGAGATGTTCTACGACGACGACGCCGACCTCGGGGTGGTCCAGGGCAAGAAGGTGGCCGTCATCGGCTACGGCAGCCAGGGCCACGCCCACGCGCTCAACCTGCGCGACTCGGGCGTCGACGTCCGCATCGGCCTGGCCGAGGGCAGCCGCAGCCGTGCGAAGGCCGAGGCCGAGGGCCTGCGTGTCCTCACCGTCGCCGAGGCCACCGCGGAGGCCGACCTCGTCGTCATCCTCACCCCGGACCAGGTCCAGCGCACCGTCTACGCCGAGCACATCGAGCCCCACCTCAAGGACGGCGCCGCGCTGCTCTTCGGCCACGGCTTCAACATCCGCTTCGGCTACATCACGCCGCGCGCGTCCTCCGACGTGCTCATGGTCGCCCCCAAGGGTCCTGGCCACCTCGTGCGCCGCGAGTACGCCGACGGCCGTGGCGTGCCCGTGCTCCTCGCCGTCGAGCAGGACCCGTCCGGCACCGCCTGGGACCTGGCCAAGAGCTACGCCAAGGCGATCGGCGGCCTGCGCGCCGGCGGCATCGGCACGACCTTCACCGAGGAGACCGAGACCGACCTCTTCGGCGAGCAGGCCGTCCTCTGCGGCGGCGCGTCCCAGCTGGTGCAGTACGGCTTCGAGACCCTCACCGAGGCCGGCTACCAGCCCGAGGTCGCGTACTTCGAGTGCCTGCACGAGCTCAAGCTCATCGTCGACCTCATGATCGAGGGCGGCATCGCCAAGCAGCGCTGGTCGATCTCCGACACGGCCGAGTTCGGCGACTACGTCTCCGGGCCCCGGGTCATCGACCCGCACGTCAAGGAGAACATGAAGCAGATCCTCGCGGAGATCAAGGACGGCACCTTCGCGAAGCACTTCATCGACGACCAGGACGCCGGCGCGCCGGAGTTCACCGCGCTGCGCGAGAAGGGTGCCCAGCACCCGATCGAGAAGACCGGCAAGGAGCTGCGCGGCCTGATGTCCTGGATCAAGGACTCCGACAGCGACTACGTCGAGGGCTCGGCGGCGCGCTGACGCACGGCTGAGCTCCCTACGGGGCGGCGCCGGGTCACCGGCGCCGCCCCGTAGGCTCGGTCGACGTGGACCGAGCCGGCTTCTCCGACTGGCCGTTCGCGGCGCTCTACGCGTTGTTCTTCGTCGCCGCCCTGGGCCGGGGGAGCCTGACCTACCTCGCGGGACGGGGGCTGCGCGGCGGGACCGGCCGGCTGCGCGGCGTCGCCGCGCGCCTCGACCGGCCCTCGCTCCAGCGGGCCGAGCGCGTGGTCGCCCGCTGGGGCGCGCCGGTCGTCGCGCTGTCCTTCCTCACCGTCGGTTTCCAGACCGCCGCCAACGCCGCCGCCGGCGCGCTGCGGATGCCGTGGCGGCGCTACCTGCCCGGGGTCGTCGTCGGCGCGCTGCTGTGGGCGCTGGTCTACACGACGGTGGGGTTCGCGGTCGTCGAGCTGTGGGTGGGCGGCGGCTGGCCGTACGTCGTCGCCGCGGCGGTCCTGCTCGCCCTCGTCGCCGCCGCCACCGCGTGGTGGCGACGCCGGCGACGGGCGTGAGCGCTACCGTCCTCACGACGGGTGGCGTACGGCGACCCGCGGGAACCGTTGGGGGAGAGCCGTGACGGCGAGGCAGGGCGGGACGTACGACGTCCGCTGCCACACGCGCGCCGACGTCGAGCCGCTGCTGCCCGCGTGGTGCGCGCTCGCCGAGCGCGTGCCACCGCGCAACCCGCTCGCCGGTCCGCAGGCCGTCCTCGCCTGGTACGACGCCCTGCTGCCCGAGGGCGACGAACGCGTCCTCGCCGTCACCCACCCCGGCGACGGCCTCGTCGCCGTCCTGCCGCTCTTCGTGCACCGGTGGCTGCCCGGCGCGCGGTGGCGCGGGGCGCCGTACCGCGACGCGGTGCGCTCGCTGCACCTGGCCGGGGCGCTGCTCGACCCGCTGCTGCACGAGGTGTCCGAGCCGCTGCTCGACCCCGCGCACGACCGGGCCGCGCTGGCCGCGGCGGTCGGCTGGCTGCACCGGCACGAGCGCTGGGACTGGGTCGACCTCGAGCTGCGCGACGACCAGCCGTGGCCCGAGCCGCGCTGGCTGTCCGACGTCGGCGCCCGGCCGGCCATCGTCCCCGGCGCCCCCGTGCCACAGGTGTGCGTCCCGCTCGACGGCGACGAGCCCTGGCGGCCGCGGCGCAACCTGCGCGAGAGCCTGCGCCGGTTCCGCTCGCGGACGGCCCGGGCGGGCGGGGAGTGGGCGCTGACCAGCGTCGCCGCCGGCGAGCCCGGGTGGCCGGCGGCGCTGGCCGACCTGCGGCGGCTGCACGGCGACCGCGCCGGGCTCGACCGCGGACCCGGTCACGCCGACGTCCTCGAGGTCCCCTCGCAGGGGCGGCTGCTCGAGGGGCTGGCCCGGCGCGCGCCGTACGCCGGCGCCACCGTCCACCGGGTGGAGCGCGACGGTCGGGCGGTGGCCGCGCTGCTGACCTTCGCCGTCGGCGACACCCTGTGGGTGTCGGTGTCCGGGGTCGCCGACGAGGCGTGGGAGCTGAGCCCGGTCACGGCCCTGCAGGAGCACGCGCTGCGCCGGGCGGAGGCCGAGGGCCGGCGGCGGATGCTGTTCTCCCCGGGCGTCGACACGGCCAAGCTGCGCTGGTCCGACCAGCTGGTCACCACCCGCCGGTTCACCCTCGTCGGGGACCGGCCGGGCTCGGCCCGGGTCTACCGGGCCGTCGGCATGCTGCGGGCGCACCGGACGATCACCCGCGAGCTGCGCCGGTTCGGACCGGTGAGCGACGCGGTGTCCGGATCCCAAGACTCGGGTGTCAGATAGTCGGACGTCCACCTACCGTGGAGAGGTCGCCCGAGGCCGGAGACCCCGTGCCTGGAGGCGGCGACCGCACCACCGCACGGAAGGAGGCGCGACATGAGCGAGGAAGCACTCCGCGCCCGGCAGGCGCTGCAGGAGTCGATGGACCTGCGCGACCAGGGCCACACCGACGACGAGGACTGAGCGGCCACCCGCTGCCCGTCCCTCACGGCCCGTCCGCGACCCGCGGGCGGGCCGTCGTCGTGCCCGGCTCGCGTTCCTCGACGATCTTCGAGCGGGGGAGTGCTCGGGGCTGGATCCGGTCGCGTTCGTCGAAGATCTTCCGGGAGCACCGGGTTCGCATCGCGAGACGCCCGTCTCGCCCCTCAGGACCGGCCCTAGGCTGCACGGTATGAGCACGCTCCAGCTGGCGGTCATCGGCGGCGACGGCATCGGCCCGGAGGTCGTGGCCGAAGGCCTCAAGGTCCTGCGGGCGGCCGCGGGCGGCGACCTCACCGTCGAGACCACCGAGTACGACCTCGGCGCCCGCCGCTGGCACGCGACCGGTGAGACCCTCCCGGCGAGCGTCCTCGAGGAGCTGCGCGGCCACGACGCCATCCTGCTCGGCGCGATCGGCGACCCGTCGGTCCCGTCCGGAGTCCTCGAGCGCGGCGTGCTGCTGCCGATCCGGTTCGCCCTCGAGCACTACGTCAACCTGCGCCCGGCCAAGCTCTACCCCGGCGTGCGCAGCCCCCTCGACGTCGCGCACGTCGCCCCCGGCGGCATCGACTTCGTCGTCGTGCGCGAGGGCACCGAGGGCCCGTACGTCGGCAACGGCGGCTCGATGCGCACCGGCACCCCGAACGAGGTCGCCACCGAGGTGAGCATCAACACCCGCTTCGGCGTCGAGCGCGTCGTCCGCGACGCCTTCGCCCGCGCGCAGGCCCGGCCGCGCCAGCACCTCACGCTCGTCCACAAGCACAACGTCCTCGTCAACGCCGGCCACCTGTGGCGGCGCACGGTCGAGGAGGTGGGCGCCGAGTTCCCCGACGTCGAGACGGCCTACCAGCACGTCGACGCCGCGACGATCTTCCTCGCGACCGACCCCGGCCGCTTCGACGTCATCGTCACCGACAACCTCTTCGGCGACATCATCACCGACATCGCCGGCGCCATCGTCGGCGGCATCGGCCTGGCCGCGAGCGGCAACGTCAACCCCGACCGCACCGCCCCCAGCATGTTCGAGCCGGTCCACGGCTCCGCGCCCGACATCGCGGGCCAGGGCAAGGCCGACCCCACCGCGACGGTCCTGTCCGTCGCCCTCCTGCTCGACCACCTCGGCCGCGCCGACGACGCCCGCCGCGTCGAGGCGGCGGTCGAGGCGGATCTCGCCGAGCGCGGCGACGCGCCCCGCTCGACCAGCCAGGTCGGCGACGCCATCGCGTCGCGCCTCGCCTGACCCGCTCGCCCCTCCGGACCACATCCGGGTCGCCACCCGAATCGGATTCGGCCCACTCGGCTCGGCTCACGACCCGAGCCGAGCCCACCGAATCCGATTCGCCACCGCCGGTACGGCGTCATCCGCCGCGGCGAGTACCCTGCCGTTCACGGCAGCACCCCGCCTACCCGTCCGGCGACGACGCCTCCCGGGGCCCCGTCGGACCGATCCACCGGAAGGTCCCACCATGACGACCACCCTCAGCCCGACGGCCTCCCTGTCCTTCGGGGTCGAGCTCAACCCCCAGCCGCTCCCGCCCGCCGAGCGCGGCGCGATCCTCGCGAACCCCGGCTTCGGCAAGCGCTTCACCGACCACATGGCGCTCGCGACGTGGCGCCACGGCGAGGGCTGGAGCGACGCCCGCGTGACGTCGTACGGGCCCCTGCAGCTCGACCCGGCGAGCGCCGTCCTGCACTACGCGCAGGAGATCTTCGAGGGCCTCAAGGCCTACCGGCACGCCGACGGGTCGGTGTGGACCTTCCGCCCCGAGGCGAACGCCGAGCGCTTCCAGCGCAGCGCCCGCCGCCTCGCCCTGCCCGAGCTCGCGACCCCCGACTTCGTCGAGTCGCTGCGCGCGCTCGTCGGCGTCGACAAGGCCTGGGTGCCCGAGCCCGGCGAGACGGGGGAGAAGAGCCTCTACCTGCGTCCGTTCATGTTCGCCTCGGAGGGCTTCCTGGGGGTCCGCCCCGCGCAGGAGGTCACCTACTGCCTCATCGCGTCCCCGGCCGGCGCCTACTTCGCCGGCGGCGTGAAGCCGGTCTCGCTGTGGATCTCCACCGACTACGCCCGCGCCGGCTCCGGCGGCACCGGCGCCGCCAAGTGCGGCGGCAACTACGCCAGCTCGCTCGCCGGCCAGCTCGAGGGTGCCGAGCACGGGTGCGACCAGGCCGTCTTCCTCGACTCCTCGACGCACACGACCATCGAGGAGCTCGGCGGGATGAACCTCTTCCTCGTCTACAAGGACGGGCGCCTGGTCACCCCCGAGCTGACCGGCTCGATCCTCGAGGGCGTCACCCGCAGCTCGGTGCTCCAGCTCGCGAGCGAGCTGGGGCTGCGCCCGGAGGAGCGCCGGATCCCCATCCAGGAGTGGAAGGACGCCGCCGCCGCCGGCGAGCTCGCCGAGGTCTTCGCCTGCGGCACCGCCGCGGTCATCACCCCCGTGGGCGAGCTGAAGTGGGAGGGCGGCAGCGTCGACCACCGCGGCCCCGGGCACGTCGACGAGGTCGCCATGCGGATCCGCTCGACGCTGCTCGACATCCAGTACGGCCGCACCGAGGACACCCGCGGCTGGCTCACCCGCCTGGTGTGAGGTGAGGTCCGACGCCCCGACGGCGCAGCCGCTCGCTGACCGCGTCCGCGAGCGGCTCGCGCAGGTCGGGCCGGCGCGCGTCGTCGCCTCCGACCTCGACGGCACGCTGCTGCGCTCCGACGGCACCGTCTCGCCGCGCACCCGCGCGGCGTGGGCGGCCGCCGAGGAGGCGGGTCTCGTGACCGTCCTCGTCACCGCGCGGCCCCCGCGGTGGCTCGACGACCTCGAGGCCGTCGTCGGCCCGCACGGGATCGCCGTGTGCGCCAACGGCGCCTTCGTGTACGACGTCCCGGCCCGCCGGGTCGTCGCGGAGACCGGCTTCGACGCCGATGCGCTCGACGCGGTCGTCGCGGACCTGCGTCGGGCGCTGCCCGGCATCGCCTTCGCCGCCGAGCGGCGCTCCGGCTTCCACGTCGAGGAGGGTTACGCGAGCGACCACCCGCTCCCCGCCGACGCCGTACGGGGTCCCGTGGGTGCGCGGGGCGCGACGCGCGCGACGGAGGCGGGCGTCGTCGGCAAGCTCCTGGCGCGGCACGACGCGATGCCCGACGAGGAGTTCCGGGCCGCCGTCGCGCGGGTCGTGGGGGAGCGCGGGGCGCTGCACTTCTCCGGCGCGCGCGGACTGGCCGAGATCTCGGCGCCGGGCGTGAGCAAGGCCGCCGGGCTCGCGGCCTGGTGCGCCGAGCGCGACCTGCCCGCCGCGTCCGTGTGGTCCTTCGGCGACATGCCCGGTGACCTGCCGATGCTCACCTGGGCCGGGACCGGCGTCGCGGTCGGCAACGGCCACCCCGACGTGGTCGCCGCCGCCGACCTCGTCACCGCGGCCAACGACGACGACGGCGTCGCCCTCGTCGTCGAGCACCTGCTCGGCTGAGGACGACGCCGCCGGCGTCGTGCTGGTGGGGGTCGGTCAGTGCGCCGCGAGCTGCTCGTCCTCGACGGCCGCCTCCTGGACGGTCTCCTCGATGTAGGCGCGGGCCGCCTCGTCGGGCAGCCGCAGCCGGTAGGCCATGACGTAGATCAGCGCCGACAGCAGCCCGACGATGGGGATGGCCGTGCCGAACCCGACGACCTTGAGGCCGCCGTCGTAGTCACCGAGGTAGGACATGATCGTCATGCCGGCCAGCCAGGGGACGACCCACAGGCCGGCGCGGGCGTCGAGCGACTGGCCGCGCAGGACCCCGGTGGCCATGAAGATCGCCAGCAGGACGAACCCGATGAGGACCGCGACCATGAGCTTCCACACCGTCTGCCAGCCGGACCAGTAGACGATGAGGTTCGAGCCCCAGAACGCGAGGAAGGGGATGACGTGCCCGCCGGGCAGGCGGAACGGGCGCTCCCGGTCGGGGATCTGACGCCGCAGCGCGACGAGGACCAGCGGCCCGGAAGCGAAGGACAGCACGGTCGCCGAGGTGATGAAGCCGACCAGCTGCTGCCAGCTGGGGAAGGGCAGGAAGGCGATGAGGCCGATGACGAAGGCGAGCAGCAGCCCGATGAGCGGGGCGCCGCGGTCGGTCGTGCGGCCCAGCGCCTTGGGGGCGTTCCCGTTTCGGGCCATGGCGAACGAGATCCGTGACGTCACCGTCGTGTAGATCAGCCCGGTGTCGCCGGGGGAGACGATGGCGTCGACGTAGAGCAGGACCGCGAGCCAGCCGAGCCCCAGCAGCGAGGCGAGGGCGGCGAGCGGCCCGAAGTCGTTCTTGAAGGCGAGGTTCGCCCAGCCGCCGGAGCCGCTGAGCGTGCCCGGGTCGAGCGCCCCGATGAAGGCCACCTGGAGCAGGATGTAGATGACGGCCGTCAGCAGCACCGAGCCGATGACCGCGAGCGGGACGTTGCGCTTGGGGTTGTCCGTCTCGCCGGCCAGCTCGATGCCCTGGCGGAACCCGAGGTAGGAGAACACGATCCCGCTGGTGGCGATCGCGGTGAAGACGCCGTGCACCCCCTGCGGGGTGAAGCCGTACGACGTGAAGTTGCTGCCGTGGAAGGCCGCGACGAAGAACGCGACGATGACGAGCAGGATGATGAACAGCTTCCACGAGACCAGCGCGTTGTTGATCCGCGCGAACCAGCGGACGCCGAAGTAGTTGACGACGACGAAGAGCGCCATGAGGACGACCGCGGCGCCGTACCCCAGCGGCGTGAGGGTGTAGACGGTGTCGCCGCCGACGGTGTGCTTGGTCGTGAAGTCGGCGTACTTCGTGCCGTACTGCAGCGCGGCCTCGACCTCGATCGGGGCGGTGGTGCCGACGGCGATGTAGGTGATCCACCCGGAGGTGAAGCTGGCGAAGTTGCCGAACGCCATGTGCGGGAAGCGCACGACGCCGCCGGAGAGCGGGAACATGGTGCCGAGCTCGGCGTAGCACAGAGCGATGAAGAGGATGAGGATGCCGCCGAGCGCCCACGAGATGACGGCGGCCGGTCCGGCCTGCTGCGAGGCGTTGAGCGCTCCGAAGAGCCAGCCCGAGCCGATGATCGAGCCGACCGAGGCGAAGAGGAGGCCGACGACCCCGACGTGGCGCTTGAGGTTCGGGCTCTCGCTCTGCGGTGGACTGCTGGTGGTCGTGGCCATGATGGGGGCCTTCCGTCCGAGGGGGCGCAACGTGGTCCGAGGAGCGCATCGTTGCGCGATACAACTCCTGACCGTACCCCCGGGCTCGAACGTCATGCCCCGTGCACGCCGTCCGGATCCCGAGACACCTGTCCCACGGGCGTCCCGGCCCGTGCCACAGTGTCGGCATGATGCCCGCCGTGACGACCACCGTCATTATCGGCTAGCGCGACGAGACCTCCTCGTCGTGCCGACCTCCCTTGACCAGGGGGGTCTTTTTGTTGGTCCGGCGGCGCCACCCCAGTCCCGGTCCGACGGCGACGAGGGGGTCTCGCCCTCCACCGGTCCCCACCGAAGGCAGACCCGATGATCACCGCCCCCGCCCTGCACGTCTACGACACGACCCTGCGCGACGGAGCGCAGCAGGAGGGGCTCAACCTCTCCGTCGTCGACAAGCTGGCCATCGCCCGGCACCTCGACGAGCTGGGCGTCGGGTTCATCGAGGGCGGCTGGCCCGGCGCGAACCCCAAGGACACCGAGTTCTTCGCCCGCGCCGGGCGCGAGCTCGACCTGCGGAACGCGACCCTCGCCGCGTTCGGCGCCACCCGGCGGGCCGGGTCCCGCGCGGCCGACGACGTCCTCGTCCGAGCCCTGCTCGACTCCGGGGCCGCCGTCGTCACCCTTGTCGCGAAGTCGCACACGGGCCACGTCGAGCGCGCCCTGCGCACCACGCTCGAGGAGAACCTCGCGATGGTCCGCGACACCGTCTCCTTCCTGCACGGCGAGGGTCGGCGCGTCTTCCTCGACGCCGAGCACTTCTTCGACGGCTACACGAGCGACCGCGCCTACGCCCTCGAGGTGCTGCGCACCGCGGCCGAGGCCGGCGCCGAGGTCGTCGCGCTGTGCGACACCAACGGCGGCATGCTGCCCGGGCAGGTCGCCGAGGTCGTCCACGACGTGCACGACGCGCTCGGCGGGGCCGCCGCGCAGCACGAGGTCCGCGTCGGCATCCACTGCCACAACGACACCGGCTGCGCCGTGGCCAACTCGATGGCCGCCGTCGACGCCGGCGCCACCCACGTGCAGGGCACGGTCAACGGATACGGCGAGCGCACGGGCAACGCGGACCTGCTCACCGTCGTCAGCAACCTCCAGCTCAAGCTCGGCCACGAGCTGCTCGAGCCGGAGCGGCTGCGCGAGGCGACCCGCCTGGCGCACGCCATCAGCGAGGTGACCACCGTGCCGCCGTACAGCCGCCAGCCGTACGTCGGCGCGTCCGCGTTCGCGCACAAGGCCGGCCTGCACGCCAGCGCCCTCAAGGTCGACCCGGACC